>CAZKZS010000026.1:0-25598 GCA_964557285.1 uncultured Anaerolineae bacterium | reverse complement strand
CTCCCACGCTATGCGGGGAGAGGGGAGAAAGAAAAAGCCCCTCCCTCTTTATGGGGGAGGGGTTTGGGGTGGGGGTAAGCGAACTTTACCCCGCGCTGTCGTTTACCTGACGGACAAGCGCCGCAATCATGTCATAGGGACGCCCGCCGCCGATGCCACCTTCTGAGGGAAAGGTATTCCAGTTGTCGGAATCTTTGAGGCGGTAAATCACAGTAGGCGTAGAATCGACCCCCAGGTCCACCGCCAGACGACGCGCAGTAGCGATACCTGCATCAGCCTGATTGGAATTCATACATTCGCGCAGTTCATCCCCATCCAGCCCCATGCTATCCGCAATACTGGACAGGTCATCGGTGGTAAATTCATCCACGCCCTGCGTCTGCTGAATACGGAATAGTTCGTCGTGCATTTCCCAGAATGCGCCCTGACGCGCTGCACACAGAGAAGCACGAGCCGATACCTGAGATTCGGGCGCACGCTGCGGCGCAGGCATAGGATAAAATTCAATCCGAAGTTGCCCATTCCGCACAAATTCCTGAATCAGTTGGGCAATCGTATCGTGATAGGTCGCACAGTGGGGGCAGGTAAAATCGGCAAATTCACCCAGCACAATCGGCGCATCAAGACTGCCAATATAGGGGATGCCGTCCTCTTTAATGCCCATTTCCACGCCTTCAACCACGTCGCTGCCGCGTTCCACATTACGGGTATTGGCAAATGCACCGCCTACCGGAATACCGGAATAAGTCTGGTATTCATCCAGCTTTTTGGTGTCTCCCGCCGCTTCCTGATTCACAAAAATCATCACGACCAGCACCAGCACCGCCACTACCGCGACACCTCCAAGCAGAAGATACTGCTGTGGGATGCCACCTGTTGTTTTCTTACTTGCTTTGACCGTCTTTTTTGCCATATCTTATCTCTTCCAGAAGTGAATTTTCCTGAATTTAACAGAGCTGTTTGACCCTTAGCAATAGCAAAATTGTTAGGAAATGTTTACTAACCGTACCGCAGTCCGTTTTCTGCCCGCGAGTCAAATTCGCTGTCCATTTCTTGCAACGTATTCACCGTCACCCGATCCAGCCAGACATTCGGCCAGCGCTGAAGAATCTGCGTATTGACCATATCTACCATATCCGGCGTTGTGATGGCCGTCACCGCCAGCGATTTATCCGACGGCAAAAAGGCGATAAATTCCAGATTCGTCATCAAAGTCGGCTGGAAACGCGCCCAGTATGCTTGCAGCCCTGCGCTCTCAAAAAACCAGGTCACATCCAACCCCGGCGCCAGCACCACAAAATGATAATCTGGCACACCATGAATCGGGCCGGGGCCAGCCGAGGCCGGAGTCAGCGTCGGCACAGGCGTTGGCATGATGACCTCTGTGGGAGGGGTATCCGTTACCACAACGGCGGTAGGCTCAACGGTTGGCTGTGCGGTCGGTTGGACTGTTGGCGGCTGCTCCTGCGGGGTCGGATTTTGGGCTACGATGGCCTGCTCACCGTAAGGCGGCGGTGCTTGCCCCAATGCAGGGTACGCCGGAATATTATTCTTAAGGCGGACAGGGGATTCGGTTAACATTCGCAGCGCGGGAATCGGATTGCCGCCGTTCCAGTAATTCGCTTCCCGCCACAGGCAGACTCCAAACATCCAGCCCGGGGCAACATCGGCAATCCAGTCAAACATCGCCACCGTGCCATGCCCATGACTGTTTAAGTCATACCCTGGATAGCGACCATCCGGCTGCACCACCGCATCCGCGTTTTGCCCCGGAATCGGCCAGATTCCCCCTTCCGACGCCACGACGGGCAGCCAGCCGACTCCAAACATCTGTTGAAGCAGAGTCAGCCATGCGATTCCCCCGCCCAGTATCCCATACATATCATGACCGGGGCTGGAAGGCGTGCCGCCAAAAACGGTGCGTCCGGGGTCAGCCGCCTGAAGCAACGGGTCATAAGGATATTCAAAATGCCAGCCACCCTCCCGATAGTTCACCTCTCCGGCAGACCGCGCCTGAGTCGGATTGCCGGGTTTTTCCTGATACCAGTGGTTAAAAATATAAGCGTGGGTGGGCAGCCACATGCCGTTATCAATAATTGCGCGGAAACGGTCATAGTGATTATCGGCCATGTATTGCAGCAGACTTCGCATCCATGCAGCCGTATCTCCCCAGGCTTCGTTGGTTTCGGTCAGCGCGATAAATCCCGGATAGCAGCCCTTATTAATCATAAATTCTGCCCACAGCAGCCAGTTTTCACACAGGGGGCGAATCAATTCGATGTTGGTGGGGAAAATATCCGCGCCGGGTCGCCATTCGTAGCCAATATTCGGCTCATTGTAAAACTCAAACCACTTGACCCCCACATCAATATGTTCCTGATACAGGCGTTGTAATTCTTCGTCCATGGGCAGCCCGCTAAATTCCGGACGGAAGGGGCGAAACATGGGAGTCATGCCTTTTTCCAGCGCAAAAGCCGCCCATGAAACCCCCTGATTGTCGGGAAAAACCACTTTCATCCAGCCAAGCTGCCATTCATCCCAACGGGCATGGTTATCACCGGGGTCGTGCATTCCACGCGGATTATGACTCCACTGGTAATCAGTCAGATTCATCAGCATTTCCTTACTTGATGCGTGGATTGTACGGAAGGCCGTCGCAAAAGCAAGTGAAAACAGGATAATTAGCGGTTGGCAGGCAGTTTCAGCCAGAAGGTGCTGCCCTGCCCGGGGATACTTTTGACTCCCATTTCTCCATCCAGCTTTTTCACCATACGCTGGACAATCGCCAGACCGATGCCTGAGCCTTCGACATGTTTATGCACCCGCCCAAAAAGCTCAAAAATCGACTTCTGACTTTCAAAGGGAATCCCAATGCCGTTATCTTCGACCTCAAAATAGGCTGTATTTTCCTGAAGGCTGCCCCGTATCCGAACATAGGACGTGGGTTTACCAACATCCCGGTATTTGATGGCGTTGCCGATGAGGTTAGCAAAAATTTGCTCTACCCAGGGGCTGTGTCCAACTGCCGATGGCAGGTCGGGCGCAATTTCAACCTGAATCCCATAGGTTTCAATTTGATATTTAAAGCGCAGCAGGGCAGTTTCCACCACCGTCCGAATATCGAGCAGGGTAAGTTTTTCCCGAATATGTGTTTCACTGGCAAGCTGCAAAAGCTGGTCGATCATGGTTTGCATTTTGTGTCCGGCGGCAATAATTTCGCCCACAAACTTTCGGGCATCGTCCGGGTTGTTATCGGCCAGCGCATCTTCCGCAAGGCTGGCATACCCAACCACCATTGAAAGCGGTGATTTTAGATCGTGTGCGATGGTGTAGTTGTAGGCGTGCAGTTCGCGGGTGCGGGCTTCCAGTTCGCTGGTGTAGTGCTGAAAGGTTTCTTCAAACCATTTACGCTCAGTAATATCTTCGGAAATCCCCAGCATCCCCGTCACCTGACCGGCGCTGTCAAAAATGGGCGTGTAGCTGTTTTCGTAGATTCTGCCCTCGTATTCTGTTTGCAGGCTGGCGGCCTCTCCTTGCAGCACCCGTTCAAATTTTGCCAGAAATTCCGGCTCATCTTCAAACAGGTCATAAATAGATTTGCCCGGAAACCGCCTTTTATACGGGTTGGCTCTGCCTTCGGAAAAAATAATGATGCCGTCACGGTTCACCGCAAAAATATTAAAAGGGGCATTGCTGAGCAGAGTACGAAATTGCTCATCCGCCGCCCGCAACCGATTCACGGTCTGAGCGTGGGCAATAGCATATCGCAGGGCGTGTTCCAGCGAAAAAGCATCCAGCGCAGCGAGATTTAAACAATCCGCAGCGCCTGCCTTGAGCGCGGCCTCATCCAGCGCACGGTCATGGTGTTCGATGAGCAGCAGCAGAGGAATCCGAACGCCGCCCGTTACGGCCTGTGCGATAAATTCCAGCCCGCTTTTTTGCTCCATCTGCTGAGCAATCAGCGCGGCATCCATTCCTTCCGGTATTAAAGAAAACGCATCATCTTGGCTGGTTGTATGGACGACGGTGTATCCACTGCCAGAAAGCAAGGTCTGGAGAGTTTGATAGGTAGCCTGTTGAGTATCAACCAGCAGCACTCGCCAATTTGACATGCAAGGCTCCTGCCCGATTTATTATCTTTATCTTAGCATAGAACCCTATGGGGTAGAAATAAGTTACGAAATTCAAATCCTGTGGAATAAAAAGAGGGCAGGGGTGCGTTAGCACGATTCCCGCCCTTTTTATCCTCACCCCACACCCCCCTCCGATTTTCGGAGAGGGGCTTCTGCGGGAAGGAATCGCTCCCTACGTTCGTTTGTCTCTACTGCTGGATAAGCTGAGCTTCAAATTCTTCTTTGGTAAGCGCCCCGTTGTAGTAATACTCACGGAACACTTCCCCCGGAACAGTCACCAGCAGCACCCGTTCTGTGCCTTCATACGTTTCCACTACGATGCTGCTGATTTCCTGAGTTTCAGGCCAATCTTCAATCAAATCGGCCAGTTGATCCAGCGTAAACAGCACGTTCGGATAATCGTATTCTGCCGAAAAACGATTGAGTTGAATCAGCACCAGCGTATTGCCGGGGAACACCTGGATTCCAGCATCATCCAGCACCGTAACCCCATTTTCCAGCAGGTAACTTTGAAGCTGGGGATTCAATTCCTCTCCGGTGCGGAGGGCGTTCGGGTCGGTAGGGGTGCTGGGGGTGGTGGCTGCAATAGGCGCGAGACTCAGAAATTCCAGCGCGGCCTGTACATTCACACGTACCTGTTCCCGTAAGGCAACGGACGACTGCATATATTCGTCGGATTTGGCCTGATCTTCAAGCTGGCCGTACATCATCGCCAGCAGCAAATCGTTCAGCACATCATCGACATCTTTTTTCACAGGCAGCAGGCAGTCCGGCAGGGACATCTGTTCCCACGAGGTAATAAACCCTTCCGCCATCGTCACGCCTTCAATATAGGTTAAATTACCGGTTTCAAAAGGGGCAAGTGCCTGTTCAAGCTGGTCAAGCTGTGGGGAAATCTGGTTAAAACTGTCAATCAGCGCCTGCGTATCGGCCGCATCACAAAAGCGCAGATAGTCCGGTGTTTCCTGAGCAGTGGCCGGAGTAAAAGCTGAAAGCAGCAGAATAGCCACAAGAATCATCACACGTCGCATATCATCTCCTACGAAAACATTAAGAAAATCCATTTTCATTTTATGCTTTTTACTGGAGGTCGCAAATGCTAGAATCGGGTGTTCATAGGCCAGTAGAAAGGGAAATGATGGCATTTGTCACAGTCATGCAGGTTGACGAACTGCAATCCGGCGAGCGTATTGTGGATCGAATCGGCGAATATTGGGTGGCGGTGTTTAATGTAGGCGGCCAGTTTTACGCCGTTGAAGACCAGTGTACCCACGATGGGGAATCGCTTGGAGATGGAGAGGTGGACGTGGCGGCCAAAACGGTGCAGTGTCCGCGTCACGGCGCAATCTTTGACCTTGAAACCGGAAAGCCTACTTTCCCTGCTGTCAAACCGGTGCCGCGTTTTGCTGTGCGGATTGTGGATAATGAAGTTCAGGTTGATGTGGAACAGCGTCTTAATTAACTCAGATAAGGTTTGGCCGCTTCAACCAGTTCATCCAGGTCAACGGGCTTGGTCATCCAGAACTGGATACCCACCCGTTCGGCTTTGGATTTTAAGCTGTCATCGGCAGAGACAATAAAAACGGCCTGTTTGTCGCCTTCGGGCATTTTACGAATATGCTGCAAAACCACCATCCCGGGGACTTCAGGCAGGTGCATATCCAGCAGGACCAGACGGTAGCGATTTTTTTCCAGGCTGGCAATAGCATCCCAGGCCGTACCTACACTTTCGGTTTCGTAATCATGAAAAGCGCGTTTATAAAGGAGCGCTAAGTCTTCATTATCTTCAACAATCAGGATGTGCGACATGCCGATTCTACAATCCTTTAACTTCTCTATAATTTTTACCTAAAAACAAGTGTAAATGTGAGAGAGAAAATGCGTAACCTCCGATTTTTTCTGTGCCTCAGTATGATTCTTATCCTCAGCGCGTGCAACAACAACGATGATTCCCTGCCAGAGTCCCAGCCGCGCAGCACCACCGCCCCCCTGGATTCCAACCAGCCAACGGCTGTCCCATTTGTCACCCGTGTGGTGACGCTGCCCCCTACCCCCACGATTCAGCCTACCGCCAGCCCGACTCTGGCCTTTGATGTACTGCCCATTGAAGGCGATTGGACTCTGCTTCTCAATTACAGCATCACCAGCGACGAGATGGTTGGCACAGTTCATTATTCTGCCTCTGTGCCGATTCTCATTTTGGATAACGGCACGGTGAGGGGATCGGGGTCCTTTAAAAAATATGTGGAATACCCGGAATGTCCGGTAGAAGTGAAAAATGAAAGCCAGCCGTTCACGCTCGATGCCAAATTGATTCCCACCGGTGACGGACAAACGGCGCAGCTTCAGATCATGATTGTGCCGGAACAGCCCGATGAAGTGGAATCCTTTTCTATTCGTTGTTTTCAGGGTGATACGCAGACCGATAGACCCGTAGACGGTCAAATTTTATGGCCGACTCTGGCCGCCAATAATTTGATGACTTTTACGTTTGAGATGACCCAGGATTTTTATACAGAAACTATTGAGCGTGACGGCCTGACTGGAGATATTTATTTCGGGCGCTAAGGTCGAAACGGGTACTGCCTCCAGGATTTGCCCATGTAGGGACACGGTAATACCGTGTCCCTACTGTTAGAAGGTATCCATTGTTTCCCAGAGCAGGTTTTTTTTCTCCCGCCCATTAAAACGTTTGGGGGAATAGGATGTGTCCTGCAATTTTTTGTGAATCAGGCGCTCAAATTCCAGCGGGTCAATCCAGACTCCATGACAATCGGGACACTGTTCGATTTCAATGCCTTTGCGTTTGTCGTAGATGAGTTTGACATCACAGGCGGGACATTTCATAAGATATTCGCTCCTTTTGCTTCTGAAAATAAAAAAGGTCGGCGCTGAATGAAATTACATTCATCAACGCCGACCTACTTTGCAAGCAGTCTCCCTGAAATTCAGGGCTACGCACTGCCCAGTCTGTCGCTGTGTGTTTGAAATATTTATAGCACAAACAGGAAAAAAGAATCCCCCTAAAAATTGGGGGTTCTTCTTTTAGTTCGATGTCTCTGTAGCTTCTGCCGTTGCTTCTGCTGTCGATTCCGCAGTGGCTTCTGCGGTGGATTCAGCCTCAGCTGTTGCTTCTGCTGTTGGTTCGGCAGTTGATTCCGCTTCCGCCGTTGATTCAACCTCAGCTGTTGCTTCGGCAGTCGTTTCAGCAGCCTGCTGTGCAGCTAATTCCTGCGCTTCCTGAATCAGTTCAAAGAAGGTATCACGCTGAGTCCGCAGGGCATCAACATTACTCACTGCCAGATTCAAATCGCTGATTCTTTCCAGCGTGTTCTCGCTGATAAGACTCCACATGAACGCGCCGACAATCGGCTGCCCCATGTTGGCTTTAGAAAAATACAGGCGGTAGGAGGCGGCAAAAGGATACGTTCCGTCCGCGATGGTGGTTTCGTCGGGTACAACACAATTTTCACCTACCGCCAACGGACGCAGTTCGGTCTGACGTTCGCTGGCCTGATATTCGCTCCAATAGGCTACTGTCAGCCCGCCTTCTACATTGGCGACCGACGCCGCGTTGTACAAGTTGGGGTCACTGGTGCCAGCCGGAGGATAAAAGACATTTTCTTCCTGGTCACTGCGGGCAAACTCCGTATTTTGACCTGCTACCGCAAACAGCCAGTCGGTTTCCAGGGTGCTGGCGCCCGGCACAAAAACCAGCAGTGGCATCTCAGGATACGATTCATTGAGTTGATTCCAGGTGGTGGGGCCGGTGGGAATCTCACGACCTTCGGCATTGGGATTTTCTTCTGTGGCTTCAATCGGCGACCCAAACGCAAGTGCCAGTTCTTCTACCGAAATGCAGGCAGGCAGGTCGGTTTGGTCTGCCCGTACCAGAAACACCAGCGCTTCCGTACCAATAAAAGCGTCCACCAGTTCAATATTCTGTTCTGCACAGGCGGCAAGTTCATCTTCCGTCGGTTCGCGGTCTACCAGAATCACATCGGCGTCCCCCGCGCACAGGGCTTCAAACGCTGCCTCTGTGCCGTAAAAGCTGCGATTCACGGTAGCGCTGGTAAATTCACTGGTAAAACTGCCTGTGAGTTCATTAATCACCCGTGCGCCCAACGCTGTGCCGCCAAAATTAACCGTTCCCGTTTCCGCCGTGCTAACCACTACAGGCGAAGTCGGACGCGAGAAGGTGCGGCCTGTGGTGGGAATCAGCAGGTTATTTTCGTTACGAGCATAGGACGGTTCAGAAGCCGCCGTGTAACCCGCTTCCCCTGCCACCTGAAACGCGCCTGTTTCCACATTATTGATAAAGGTCAGAAAATCACGAATCGCTGTATCCTGACGGGCGTTCATCGAAACATACAGCATCTGCGGACGGAAAGCATCATATGTGCCGACTTCCATCGTCGTCAGGGACGGGTCAATACAATCGCCCGTTGTGGCATTACGAACCTGTAAAATTTTGACCCCTTTGAGGTCGGGCAGGCTGCTGTATTCGGCAAAACTCATCGCCGCGATTCCGTCTGCCGTGCCGCCGGTCAGGGTATCAATCAGGCTGGTTGGTGTTTCATAGACGGTGGCATCCGTCCGCACTTCTCCCCCCGGCAACAGGGAACGTAAAATTTCATATCCGGCGGAGTCGGAATGGGGAATATAGACCGCTAACTCCGTTGCCGCATCTTCCGGGCTAAACTTTTGCACATCAAACGTCGTGCCTTCGCCGCCCAACCCAAAAACGGATTCCATATCCAGCAGACTCACACAGGTGAGCGTGGTCTGAACGGTGGGGCTAAGCAGAAAAACCAATCCCTGATAGGCAACCAGATTTTCAATAAATTCAACGCCATTATCGGCACAGGCTTTTTCTTCGGCATCAGTTATAGAACGGGTTGCCATGACCAGTCCTAACTCCCCTTTGCAAAAGGCTTCAAAGGCAGCATTGGGGCCGTTTGTCCGAATTTCCAGCGCAAAATCCGTGCCAGAATCGGCTTGATAACTCTCAACAAGGGTTTGCATTAATCCCGCCATCGAAAGCGAACCATCCACCGCCAGGGTAGTAGGGGCGGGGGTTGCCTCTGCGGTGGCTTCTGGGGCAGCTTCTTGCATCACCTCTGCGGTGGGTTCATCTGTTGCTTCATCCTGTGCCAGCGTGGTACTAATTCCCAGCACCATCACACACAGCATCAGAATGGTTAGACGCCATACGACTCTCATTCCGAACGTATCTCCTCATGTACAAAATAAGCGGGAGAGTCTTATCCACTCACCCGCGAGCAGGGCAAATTTTACCTGTTGACGCCCGAAACTCCAAGCGCGAACTCTAAGGTGTTTATAAGGGAGCTTTAAGAGTCTCCTGATTCATTTTGCGTAGAGTGGGGGCAAAGGAGGCTGCATGAGACGAGTGATTGTTGTTACTGTCATTTTACTGGTGTTAGCACTGGTGGTGCTGATTCTAAGAAACGATGAAGCATCTGAAAAAGCCAATGAAGCGATTAATAATCTGGAAGAAGCCGGAGAAAACGCCGGAGATGCCGTTCAGATAGTGGCTACCGATGCGAGCGAGGTGATTGACGACACCGGTGAAGAAATTGAGCAGGCGGCAGAGGATGTAGGATTGGATGAGGCTGCCGAAGATGTAGAGCAGGAAATGGAAAACAGCGCCGAACAGGTTGCCGAAGAAGCAGGCGACCAGATTGAACAGGCAGGCGATCAGATTGAAGAAGAAACCGATGATTTAAATCGTCCCAGCGTGGCCGAAATCATTGAAAGCCAGCCAGAACTTTCCAGCTTTAAAGCGGCTTTAGATCAGGCAAATCTGACAGATAAGCTGGCGGACGGCGGTTCGTATACGGTTTTTGCCCCGTCGAATGCGGCCTTCCGTGTGGTGGGGGTTCAGCCGACGGCAGATGTGCTGCTGTACCACATTGTGCCAGACGAAATGACTTCGGACGAGTTACGCAGTCAGCAAACGCTACAAACTGAATCGGGTGAAACGATCACCATAACCGTCACACAAAATGGCGTGCTGCTCAACGGCACGATTCCCCTGACGGTGAAGGATATTCAAGCCTCTAACGGGGTAATTCATATCGTGGACGCGGTTCTTACCCCCTCCGCCGGACGCTAGAATAAACACACGGATTTATGTAGGGATACGGCGTGCCGTGTCCCTACCCTGTCATTAGAATGTTAAGACCAAAAACTGATAGGTTTGTCGCCTGTCCCATCATCAGCGATAGCCACATAATACCATACTGTTCCTGCATTTCCGGTGGTCGCTGAGCCGCTAAATTCTTCATAGGTGACGGAGAGAGGAAGCTGAATCATGTAGGATTTCATCAGGGAGCGAAGTGCCTCTACAGCATAGTCCGTATCGCCCATATTTTCATCACTGGCTTTGCCACGCACAAAGAGTTTTGATTGGTCACTTAAATAGCCGTTAAAGATATCCGCCTGTTTAGCCCCTGTGACCATTTCTTTGACAAAAGCATATTCAACTTCTTTTATGATGGGGCGCTCTGAGATGAGCGCAAATGCAACGATTTCTCCAACCTTGAACTCCATAAAAGATACCCTTTTAAATGTCTACCATTTAGGTTTCAGGTTTGCATGTTCTTCAGGCGTAAAAATTTTGTCACGATGAAGCCTTTTTGCTTTGTCCTCAGCTAGCTTACGGGTATGACTATCCCAGGGTTGCTTGTTGGGGAGTGCCTGCCCAGGCTTCCAGTTGATCCTATTGCCATCCAGAACGAGTCCCCCCAATGCAATAAGGGCGCTGACACAGCCTATCCAATACATAATGTTCTCCGGTGGGCTATCCGGCTCTGGAGCTATACTTGGCATTACAAGAATAATTATGATAGCAAGCACTATAATAGTACCAATAACACTTCCAAAACAACCGTAACGGCTTATAACATCTGCGTCACGATTAATGGTTTCGATTTCACTTTCCGTATAGGTATTCTTTTTTACACAATCGGGACATAAATGAATAGGGAGGGAAATAACATCAGTATAGGTATTTTCATATGAACTCACGTTATCCTGTGTTCCAAGAAATTCTGTTTTAATATACTTGCCAGCGTACCATTTCTCCGTATGCCCATCTGCTGCGTTATAACGTGCGCCGCACTTATCACAGGTTTCCATTTTTTTATTCCTAAATATAAATAATATATGACATGAAACCTAATATATCTATTAATATACTGGATTATTTAATTCATGTCAATCAAGAGGAGATAATGAAAACCCCTCTCTTTTGGGTTAAGGGGCAGGCAGTAGAAGCAGGGACAAGCGAACGCAGTGAGTGATTCCTACCCCAAAAAGGAGGGAATTAAGTAGGGACAAGGCAATGCCGTGTCCCTACCGATTGTTGTACGATATTGTTCGGGTGAGGGCAGATTTTATTCCGTGACGGTCACGAACCGGATCATGCCTTCTTCAAGGTGATTATGGTCGTGCAGTTCGATGAAACAGATGAACACGTAGCGGCCGGGTTCAAGGTTGACGGTTGTCCAGGCACGAGATTCCGCAGCCATCGGCGCCCAGAAAAAGACCTGTTCCACCTGTTCAGAAGGTTCGTCGGACAGCACCAGGTCGCGCACTTCCTGTTCGCTCAGATTTTCATCATTCACGCGAAACACCACAAATTCATGCGGTTCAGCACCCGCGTTCTGAATTTCCCACACCATTTCGCCCGCCGGAATTTCATCGGGCAGGACAAAGGCAAAGTCCACAAGCTGAATGGTAAAGTCGGCGGCAGGGGCTTTGACTTCAAAATAGGTCATCGCCGGAACTTCGCGGGCAAGATCGGCCAGCAAATACATGCCATCGGAAAATTCATAGGTCACATCCTGAACCGCACCGGGGGCAACCATCAACCCGCCCAGAGGGGTTGTCATCTCAAAAACAGCGTCGATGCTTTCCTGCATCCCCGCACCCAGCGATTCGGGAGTCACGTCCTCATTCAAACGGGTGACAAACAACATCGCGGGGGCTTCAGTCTGAGCCGTGTTATCCACGCTGAGGGTGACAATGCCGGGGGTCAGCCCTTCGGGGGCAGCTATCCCTTCGGCAGTAATGCTGACGGTATAGGCGGGAACTTCGGCGGCAGCTTCAGGGGAAAAAGATACCAGGGCAGGAAGCGCAAACGCCCCTAAAATGGCGGCTGCTCCGGTCACAAAACGAGATAAGGATTTTGGTAACATTCTCTACATCTCCCATGAGTGATTAACATCCTAACTTTAGAAAATCAGGAACATTTCCTCATGGGAGCAAAGGCGGATTCTGCGGCTGACTTTAGAGGTATAAAAAATTTAGGCCAAAAGACGGACGCTAGCCGCCCCGGGATAGGTTATGGCGCAAGCGTTAATGTACCACCTACCTCATCGGCAGCCCAGCCTATCGTGCCATCAGCCAGTTCTACCTGCCACCAGCGAAACCCATCCACCACCTGCGGGCCGTCAACCACTGTCACACGGGTTTCATGCTGAAGTTTGGTGACAATCGCATTTCTGAGGCCGGGAGCGCTGCGAAGATTCAACTCCTCCCCCCAGATGGTATTCACGTACACGATTTGATTCGGGAAAAAGGTATACGGTGGCGCTTGCACGGTTTCACCCCCGCGCAGATCAGCATACCCTGAGTCCAGCATCCACTGGCATAGGATGGGCCCACCATGTGCATCAGGAATCGGAATCCCGTCCTCCTGTGGCAGGCCGTTATAACCACGGAAATAACCATACCGCCCGTCAATTTGCAAGCTGGCCGCATACGACAATTCTGCATCTCCGATAGCAATCGCGTGAATATGCGGGGTCATGCCATCCGACTCGCTGCGATACCATGCGGCGAATCCGGCGGTTCGCAGCGCGGCCACGAGTGGCTCAATATCGTCATACCGCACCGACCAATCCTGGGGAATATTCCGCACGGAAATATCTACCGCCCCGCCGCCGTCATGCGTGCCAAAACTCAGCGCCACCGCCCCCACATTGTACGACCCCTGGGTTAAATGGCGTCCGGTGAGTTCAATGGGGCCCTCATACAGCGTTTGAGCATGTTCCAGCATGGCTACCGTTCGCTGATTCAAAACCACGTTCCCTATCGTCACATGGGTATAATCGTCAGGGGGTTCAAGGCAGCCTTCCGGCTCAACAAAAACAGGCGTCCGGGTGGGAAGCTGAAAGGCGACTGCCCCCTCAAAAGAAAGCGGGATTGCTAGCAGCGCTCCCAGAATCGCCGTCAGAAAAAGCACCTTTTTTTGCATCACACCGTCTCCGTAACCCATCCCAGCCGTTTTTGCAGCCCCAACAATCCTTTTTCCGTAAAAAGCGACAGTTTCCACCAGCGCTGATGCCCCTTCACCGTTCTTTCCAGCCGTTCACGCGGCAGTACAGATTCAATAGGCTGTTTGATTTTTTCACTGTCAATTAATACCTGAGCTGTGGCCGCCTGTGCAAGCGGGGTATGTTCGTGTTTTTCTCCGTACCAGCGACGGTCGTTGTAAATGGCTTCCATGTCAAAAACAGGTTCAAGGTACTTTTCGACCAGTTTCCGCACTCCGTATAGACGCGAACGCGGCAGGTAATCATCCAGCAGCATTCGGAAAGGCCGCGCCGCCAGCAGCAGTGATGCAAACACATCATGCCGTGACACGACAAAACTATGGTCGCCGTCCACATAGATAAAATCGGGATGGAAGGCAGCTTCCGCCAGCAGCCGCGCCAATCCTTCCACGCTCGTTCCCTGACGCGGCTCAACCAGCGCCCGCAGATTGGCATCCAGATATTGCTCCCAGATTTCTTTGAGCGAATACTGCCCAATCACCGCCCCTGAGCCATCATCCAGCGGCCAGCGCTGTTTTTCCGTATAGGCTTTCATATCCAGCGTGATAATTTTGCCATTGATGCCGCAGTCCCGCAGCGCCATCGCCATACAGAATGCCCCGTAGCCGCGCCCCGTCCCAATTTCCAGAATTTGACGCGGCTTGTAGTGTTTGACCAGCGCATACAGCAGCAGCCCGCTTTCATAATTGGCATGGCGGAAACTGCCGTCGGGCTGGTCGCGCAGTTTAGTCAGGTTGCCCAGCCGGACAAACGTTTCCCACGCGGGATATTCCACGACCAGTTCCGGTATTTTGTCTTTAATATCAACGTGACGCATTAAAGGATATGTTTTTCCTCAACCAGCGAAATTAACGCCGCTTTGGACTGCCGCAAAAAGTCAGCGTAACTTTCGCCAAAAAATTCATCAGCCTGATATTCCATTGTGAATCCGCCCGTATATCCGCTGTGCAAAAGCGACTGTACAAAATCCTGAAGCGGCGACCCTGCCGTGCCAATTGGACGGTGGTCAACAGGCGTATCAAAATTCACATCATGGATATGCACATGCCGTACCAATGTAACCAATTCATGCGGCGGATATAAATCCGCATGATAAAAAGCGTTTCGCATGGCCGAATGTCCCATATCCCAGCAAATATGAAACTGGTCGTGCGGCGTGGCTGCCCGCAGAGTCAGCAGTTCGTCAAATGAATCGCCAATGCGAATCGTGCCTTCCTGTGGAGAGGGGGGAAGCTGATGTTCAGTGGTAATTTGCACATCCAGCCCATTCGCCGCTTCCATCAACCACTGATGAAACGCGATGCTCTGTTCAACCAGTTTTTCCCGGTCATTTTTTCCCTGAAAGCTTTTTCTACCGGAGGCAGCATGTAAATTAATGACCACGCGGCGGCCTTCGTCCTGTGCGGCATGGTGGGCAATTTGTAATACCGTTTTCATGCTTTCGCGCAGACGAGGATGTTCATCCGTGCTTCCGAACCCCTGACAGTTAAAATAGGGGTGCAAATTCACCTGAAGGCCGTGTTCATGCAGCCGTTGAATATCCGCTTCAAAAGCAGCGCGGTCAAAGCTGACATGTTTCAGCGACAGTTCAACATAGTTCAGTTCTGCTTCCACAAACGCACGCACCGGATCAAGCCCACTTTCAACATGCTTTTTAAGGGTACGGCTGTATTCAGCAGTGTTAGGAAAATTCGTTCCAATAAACAAGAGGACTCCTGGCAGCTAAGTTTTTGAATTATATATCAGCCTTCCCTTCGATTTAAGACCCTAGAATTTAGGGTTTTGCCGTCAGGATATGATATTCTAAAGTTAAGGAACAGCAGACAGGAAAAGAGTATGAGTGATGCGCTGATCTGGATTTATGCGGCTGCACTCGGCATTGGACTGTTTTATGCCCTGATTCAAATTATCGCCCAGGGGCTGGAAGGGGCGTTTGAAATTGCCCACCTGGATATAGGGGCGCATGGGCATGGCGATTTTGGCGTCAGTGTGCTGGCGATGGCCTGGTTTCTGGCATCCTTTGGCGCGGCGGGTTTAATTTCTTTACTTAGCGGCGGGGTGGGAGCGCTGTTGAGTCTGGCGATTGCTATCGCGGGGGGCATCATGTTCGGCGCGGTAGCGCAGATGTTTTTTGTGAAAGTCCTTTCTGAAACCACCTCCACGCATGTCAGCACTTCCAGCCTGGTCGGGCTTTCCGCCGAAGTGACAACTCCCATCGAACCCGACCATCTGGGGCAAATTTTGCTGGTGGCACAGGGCAGCCGGATGACCTTTTCCGCCAGAGCCAGCAAACGGGATGTGACCATCCCGCGCGGGCAGTTGGTTCGGATTACGGATATAATGGGCAGTGTAGCCCACGTTGAGCCACTGGTTGGCAAGGAATAACCGCTTGCCTCAATTTTATTTTTATTTTATGAAGGAGACTCTTTACAATGGCAGGAATTGCCCTGATTGTCCTGATTCTATTTTTCATTCTGCTGATTACCGCCCTCGTTTATTTTTCCCGAATTAAAACGGTTGGCCCAAATGAAGTGATGGTCATTTCTGGCCGCAAACACAAAGACTCGTCCGGTCAGGAGATGAGTTATTATCTGGTCAAAGGGGGGCGGGCTTTCATCTGGCCGTTTATTGAGCGCGTGGACTACCTCTCGCTTGAGCTTTTGACGATCGAAACCTCCGTAGATAGTGTTTATACCAAACAGGGCGTGCGGGTGAGCCTGGAAGGGGTCGCCCAGATTAAAGTCGCCAGTGATGATGTGAGCATCCGTACCGCCGCCGAACGTTTCCTTAGCAAAGGACGGGCGGAAATTATGAACATTGCCCATGAAACGCTGGCAGGCCATTTACGCGCCATTTGCGGCACACTTTCCCTTGAAGAAATCTACCGTGAACGGGATAAATTCGCTCAGTCTGTGCAGGAAGTTTCTGCCAGCGACTTGATGAACATGGGCCTGGGCATCGACAGTTTTGTGATTAAGGATATTCGGGATGCAGAGGGCTATCTGGAGGCGCTGGGGCGTCCGCGCATTGCAGAAGTGAAACGCGACGCCGTAATTGCCGAACAGCTTGCCCGCACCAGAGAGCAGGAAGCCGTCCGCGATTACGGGATTAAACAGGCATCGTATGAAGCCGAAGTTCAGAAGGCCAAAGCAGAAGCCGACCTTGCCTACAAAATTCAGCAGGCCATCACCTCCCAAAAGCTGACGGAACAGGAAGTACAAATCGAAATTATCCAGAAATCCAAGC
Source organism: uncultured Anaerolineae bacterium (assembly GCA_964557285.1). GTDB lineage: Bacteria > Chloroflexota > Anaerolineae > Aggregatilineales > J027 > SB15. The sequence goes on along the minus strand of CAZKZS010000026.1, from coordinate 8,857 downwards.
AGATTGAAGTTCAGGTACAGGAAACCAAACGCCGCGAGCAGGAATTGGATGCTACCGTGCGGAAACCCGCCGAAGCCGAACAGTTCCGCATCCAGAAACTGGCAGACGCGCAGCGCTATCAGATTGAGGCAGAAGCGGAAGGCCGTGCCGCCGCCGAACGCGCTCAGGGCAAGGCACAGGCAGAAGTTATCCAGGCGAAAGGCTTTTCCGAAGCCGAAGCCATGCAGAAAAAAGCCGAAGCCTGGCAGAACTACAATCAGGCAGCCATCATTGAACAGGTGGTGGCGGCGCTGCCGGAGATTGTTGCCGCGATTGCCCAGCCGCTGTCCAAACTGGATAAAATCGTGGTGATTTCCAACGATGGGGCGAACGGTGGAGGGGCGGGCGCGGCCAAAGTTACCGCCGATGTTGGCACGATTGTGTCGCAGCTTCCGGCCATTCTTGAAGCCCTGACCGGCATGAACATGACGGAAGCGCTCAAAAATATGCCGGGCAATTTGATGAAAAGTGATAAAACTGCGATTGAAGTTGCCAAAACAGGGGAGGGCTAACGGGTGACAGGGAGGGGCGCGGTCTTAAGCACAGCGTGACCCGCCCTCTCTCCACATTTAAATGAATGTTTTTGTAAGGTGAAAATCAAAATGAGCGAAGAAAAAATCTGTTTTTTTATTTCCCCCATCGGCCCCGAAGGAAGTTATCAGCGTCAGCGTTCGGACAGGCTGATGAAATACGTAATTAATCCGGTGGTCGAAAGCTGGGTCAGCACATTGATAATTTGGAAAAAGCACCGGAAGCCATCACCAACCCCGTTACCCTGACTCTGGATTTGCAAAAGCTGCGCGAAAGCAATTTAACCTTTGAGCAGCAGACTGCTGATATGGTGCAAATGTTACACACGATTCAGCATCGGGTGGAATATCTTTATAATGCCTTCACCGTGCAAACCTATGCACCCGCTTCGTATTACGCACCGCCATCGTATCCGCCCCCATTTGGGACTTCATCCTATCCGCCCTCCTCATCCCAATCCGCGCCGTTTCCTGCTTATCCTCCACCTCCGCCGCCCCTGTTTCCGCCGCCCCGACTGCCCGAAAATGAAACATTAGATGAGGAAAATGAATCATAAGTTGCACGCTCTCTCCTTCCCTGCATACAATTGCAGAATTATTTTGCAATAGGGGAAGAAAATGATTCCACGTTACGCTCTTTATGCAATGCTTTTGTTTGTGCCGATTGCACTGCTGGCGGAATTTGTGTTTCACGGCGATCCGGTGCTGATTTTTATTTTTGCCGCCCTGGGCATTATCCCTCTGGCGGATTTTATTGGGGAAGCCACAGAAGAACTGTCGCTGCATACTGGCCCGCAGTTAGGCGGGCTGCTCAACGCCACGCTTGGCAACGCGGCAGAACTGATTATCACCATTTTTGCCATTAACGAAGGGCTGCTCGACCTGGTGCGGGCATCCATTACCGGCTCTATTATCGGGAATATTCTGCTGGTGATGGGGCTGAGTCTGGTGTTTGGTGGCTGGAAGCACGGCACACAAACCTTTGACCGCCGCCGCGCCTCCATGAACGCGACGCTGCTGGTGCTGGCGGTGGTCGCGCTGATGGTGCCATCCCTGTTTGACGTAGCGATTCAGGAGGATAAGGCCGCCGAACTGGGTCTAAGCGAAGGGGTGGCGGTGGTGATGATTATCCTCTACGGATTAAGCCTGCTTTATGGCTTCCGCCAGAAAACAGAGGACAAAGCCCATGAAGCGGTTGCGGAAGAAGTCCATCATGCCCAATGGACACTCCAGCAGGCGCTGATGATCCTGGCGGGGGCGACTCTCGGCATCGTTTTGATGAGTGAGGTACTGGTAGGCGCAGTGGAACATGTGACCGAAGAACTTAACCTGACGGAATTTTTCCTCGGTATCATCATTATTCCTCTGGTCGGCAACGTGGCGGAACATCTGGTTGCCGTACAGGTGGCCTACAAAAACAAAATGGAACTCAGCATGGCGGTTTCGCTGGGGTCAAGCCTGCAAATTGCCCTATTTGTCGCGCCTGTGCTGGTGTTCATTAGCCTGCTGTTTGGCGAAACCCTGCTGCTGGTTTTTAACACCTTTGAACTGATTGCCCTGACCGCCGCCGCCTTCATTGCCGCGTTTGTCGCTCAGGATGGCGAATCGAACTGGTTTGAAGGCTCGATGCTGCTGGCGGTCTATGTGATTGTTGGGATTGGGTTTTATTATCTTCCAGCGGCTTAAGATTTGCTGTCCCAGACCAGTTTCACCACAAAATGCGCCTCCTCATGGCCTTTGGTGATGTAACCCACGTCCGTTCCCAGTCGGATGCCAAATTCGACTGACCCACTGCGGGGCGCGTGCTGCATCGTGTGCATGGTGGTAGCCACGCGCTCGCCTATATCCTGAATGGTTTTCATGACGGCACGCAGCGCAGCTTCACTGCGTTCGGCTTTAAATTCCAGGGTCGGGACCCGCGAAATTTTTTCGATGCCTTCCTGATGAAAATCCTCTCCGTCCCATTCAAAAATAATTTTATAGGTGGTTTCGTGTTTTTGCGCCATCGCTTATCCTCCGCAGGGTATTCTAACAAAGCTAAACCCGCAGGTGAAAGGGGACATCCACCACCACGCGCCCACTGCCGCGCCGCCTCTGGTACAGCATCGCCAGTTTAATCATCCAGGCCGTCTGGTTGTGCAAAAAATTTTCCCACCAGTGGGCCGGAATAAACTCCGGCAGCACCAGAATCGCCTTTTGTCCATCGTTATGGTCGCTGTCGGTTTGCTCAAGATAATCCAGCAGCACACTGACCACCGAACGATAGGGCGAAGCCAGCACCACCAGCGGCACATGCTGACCCCATTTTTCCCACTGTTCCCGCACAGCATCAGCCGCCCCGGGGTCAATTTCAATATAAACAGCCGTGACCTGTTCAGAAATCGAGCAGGCAAATTCAAGCGCTTTGATGACTCCCCGATGAACGCCCGAAATGGGCAGTACCACACGCGGAGAAAAAGTCCGGTGCATCTCAGGTTCGACTCCCCGCAGCGAAAGCTGGGGGCCAACCTTCCGGTAGTGGGATTCGATAGAACGGAAAATGACCAGAGTTACGATGATCAGGACAGCCACAATCCATGCCCCGTCCAGAAATTTGCTCACCGCTACCACGACCAGCGTGACGGCCGTTGTCACCGCGCCCAGACCGTTAAAAAAGGCTTTCAGATGCCAGTTTCTACCGCGCTCCTTCAGCCAGTGAATCACCATGCCCGCCTGAGACAGGGTAAACGCCAGGAATACCCCCACTGCAAACAGGGGAATCAGCGCATGTGAGTCGCCACCAAAAGCCACAATCAACACCGCCACCAGCCCACTCAGCAGCAGAATCCCATTGGAATACACCAGTCTATCCCCCAGATTGCCCAACTGGTGCGGCAGGTAGCGGTCTTTGCCCAGAAGCTGTGCCACACGCGGAAATCCTACAAAACTGGTATTGGCGGCCACTACCAGAATGAGCAGCGTTGTCACCTGCATAAAAATATGCAGCACACCCGAACCAAAAATGCGCCGCGCTAAGGCGGAAAGAATCGTTTCTTCAGCGCCAGCAGTGACTCCTAGATACTGAGTCAGGCTGATGCTCCCCAGAAGCAGCGCCCCCATCAAAATTGCCATAACGACCAGCGACTGCTGCGCGTTGCGGGTCTGTGGTTCTTTGAAAATGGTCACGCCGTTGCTGATGGCTTCCACGCCCGTCAGCGCCGTGCAGCCAGAGGAAAACGTATGCAAAATCAGAAACAGAGTCAGCGATTCAGTGGTTTTAACGGGTGCTTCGGAAATCGTTCCCGGCCCGTCTATGACTGCCAGCACAATCCCATAAAGGATCATGCCCAGATAGGAAAAAACAAACAGGTACACGGGGATGGCAATCAGCGTTCCCGATTCGCGCAGCCCGCGCAGATTCGCCAGCGTAATAATCACCAGCAGAAAAAGCGCCAGCGCGGTACGGTATTCCCACAGGTCAGGAAAAGCCGATGCAATAGCCGCCACACCTGCCGTTAAACTCACTGCCGCCGTCAGTACATAGTCGATGAGCAGCGCCGCCCCCGCCACCAGACCGGGCAGAACTCCTAAATTTTCTCTGGCAACGGTATACGACCCGCCGCCTGTAGGATAAGCGCTGATGGTTTGCACATAGGAAAGGGTAAGGATGGTGAGCAGCGCAGCAATTGCCAGCGCAATCGGCAGCGACCAGTGAAGCGCTGCCGCCCCCGCCACCACCAGCCCAAGATAAATTTCCTGGTTCGCATACGCGATGGAGGACAGGGCATCCGGTGAAAGCGCCGCCAGCGCCCTTACTTTATCCAATCGCTCAGATTTGAGTCGGATGGTGGGCAGTGGCGTTCCAAACACAAACTCTCGGAGCGAAGCCATAGTATCCCCGCAATTCAACAGAAAGGCTTATTTTAGCAGCAACCCCAGCGCGTGGTAAAATCATTCTATGTTCAGAAACAACATGAGTACACGGCTTTTACTGGGGTCGCTCTGGGATGACCTGCGTTCGTCGCTGTGGTTTCGTCCCCTGGTCATGACACTGGCGGCGGCGCTGCTGGCACTTATCACGGTTTTTCTGGATTATCAGATTGAAGTGCCGGAATTTTTTGTCACCAGCGCGGAAAACGCGCGTGCGGAACTTTCCGCCATAGCCAGCGCCATGTTGACCGTCACCACCCTGACCTTTTCGATAATGGTGGTGGCGCTGGTGCTGGCTTCACAGCAGTTTTCGCCGCGCATCCTGCGAAAATTCATGAGCGATCCGGTCAAGCAAAATCTGATCGGGTTTTTTATCGGCACGTTTGTGTATACGCTGCTGGTGCTGAACCGGATTGATGACACCCGCGACCCGCCCTTTGTTCCGGTGATTTCGGTAGCGGTCAGCCTGCTGATGTCTTTTTCAAGCGTTGGGGCGTTTATTTATTTTATCCATCACTTTGCCAAGTCGATTCAAATCAGCAGCATTGTGGCGGATATAACTCAGGACACTGAAGACCTGATTGAAAAAACCTTTTTTCTCCGAACTGGCATCCCTGATGTGCCTCCTTTATCAACCGAAAATATGTATGATGTCCTTGCTCCTCGTTCCGGTTATATTCAGGGCATCGACATTGATGAACTGGTAGAAATCGCTCATGAACATGATATTTTGATTCGGGTAGACCGGATGGTTGGGGAATTTGTTGCCAGAGATACCCATCTGCTGAGGGTGCAGCCGCACATCAGCATGGAAATAACGGCCGCCCTATACCGTGCTTTTGACTTTGGCAACGAACGCACCCTGTATCAGGATGCGCTGTTCGGGATTCGCCAGATTGAAGATATTGCCGTCAAAGCGATTTCCCCGGCGATTAATGACCCCACCACTGCCATTAACTGCCTGGATCATATTTGCAGTTTGCTGGTGCTGCTCACCCGCTACCCTGACCCTTCTCCCTATTATTTTGATTTTCGGGGGAAACTGCGGGTGATTTTCCAGCAGGCGGCCTTTTCCGATTTTGTGAATCAGTCATTTAATCAGATTCGGCAGTATGCTGCATCAGAAGTGGCGGTTACGCTGCGAATGGTCGAGGTGTTAATTGAGGTAGCACGAAAGGTTCAAGAGCCAGAACGCCAGCAGGTATTATGGCGTCATGCAGGCATGATTACACGTGGGGCGAATCGGGGAATCGCTGAACCGTATGATCGTCAAAAGGTGAACCAGCGCCTGGAGCAGTTGGCGGCCATCCTCAACCAGCCCGTAGAGGACATGCTGCTGCCGGAAACCTGACCCCTCACTGATCACGGCCTACGGCGTGCGGCGGGTTCATTTCTACCAGCGTCGCCTGCCAGTTGCCGGGGGGCAGGGTTTGAATATACTCCGCAATTTTCCAGCGTTCCTCACGATAGACCATGCGGTACACTACGCTGGCCTCCCCGACATCCTGCGTATGCAAACGGCGGCGCGACCAGTATTCGTAGGTGGCTAGGCGGCGTTCGGTCTGGCGGTCAATTAAAATGCAGCTTGTCCCATCAGCGCTGAAATTCCGCACTTCCATATGATGGGTTGCCCGCAGCACATCAAACACCCGCCCCCGGTCATTTTGCAGCCGAATCGTGATGCTGTGGCGCTGTTCCCGCAGCATATCCTCACACAAATACATGTTTAAATCCCGCATGTACGCCAGCCAGCCCTGAGGCAGGGTTGCAGTGGCATAGTCGTAAAATGCCAGATAATCCCGTTTTACGTGGTCAATGACTGGATTCGGGGCAATCCATTCCGCCTGATTAACCACCCCGGGGTTGAGGCGTTTCATGGTACGCGCCCAGGGGACAAGCGCACTCCGCGAAGTCACATAAATAACAACGGCCAGCACCAGCAGTAGAAAGAGGATAATGACAGTTACCATTGTTTTTGCATCAAAATGCCTAAAATACGTTTGCGTAAAATTTTTGGCCCCAGAGGTTTGACCAGAAAATCATCCACTTTTGCCACATTCAGGGCAAATACTACGTCCTGCTGCGAGGATACGTCGCTCATCACGATAATGGGAGTCTGGTCAGTGAGGGGGTCTTTGCGGAGTTTAGCAATCACTTCGTAGCCGTGCATATCCGGCAGCATCAAATTGATAAGCACAAGGTCGGGTTCTTCGTCTAATGCAATCTGGAGGGCGGCTTCTCCGGTATGAGCAACCCGCACTTCTACCCCCAGATTTTGCAGCGCCAGCGTGTAATGGTCGGCCAGTTCGGGGTCGTTTTCCACTACTAAAATCATACAGTCGGTCAGGGAAGCGGTACGGGTTGGTGTTTCGTGAATCAGCCGTTCAAAACGGTCATTCGGGTCGGCGGGGTCATCCTCATCCAGTAACGATTCAAGGTTTACGCTGTCAATCGACAGGAAAATGTTATCCTCTTTAAAAGCCGGAGAAAGCAGCGTATGGGCGGATTCGGCATCGGCCAGGCTGCTGAACGGTTCGCCTCCTGCCGCCACAATCGCCACCCGCCCCAGACGCACCCGCGCCGCATAATTTTGATTGGTGAAATCCAGCAGATTTTTAACCAGTTCAAGGTACGGCGGGGAAAGATGGGTATCCAGAAAATAATACTTTGCTTTGTCGGATTTTCGGCGCAGCGACAGCCAGATCGTGGTTTCGTCAAACCCCTGAATCAGCTTTTCGCGCTGAAGCTGCCGCAGTTCTTCATCGGTGATGTTGTGGTCACGTTCGTAATCACCAAAAACGCGCCATTCCCCCGTGCGAAGAACTTCAACCAGATTCGCGCCCCTCTGGATAACGATTTCCCTGTCCTCAAGGACAAACATCAGGTGACGGGGAACTACTTCTCCAACAGGGGCGCTGACCATCGTCTTAGTTCCGGGTCATGGCCGTGTACTGGCCGAGGTCAACAAAATAGGCGGAGGCCGCATGGTCAAGCAGTTCTTTGCTCATCTGCGGCGGCTTGTTCAGGTAACGCGCCATGTCCAAAAGCTGGTCGAGAATATCACGGGGATGCACACAGCGAAGCGGGCGATCCTTTTTGAGATACCATTCCTGAATCAGGTATTTCAATCCGTTTTCGTCGTAAGGCACTTTTTTAGCTTTGGCAACATTGACAAAAATTTCGCGGAACTGGTCAAACGTGGGGTCGCCAATATGGATTTTATACGGAATACGGCGCAGGAAGGCTTCATCAACAAGCTGCTTGGGGTCAAGGTTGGTGGAAAAAAAGATTAACACGTTAAACGGCAGTTCGATTTTTCGTCCCGTGTTCAGCGTCAAAAAGTCGATACGGCTTTCCAGTGGCACAATCCAGCGATTCAACAAATCCTGTGGGCGCATGGCCTGCCGTCCGAAGTCGTCAATGAAAAACAGGCCGCCGTTGGCTTTCATCTGAAATGGTGCTTCATAAAATTTGTTGATCGGGTCGTAAATGAGATCCAGCCCGTCCATGGTCAGCTCGCCCCCCACCATAATCATGGGGCGGCGGATTCTGACCCACCGGGGGTCGCGGCGTACTCCTGTTTGTCCGGCGCGTTCATTGGAGTCGCTGGCATGTTCCAGCACTTCATGGTTGACGTTATCAAACAGGCGAATCACCTGCCCGTCCACGTCCACCGCATACGGTATCCAGATGTCCTCCCCCAGCACAGCACGCCCTACCCGACTGGCAAGGGTCGTTTTGCCATTGCCGGGCGGCCCGTGCATAAAAACGGCCTTGCCGGAGTTCACCGCCGGCCCAATCCGATCCATCACTTCCTGGTCAAAGGTCAGCCCTTCCAGCAGCTTCTGGATGGTTTCGCGGGTGACATAGGTTTTCTGCCGCGCCTGTGCTTTCATAGCATAAATATACTGCGGCAGTGTCACCGGACAGGGGCCGGCATAGAGGCTGCGTTCCAGCACTTCACGGGCTTTGGATGAGCCTTTTTCGGAAATCATATACTCAAAAGAGGCTTCGCTGATGCCCGTCTGTCCCCGGACTTCAATCCATTTTTCGCGCTTCAGGATGTCCAGAATCCGGTCAACCACGCCCGTAAAGGGCAGTTTCATCCGGTTGGCAACCTCCTGAGCATTAATATAACCCGCGTAATAAATCGTTTTAATGGCAAGGTCGGTCAGAATCCCCAGGTTCAGACCGGTGTCATCGGCGCTCCGCATGGCGGGCGGCGCCCATTTTTTGAGTTCCTGCGTATTCGGGGCAGCACTCATACGTTACTTTCCTTCAAGATAGCGGCAAACTGGTCTAGCTCTTCTCTAGTATTATAACAGTGAAACGATAAGCGCAAGTGCGGAACGCTCTTTTTATCCAGATGTTTGACCACG
>CAZKZS010000025.1:0-25807 GCA_964557285.1 uncultured Anaerolineae bacterium | reverse complement strand
GGGGTTGCCGAAGATATTGAAGTAGATTATCCCACGCTCCTTGCCAGCCTGCTTCAAAATACCCTGATTCCTTTTATCGGGGTCGGGCTGTTTTTGCGTCGGGACTGGCGAGCCACGTTCCAGCGATTGGGTCTAGGGCCGATTTCCCTGCCGGGGTTTGGCGTATCATTGATACTGGTGTTTGGCCTGCTGATGATGGTCGTGATTTTTAGCGGCCTATGGGCGGGGGTGGTTTCCGAAGAAACATTTGAGGAACAAACCGAAGCCAGTTCCGCGCTGGCCGAAAGTGTGAACACGGTGGGGCTGGCTTTTGCGCTGGCGCTGACCGCCGCCGTTGGAGAAGAAATCGCCTTCCGGGGGGCGTTGCAGCCGATTTTTGGCTTCTGGGTGACGGCGTTTGTGTTTGCCTTCAGCCATGTGCAGTATACGCTGACGCCTGCCGCCCTGCTGATTTTTTTTGTTGCCATCGCCCTGGGATGGGTGCGGCGGCGTTTTAATACCACCACCGCGATTTTAGTCCATTTCCTGTATAACTTTATTCCCCTGCTGCTGGTGGTTGCTTTTCCCGAAGAATCGACCTCCGGTTTTCTGAGGCTGCTGTTTTAATGACCACCCTACAAACTCCCTTTGGAAAAATAGGTGTGTTCCAGAAAACCTATGCGCTGGATACGCCGCATGGTCACTGGCCGCTTGAGGCATGGCTGGCCTGCTCAACCGCTTCCCTGATGAACGGACGCACTATCGACCCGCGCCGATGCCTGTTTCTGGATATTGAAACCTGTGAAATGGGCGATTTGGGAACGCTGCCGTTTATGGTAGGGGCAGGCTGGTTTAACGATGATACCTATGAACTGTGGCAGTATTTTATGCGCGAACCGGAGGAGGAAGCCGCGCTGCTGGTTTCCCTGAGTGAGATAATTCACCGCCATGAGGTGCTGGTAACATTTAACGGCAAACATTTTGATGTGCCGGTGCTGGAAAAACGCTACCGTTTGCACCATCAGGAGTTTTCACTCCGAAAGTTCCCGAATCTGGATTTGCTGCCCCTTGCCCGCCGCCGCTGGAAAAACAGCCTCCCTTCGCGCCGCCTCATTCATCTGGAACGGGATGTGCTGGGTATCAGACGCAGCAGCGAGGATGTCCCTGGCATTGAAATTCCCTTAATTTATGCGGTGTATCTGAACACCGGAGAATTTGCGCCCATCGAGCAGGTGTTATATCACAATGAAATGGACGTGATTTCGATGGTAACGCTGGCAACCGAACTGGCAAATACCGACCAGATGCCCCGCCATATCACCTGGCAGCATTTAATGGATATGGGGCTGTGGTATCTGCGAATAGGCAAACTGGAACAGGCGGAAAAGGCGCTCAACGACGCGCTGGAACACATCCCACCGCCGGAAAATCAGATTTTTATTCTGGAAAAAATCACGGATATTTTAACCCGCACCCACCGCGCATCGCTGGCGGTTTCCTACTGGGAATTGTGGCATCAGTTGGACGATGTAAACCCTGCGCCGCGCCTTGCCCTTGCGAAGTATTATGAATCTGCTGAAAATGATCCGGTGAAAGCCTTATACTGGTGTAAATTGGCCTACCATGCGGCAGAAGCGCTGCCGCCCGAACCTCAAAAAGGGCTGCTGCTGACCGCAATTCAAAAGCGGCTGCGGCGCTTGCAGAAAAAAGCAGGAAAGTAATCTTATGTGGCGGGTAAGCCTCATTTTTTTTATTCTGATAGGACTGGCGGGCAGCACGTCCGGCCAGACGCCTATCAAAATCTGGATTGTGAGCAGTATTCCCGTGGATTTGCTGCTGTCCGTGAATCCACTTTTTGAGTCGGGGGAATATATCTGGACGGCGGATTTAAACGAGGCGGATCTGGCGCTGGATTTTGAACGGCAGGCCGGAGTCGTCACCACACGCTGGTTATATGTCCCTGTGGTGCCGTTTGCTCATACTGCTGAACAGATACGCTGGGAAGATGTGCGCCGTTACTGGACAGGGGACACAGCCGCTTTGAGCTACCTGACACCCACCAACACCCCGCCGGAATTTGTGGCTTCGGATGAAACCCTGCGGGCGATGGTGAGTGTACTTGGCAATCCAGCGCAAAATGTTCCCCTTCAGTATGCCGAAACGACAGATGCTATACCGGAAGTGCTGTGGGCATCACGTCCCAATAGTTGGGGCATTATGAGTTTTAGCCAGCTAACGCCGGAATTAAAAGTCCTTACCGTAGACCGCTATGATGTTTTTGGGGACACGTTTGATTTAGAAGGCTATCCCCTGACGACCTACATTAATCTGAAAGGGGATGAGCAAAAGTTGGGGCTGGCGATAGAGGATTTGCTGCGAATCGGGTCGTGGCAGCCGAACAACCGTAATCCTGAACTGCTCTCCCGTGTGGTGTTAACCGGAGTCACCGCCTTGACCCGTGCTACCGCCGCCGAAATGGAAGAGCGCGGCATTACTGTTCCGGCGGAAGGGGTAATGCCATTTTTTGAGGATGCAGATTTATTACACACCAGCAACGAAGTTTCATTTTCCGAAAACTGTGGGTATCCTGACCGCTACGGCGGGGTTGTGTTTTGTTCCGCCGACAAATATCTGGAACTGTTAACCTATATCGGTCTGGATGTCGTTGAACTGACGGGCAACCATATTAACGATTATGGGGCAGGTGCGTTTCGCCGCACACTGGATATTTATGACGTAAATGGGATTGCGACCTTTGGCGGCGGACGGACGGTTGAGGACGCGCGGGATGCCTATATTACAACAGTCAATGGCACGACGATTGCTTTTATTGGTTGCAACGTGGCCGGACCGTTTGGGGCATGGGCATCGCAATATCAGGAAGGCGCGGCCAAATGTGATGACGCTTTTCTGGATGAAGAAATCCCGCGCCTGGCACGGACGGTAGATGTGGTGATTTTAACGTTTCAGGAATTTGAGCAGTACACCTATGCCGCCCCTGCTGCTCAGATCAGCCGCTTTGAAAAATATGCGTCGCTTGGGGCCGATGTGGTGATTGGCAGTCAGGCGCATCAGCCGCAGGGCTTCACATTTTCCAACGGCGCATTTTTGCATCATGGACTCGGCAATTTGTTTTTTGACCAGATGCAAAATATTTACACCCGCCAGATGTTCGCGGATAAACTTATCCTTTACGACGGGCGGCTGATGAGCGTGGTGCTGTTTACCGGACTGATTGAAAATTTCTGCTGCCCCCGCCCGATGACTGCTGCCGAACGTCAGGACTTCTTAAATACCATTTTCCAGGCCAGTGGATGGTAGAAATTCCATCACTGTCCGGTTAAAAAGCTCCGGCTGCTCAAGGTGAATCGTGTGTCCGGCAGACGGGATGATTTTGTGCTGTGCGTGGGGCAGCCGCACCTGCATCTGTCGGGCAATCTGGGTGAATTTGGAGTCGAGTTCTCCCGTCAGCAGCAGGGTCGGCAGGTGAAGCTGCTGCAATTTCCCCCACAGCGACGGCTGAACCCCTGTTCCCATACCCCGCAAACTGTTTGCCAGCCCCACAGGATGGTTGTTTAAACGCTGGTTTTTGAGTGTCTGGCGCACCTGTTCCGGCAAATTTTTCTGCGAGTCAAACAGGGGGAGCTGCTCCCAGTAGTCCACAAAATCCTGGATGCCATTTTGTTCGATTCTGAGGGCAAGCTGTTCGTCGCTTAGTCTGCGTTCCAGCCGTGCCTGCGGGCTTTCCAACCCGGGGGAAGCACTTTCCAGAATCAGAGAACGGAAAACTTGCGGATAGGTGAGTGCCAGATACAGCGCCAGCCGCCCGCCCATCGAATATCCCAGCAAATGGGCAGCTTCTTGAGTCAGATGTTTGAGCAGGGTCACGATGTTCTCTGCTGTGTGTTCGATGGAATAAAAACTCAGGTCGGCAGGGAAATCGGTTTTGCCATGCCCCGGCAAATCGGGCGCGATGGTTAAAAACTGCTGCGAAAAAAATTCAAGCTGAGATGCCCAATTCTGGCTGCTGCCTGTGAACCCATGTAAAAATACAAAGGGCGTTCCACTGCCCCTCATTTCCACATGAATCATGTAAATAACTCCGTAACCGCCTGACGCTGTACTTTACCGGAGGCAGTTTGCGGCAGCGATTCCACAAACAGGATACGGCGCGGCTGTTTGTATCCAGCGAGTAATTGGCGGCTGAAGGTCAAAATTTCTTCCTCAGAGGCGGGCGCATTTAACACAATTGCAGCGGCCACCTGCTGCCCCCATTCAGGATGTTCCACTCCTACTACACACACCTCCGCGACAGCAGGATGCTGGCGCAGCACCTGTTCCACTTCCGAAGGATAAATATTTTCGCCGCCGCTAAGGATTAAATCGCTGCGGCGCTGCACGATGAACAAATCGCCATCCGAATCCAGATAGCCGATGTCTCCGGTGTGGAGTTCGCCGGAAAGGGGCGGCTGGCCGTAATAACCGCGCATCACGGTGGGGCCGGAAACCACCACTTCGCCGTATGCTTCCGGCGGCAGCGAGTCACCTGTTTCATTGACAATTCGCACCGACGTAAAAAGCAGGGGTTTTCCTACGCTGCCTATTTTTGCTTCGCCAGGCAGAGCAGTCGCCACCTGAGAACAGGCTTCACTTAATCCATAGGTCGGGGCGATGGGCAGATGACTGCTTTGTGCCAGCAGTTCCGCCGAAGCTGCTGCCCCGCCCAGCAAAATCAGGCGCAAACTGGCCGGAAATTCTGTTCGGGTTTTGAGCAGGCGGTGCAGCATGGTCGGCACAAGGGAAATCAGAGTAATGTCCTGTGTATCCAGCGCCTGATTCACGGTTTCGACATCAAAACCGTTGTGCAGCACTACCGTTGTACCATACAAACAGCAGCGAAAAATGATGCTCAAACCGCCTACATGATAAAGCGGCAGGCAGCACAACCATCGGTCAGAGGGCAGTGTCCCCAGCCGGAAGGCCGACGCGGTGGCGCTCCAGAAAAAATTGCTGGCGGTGAGCATCACGCCTTTGGGGTTGCCTGTCGTGCCGGAGGTAAACACGATGGCTTGAATCGTATTTTCCATTGCTTCCGACAGCTTGCGGCGCGGAAGGTTGCCCCCATTCGTTACAAGGCCAAGCGGCTGCGGGCGCAGACGAATCCGTGCGGGTGCTGCCCGCAAGAAATGCTGTACCGCCGAATGCTGCGGCTCGTGAACCGACAGCACCCGTCGATTGGGTAATACAAAACTGCTGGCTAAAGTTTCAGTTTCTGCGGAACAAATCAGCAGCGTGCAGCCTACATGAAGAAGCTGCCAGTCTAACTCTCGCGCTGTCAGACGGGTGTTGAGGGGAACAAGCACCGCGCCCACCCGGGATAGGGCATGAATCAGGCAAACGTATTCAAAACAGTTAGGCATCAGCACGCCGACCATCTGTCCGGCGGAAACTCCCACCTGTTTTAACCGTTCGGCGTATTCAGTGACGTGTTTGTCCAGTTCGGCATACGTCCACTGCTGTTCCCCGATGACCAGCGCGATTTTATGCGGATTTGCCGCCGCTAACCAATCCATTTTTTTACGGACGCCAGGGGTACTTTTTAAAGTCCGGTTCGCGTTTTTGCACGTAAGCGTCGCGGCCTTCCTGACCTTCTTCCGTCATGTAAAACAACATGGTGGCATCTCCAGCCAGGACCTGTAATCCGGTTTGCCCATCACAGTCGGCGTTCATAGCCGCTTTCAGGAAGCGGATAGCAATCGGGCTTTTTTCCAGAATTTCCTGCGCCCACTGCACCCCTTCTGCTTCTAGCTGCTCAACAGGGACAATTTTGTTCACCAGCCCCATATCGAGCGCTTCCTGCGCGTTATACTGGCGGCACAGATACCAGATTTCCCGTGCTTTTTTCTGTCCGACAATCCGTGCCAGATAACTAGACCCGTAGCCCGCATCAAAACTGCCTACTTTGGGTCCCGTTTGCCCGAAGATGGCATTGTCGGCGGCAATCGTGAGGTCGCAAACCACATGCAGCACATGACCGCCACCAATCGCGTAACCTGCCACCAGCGCAATCACGGGTTTGGGCATGGTGCGGATAATGCGTTGCAGTTCCAGCACATTTAAACGGGGGATTCCATCGTCGCCCACATATCCCGCGTCGCCGCGCACCTTCTGGTCGCCGCCAGAGCAAAAAGCATATTTGCCATCTTTGGCCGGGCCGTTTCCAGTCAGCAGAACCACGCCAATACTGTTATCCGCCCACGCATTCCGGAAGGCTTCCGTCATTTCATCAATTGTTTTGGGACGGAAGGCGTTGCGGACTTCCGGACGATTAAAGGCGATTCGCGCCATCCCGTCCGCTTTGTGATAGGTGATGTCCTCATATTCCTTAACCTGTTTCCAGTCAACCATGTGTTTCTACTCCCTGATAGATAACCTGTTTAATGGTGCTGATGATTTCATTCCGACGCGCAAAATCCTGTTTTGCGTCGGTTTTTACTTCCAAAATCGTTGAGTTTGGGCTGTTCAGGCTGGCCTGAAACGTCTGCCGAAATGACCCGTTCACCCTGACAAAATCAAACCCGTATAGGCGGGCGGCGTGTTCAAAGTTTAAGCCGTGCGGGGTGACAAATAAATCGGTGAAAGGGGGGTCAAATTTGGCAATCGGCAGACGATAAAAAATGCCGCCGCCGTCATTATTCAGCAGCACAATTGTGATTTTTCTGCCGCAGCGCTGTGCCGCCAGCAGCCCATTCATATCGTGATAAAACGAAATATCCCCGATTACGAGTACGTCCGCGCCCGCCCCTAATGCGCTGGAAATTACCCCGTCAATACCACTTGCCCCCCGGTTGCCAAACACCTGAATCCGTTTTTCCATCGGGCGGGCGAACTGGTCAAGGTGGCGAACAGGTAAACTGTTCCCTACAAACAGCGTTGAGTCCGGCGGAAGCGCTTCTACCAGTTCTGCCAGCACCGCCCCGTCAAAAGCAATATTTGAGCATTCCTGCTCAAAAATTTGCCAGCTAACCCGTTCAAGGGCAGCGATTTGTTCCTGCCAGCCCGAATGTGAACGGGCAGTGATTTTTTCCGTGACCTGCTGGCACAAAATCGTTTCATTGACCTGAATAAAGTGCGTGGTGCGGTGGCTGTCGTCCGCCCAGAGGCCGTTTTCCTTCACATGAATCCGGTAAGCAGGCGAAATTTTATCCAGATAGGTATTTAGCCAGTTAGAGGTTGGCACATTCCCAAAGCGGAGAATCACCTCCGGCGCTTCCGGCAGTTCTGCCCCGTTGTGCAGCAGGGTTTCATAACTTCCGATGATGACCGCCTCTTTTTGAGGAGTCCCAAACCGCACATTGGAAAGCGGGTCGGCAAAAATGGGATAGCCGCTTTTGCGGGACAGCGCGGCTACCATCTGCGGAAACTCCCCTGCCGGACAGCGCGGCCCGCAGATAATTAACCCGCGTTCGTATCGGTCAATGATTCGGGCAAGGTCATCCACTTGAGCCGCCTCAGGAAATAATTTTCCCCGTGAAAACAGCGTAATAGGACGGCTGTCCTGAATGGAAATATCCGTGTTATCTGATTCTACTGGAATCGGTTCTAACGGTTTACGGAAGGGAAAATTGACATGCACCACCCCTTTGACCAGCCCATTCGCAGTAGCATACGCACGGCAGGCCAGCGTCCGTAAATTACGAATCGCTACTTCTGGCGGGTCGGCCTCCGGTAAAGCAACTTCAACTGACCATAACACCTGATCGCCGTACATTTTGATCTGGTCAATGGTTTGATTCGCGCCGCTGTGACGCAGTTCGGGCGGTCTATCGGTTGTCAGGATGAGCAGGGGGACATTCGACTGATGCGCTTCGATAATCGCTGGATAAAAATTGGCAGTAGCCGTACCAGAAGTACATACAACAGCCGCCGGTTTATCTTCTGCCAGCGCCATCCCCAGCGCAAAAAACGCTGCGCTGCGTTCGTCCAGATGCGAGTAAATCTGGATACTTTTATTTTCAGCAAAGGCCATCGTTAAAGGTGTGGAGCGTGAACCGGGGGCAATACACACCGCACTTAAGCCGCACCGTGCCAGTTCATCCACAAAAATCTGTGACCAAACCGTGTTGCGATTAGACATGCCCTTTTTCTCCTATGCCAAGTGCGTTCAGCATGGGTTTAAATTTCAGGGCGGTTTCCTCCCATTCTTTTTGAGGCACAGACTCCGCCACAATGCCTCCGCCCGCATACAACCACACCCGCCTGTCCTGACTGACCGCCGAACGAATGGCGACGCCAAATTCACCGTCCAACTGGTAATCCATCCAGCCGATGGGGGCGGCATACCAGCCGCGCGGCACGGGTTCAGCCCTGCGGATAAATTCCATCGCCAGATGGCGCGGTGTGCCTCCTAGCGCGGGGGTCGGGTGGAGGGTTTCCACAATAGGCAAAATCCCCGCAGGCTGTTGAAGCAATCCTTCAATGGGGGTATGAAGATGCTGAATATTGCTCAGTTTATAAATGTAGGGAACATCCGGCACATGCAGTTCGCTGGTCAGTTCCCCTAAACGCTCCTGCACCGCCTGAACGACTAAAGCATGTTCGTGCCGTTCTTTGGGGTCGTTCAGAAGCTGCTGCGCGTAACGCTCATCTTCATCGGGTGTTGTCCCACGTCGAATCGACCCCGCCAATCCCATCGTTGTCACCGACCTGCCTTCGACTTTTGCCAGCAGTTCCGGCGTCGCGCCATAAAAAGCATGGTAGGGACGTGGCTCAAACAAAAAACGGTAACATTCAGGATAACGCTCATCAAGATAGGCTAATGCACCGTCTACATTCACCCGTTCCGCAAATCGGATTTCACACACCCGCGAAAGCACCACTTTTTTTAAATCGCCCGTTTTAATCTCGTGCGTCGCCTCTGCAATAATTTGCTCCCATTTCTCATAGGGCATGGGATAATTCACATGCAGAGGGGCAGCGATTTCGCTTTCTGGGGTGCTGGCAGCTTCTAGCGTTATGCGTGTCCGCAGCGCTTCCTGAAGCTGATGCACAATCTCCTGTGGATTGTCCTCTGGCTGAAGATGTACATTCAGAGTCAGCCAGCTTTTGCCGCCGTACTGAGTCAGTTGATAGTGTGGCAGGATAAAATGGGCGGGCGTGAACACCGACCAGGTATTATCCGGCGCAAAATCATCTCGAAAGGCGAATCCGCCAAACAATCGCGGCACGGCCAAATTTTCATCCCCGATAACAACCGCTTCATGGAATAAATCAGCTGCCTTTTGCTGAATTGTCTGAAAACGGTCCTTGCCCCATGCCATCAATTCCGCCGCAACGCCGACTCCTGCAAAAATTATCCCGCCGTGATGCCAGTAAAAACGTTCCGAACCCAGCGCCTGCCGCAAAAAATCACGGGCAGACAGGTTGGGGCAGGGCAGGCTGTAGCTGATTAACCGTCCGTAGTCATTAGACCTTTTCATCATGCCCTACACTTTTGAGCAGCACAGGCAGCAGCGCATCCAAAATCCGGTCAGGGGTAGGCTCACCCGTATAAACCCATCGAATCACAATGCCGTAAATAGCGCCCATCCACGCATACGCCACAATTTCCGTATCCACCGCTTCCAGGTCGCCTACCATAATCGCCTCATCCAGATAGGTTTGAATCAGGCGGGCAAAACGGTCATTAATTTCCATCCGTTTGTTTTCAAAGGTTGCGCCCAGTCCCACCGCCTGCACCAGTAAAATTTTGGCGGGCAAACGGTATTTTCCGAACGTTTGCAGACAGGCGTGTAAAGCCGCCCGCACACGCTGAATCCCTTCTTTTTCCGTCGCAATTGCTTCCACAATCCGGCGTTCCAGCAAATCGGCAAACTGGTCGACCAGCGCCAGGAATAACCGTTCTTTGTTGGGGAAATGAAAGTAAATCCCCCCTTTGGAGGTTTGTGATTCTTCCGCAATTTCATCCAGTTTGGTATCGTGATACCCTTTGCTGGAAAAAATGTTCAGCGCCGCATCCAGAATACGCTCGCGGGCGCTTTTGGTATCTTCCATGCCTTTGTCTCCAACAGACCGACTGGTCAGTCTCTTAAATGAATCCTAGCAGGAAATTCAAAAATGCCAAGAGAGCAGTTAGCGAATGAGCCGTTGGAGAAGGGTGTACTCTTTGTCGGCAATGGCGGAGAGGGCATAATTTTTAAGGGCATACTGCCGTGCATTTTGGCCGAGTTCAGCGCATAAGGTCGGATTTTGTAGCAGGTGCTGAATCGCGGCACGGATGCTTTCAGGGTCGGTGTCACACAGCCAACCCGTTTTCCCATGCTGGATAATTTCCCGGATTCCGGAGGAATTCCCGCCGATAACCGCCTTCCCACAGGCCATCGCTTCAATCAGCGTTTTGGGATGGCCTTCATAAAACGAAGGCAGGATAAAAAGGCGGGCGCGGCTGAGATGGGCGGGCAGTTCGGCATGGGGTAAATTGCCCATCCACTCGATACGGCTATCCCCAAATTTTGATTTTAATTCCTGTGCTAATGGCCCCGTCCCGATAATTCGCAGCGTGACTTCTAACGGTTGAATCGCGGTGAGCAGATTTTCCAGATTTTTCTGGGGATGCAGCCGCCCAATAAATAACAAATCGACTTCGGCAGGAGCAGCTATAGGGGTAAAAAGGTCAGTGTCCACAAAATTAGGAATCACATGGATTTTTGAAGCGGCTTCCGGCAGACGTTTTAAAATGCTGTCTTGCATCATTGGCGTCGTGACGATGATTTGATGGGCCGCCCGAAAGACTTTTTCTTCAATGGCATAGGCTTTTTGAGTCAGGGGCGACTCCGCGCCATGTTCAATGTCGGCAAATTCTGACCACAGATACCCACAGCGTGCTATCAGGGGTTTGTGATACAGGCGGGCAGCCCGCAGCGCTAAATCCGCCCCATTCATTTGATTGGTTTTAATCACATCACATTGGAGCAGAGGCCGCATATGTAAAAAAGGCAGCCAGCTTTCATACCGTTCCGGCGAACGGCCTTTGCGGTTGCAGTAAACCCGAATCCCTGACAGCTGTTCCGCGTAGGGTAAATCGTCCGCCAGCCCGTGTGTGATAAAACTCGTTTGTACGTTTTTTTGCTGCAAGGCATGGTAAAGCGCAGCTTCGCGGTCTAACATGCCGTTTTGCGCCCACTCCCGCAGCGACACCCCGCGCGTAAAAAATAAAACCAGCCGGATTGCCAACTTTATCTACCTTCTCCCCAATAAAGAAACTATACTTCGCTTTGTCGGATAGGTATAGGCAGAAGCATGAAAGTTAGCATCGGTATGAATTTGACCACTGCGCCCTGGGGAGGGGGCAACCAGTTCGGGCTGGCATTGGTCGAATCGCTTCAGCAGCGCGGCGTGGAGGTCAGCTTTGACCTGAACGCGCCCGATCTGGATCTTATTTTGCTGGCCGACCCCCGTCCCGAACTAAAAATTACCGCCTATACCCATCATGACGTGATGAAATACCTGCGGTGGAGAAACCCGCGTGCTATCGTGGTGCATCGGATTAACGAATGTGACGAACGTAAGGGGGAAACCAACAACATCAACCCCAAATTGCGGCAGGCAGCTCGTATCGCCGACCATACCGTGTTTGTATCTTCATGGCTGCGAGATTTACATCTGGCGCAGGGCATGACTCCACAAAGCCACAGTGTTATCTTAAATGGCTCAGACCCGCAGATTTTTAATGCCGTTGGCTATCAACGCTGGGATAAAAAATCACCGCTAAAACTCATCACCCATCACTGGGGCAATCATTGGTTCAAAGGCTTTGATATTTACCAGCACATCGACAGCCTTGTGCCGAAAAATAATATAACTTTCACCTATATCGGCAAGCTGCCGGACGGCCTTCAACTCAAGCATACCCGCTATATCGCGCCTAAAAGTGGCAAAGAACTGGCTGCCCTTTTGCGCCAGCACCATGTATATGTAACCGGCTCACAGTTTGAACCGGGCAGCAATCATCAAAATGAGGGGGCGTTGTGCGGACTGCCCCTGCTGTATCGGGAAAGCGGCAGTTTACCCGAATACTGCGAAGGGTATGGTATCGGATTCACGGCGGAAAACTTCGCGGAAAAATTGGAGGACATGCGGTTAAATTATGATTTTTGGGTCGAGCGCATGGCCTACTATCCGCATACTGCTGACCGCACCACCACCGCTTATTATCAGCTTTTTGCCGAACTGCTTGAAAAACGAGATGAACTTGTCTCTCGCCGCCAGTGGCCTGTTCCCAACCTGAAAAGTGAGAAAACCAGATCAATAGACTGGCTAAAAAGTCTGCGTGAACCTTTGCTCACCTATGTGCAGTCGCTTCATATGGGAGATGGACGCTATCGTTTGGCTTCCGAAGGGCTGACCGAAGCCGGACAGCAGATGGCGCTGGCAACAGGCTGCTGGGCGCTCAAAATATACTATATGTTAGGTGCAGAATCTGAGTTTGAAAAAATAATTCCCTTTATCCAATCCTTTCAGGTCAAAGGCAACCCGATGCACCTGCCTTTTGCTAAAAATGCGTTTTTAGATCTGGCGTTGCTGAAACCGATTATCTGGTCGCGCCCCCGCCGCCAGCGCCTGTTTGACCGGATATTCCGCCCGCGTCAATTTACCCGTTTACAGGCTGCTATCAGTGCGGAAACCAAACAGGCAATCGCAAGTCTGGCACAGGTAGGCGCACAGCCGCTGCATCCGTATGATGGCTTTCCGCAGACTCCTGCCGCGCTGACCCATTATTTGCAGGGGTTAAACTGGTCAAATCCCTGGGAATCGGGCGCACATCTGGCAGCGATAGCGGTTTATTTGCGGACAGAAGCCCCGCGTTTGATGCCCCATCAAAAAATCGGCCCACTTCTGGATATTTGCAATCACCAGATTGAATCGCTGGTCAATCAGGAAACCGGGGCGTACTTCCGGGGGCAAAAACCGGATTATGGGCAGATGGTCAACGGCGCAATGAAAATTTTAACCGCCTTAGAATGGCTGGAAACTCCGGTTCACTGTCCCGAAAAATTGATTGATACTGTGCTGTCGCGCCTGCCCGAAGCCGAAGGCTGTCATCTGGTGGATACGGTTTATGTGCTGTCTCGCTGTGCCGTACAGACCGACTATCGTAAAAGTGAGCTTCAGAACTACGTGTTAAGGGTGGTGGATATGCTGGTCAAACATTATCACCCCCTGGAAGGCGGATTTTCGTATTATATCGGGCGCAGCCAGCCTTTTTATTATGAGGTGCGGGTGACTCATCAACGTCCTGTAAGTGATTTACATGGAACGGTGCTGCTGACGTGGGCGGCGGTGCTGATTCTTAAGCTGCTGGAAGTGGAGTCGGAACACTGGCGGGTGATACGCGCATGATTTTCCAACACTGGCGGCGGGAAATTAGCCAGCGCCTGCGAACCAGCATTTATCATGTGACTGCTGACCGGGGGCAGTGGGTTTTGTATCAGGTGGCGCTGCGGCTGACGGAAGCGCTGCAAAAACGAGGCCGCCGTGCCTATATCACGTCCGACCCCTGGGAATTTAAACACCAGATTCTACATTTTGGGGACAGGTATGCTTTTCTAAACGGTCCCTTTCCCAAAATTCATGCTTCCAATGCCGTTTTTTTGACCTGGCATCACGGCGACCCCAGAGACTCAAACGTGGGGGTGCAGCAGATGTTTGAAAAACTGCCGGAAGCCATTCCGCATTTTCAAAAACTGGTGGTTAGCTGTGAAATCACCCGCCAGCACTTGCTGGAATGGGGGATGCCTGCTGAAAAAATGGTTAAAATCCCGATTGGCGTTGATCTGCCGCGCTTTTCACCCGCGACTCCTGCTGAACGCCAGCGTATCCGTGCCGAACTGGGGATTCCCGACTCAGCCATTTGTATTGGCTCATTTCAGAAAGATGGGGAAGGCTGGGGAGAAGGTTTGTCGCCCAAGCTGATTAAGGGACCGGATATTTTTCTGGAGGTCATGGCGACTTTGGCCGCCCGTTATCCCAACCTGATGGTGCTGCTCACCGGCCCGTCGCGGGGATACGTCAAACAGGGATTGGAAAAAATCGGTATCCCCTATATCCATCATTTTCTGGAAAATCCGTCAGACATCGGACGGTATTATCAGGCGCTTGATGTTTACCTGATTGCTTCTCGAATCGAAGGGGGCCCGATTGCGCTGATGGAAAGCTGGGCGTCCGGTGTACCCGTTGTTTCTACCCGTATGGGGATGCCTGCCGATTGGATTCAGTCGGGGGAAAACGGCCTGCTGGCGGAAGTGGAGGATGTGCCAGCCCTGGCTGAACATCTCCTCACGGTGATTCAGGAGGCTGATTTACGGCAAAAGCTGATTCAAAACGGGCTGGAAGCGGTCAAATCACTGGATTGGGCCTGTATCGCCGAACAGTATGACCAACTGTTATATCAATCTATTTTGGGGAAGACGGTTTAATACACCGAATCCCAAAACCCGTTGTAAAACTGCTGTAGAAGCGGTCAGTTTTGTAACCAGGCAGTGCATCCCGTTTGACGGCTTGCTGCCTCCCCCACTGGACTCCTCTTGCCAGCACTTGCCGGACTATTTTGGGGCGGGGACGGTTGGTTTTGGCACGTTCATACACCCAGCTTCGGATAAAATCGGCCAGCACACTCCAAAAATAACCCTGTTTTTCAATCTGAAGGTTGGTGAAACCAATTTCCGTCAGATTCTGCTGCCAGTAAAAATCCGTATACCGCCCGTAGTCGTAGGGGTCGCCGTGAATCGGGTACATAAAAGGAACGGTAATCAGCAGCACCCCGTTTGGTTTTAAAACCCGATAAACTTCGTGCAGCACCTGGATAGGATGGGCGACATGCTCCAATATTTCAGCACAAATCACACCATCAAAGGTATTTTCAGAAA
Organism: uncultured Anaerolineae bacterium; assembly: GCA_964557285.1. Classification (GTDB taxonomy): domain Bacteria; phylum Chloroflexota; class Anaerolineae; order Aggregatilineales; family J027; genus SB15. The sequence continues at coordinate 10,904 of CAZKZS010000025.1, read as the reverse complement.
ACGGCAGGCGGGCAGCATCCGACTGTACATCAGGGCATTTTTGGGTGGTTAAATTGGCATAGATGACTTGGAGCGGATAGGCTTCAATGTTAAACAGGCCGCGCTTGGCGATTTTTGTTCCTCCCACATCCAGAATAAAACTGTTGGCGGGCAGGTCAGTAGCCTGACGAAAGAAAAATTCATCGACATAGTGACGCCGCAGGGTATAACTCAGGTCAGCCAAGCAGATGCTCCTCCGCAAACTGTATCCAGGCTTCCGGTGTCGTTCCGGTGGTATGTACCCCTTCGGATTTCCGCACCCCGCGCCCCAGATGCAAAAAAATGACATTCCCTTCATCATCCAGCGAACGATCCACATGCAGATTTTGAAAAAGCGGCGGCAGGGTGTTTATCAATTCCGGCTGGTGCAGGGTATTGGGACAGGCAGCCACTTCATATCCTGCTTGTCGTAGATTCACCGTGACTAAATCCCCTACGTCATACTGCGGAAGCTGTGGGAAAAAATTCAGCTTCAAGTGCTGGAAAATCTGAAAATCAACCATATATCCCAGCACATGCAGTACCCCTTCCGGCGTGCGCTGGGTATCCATCCGAACCCCCGAAGCCGCGACCTGATTCCGAATTTTCGACTGCAAAAACGTCAGCCACCCTTCGCGGCAGGGCATAATATCCTGATGCAAAGTCATCAAAAAATGGGTATGGGGGTCGATGAGTCGGACGCCAATTTCCAGCGCTGCCGCATTACCGTAACTTCCCCACGAAAAATCACGTTTTTCGGGTTTCCACAGGCGGCGGCCAGCAGGCGGAATCGGCTCAGTACGATTCAAAATCACATTAAGATGAGCAATATCAAGCAGCCAGTGGGTGTTTTCTTCCGGCGAATAATTATCAACAATCCAGAGTTCATGAGGTTCGGGGGTATACCGTTGAATCGTCTGGATGCATACCCGCAAAATTTCCCGCGTCTGAGCGTTCGGCTGAAACCCAACAATGACCAGGCGGGGCGCGGCGGGCGGCTGCTCAACCTTACGGCTGACTTCCAGATGATAGGTTTGCCCCGCGATTTTTAACTTCATGAGAGGTGAGGCTGCTTTCTGAGGGTAAAGACGACACGGGCAATGGGGGTGCTGTATCGATTCATAGGGCTAAAGGGAGCATGTTCTTCGCTGACCAGCACCTGATTCACATAGGGGGCAAACAATGACAGCAGCTTTTCGGCACTTTCAAAGTCGAATCGGTCTGAGCCGCGTGTTTCGTACTGAATCGGCACTTCAATAGCCACCACCGCGCCATCCCGTGCCACCCGAATCATTTCACGGATCACCTGTGCCGCGTCATACGCATGTTCAAGGGAATGTGAACTGTAAATCACCTCAAAATGGGAATCGGGAAATTTGAGCTGGTGCATGTCCATCACCAGAATATCGGGGCTGGTGCTGTGTAAATCAATCCCAATTACGCGGACTGCCCCTTTGTTTTTCATGTATTCCAGTTCGGCGGTGTTGCGGCTGCCAATACACAGTACCGACATTTCCGGCGTGATAGATGCGGCTTCAAACAGGCGGTCAATCAGCCGTGTCGATTGTAGCGGCGTGGTGCTTTTTGAAAGCGAGCGTTCAAACTGCTGTTGTAAATAAGCTTTGTAATCCGCATTTTTTCCGCGCTCCAACTGGTTTAAACGCCAGTAGTGGAGGGCGGCGCGTATCTTACGGCTGATCAATGTCCGAATACTATCTTTCATAAGCCTCCTGAGACCATACCGGTTCAAGGCGTACCACACCATAATCCGACGACAGGCGAATTTCTTCGGGAACACTCACACTAAAAACCGCCAGATTCCGCCCTCCTCCCAGGGTTGACCCGTTCTGGTGGTTGATTTTAATATCAATCGTGTAAATGCCATTGAGCAGAGGCAGTTCCGGTATCGTGCAGCGAAAGATTCCCCGTTCATAAAGGGGCATTTGCAATTTTTCGTTGGTAAAACCGGAAACATAAAACGTGTCAATGGTGGCAATCGAAATGCCCGTGTACGAATGGGGAATGAACTCCCGCGATTCATAGCTGACTTCAATCGTAAAAGAGTCCAGTGTTTGAAAATGTGTTTTGGCGCTGCCTGTCTGGTCTATGAGCCGCACCTCTTTCACTTTTACCACCGGATTCTCTGCGAACTGGCGCAGCACCGTAATTTTTTCTCCGGTTTCCATGTATTGTTCAATCAAGCGTGTATTCGCTGACTGGTAATAGCGGGAAATCACCTCCCCTGTACTGCCGATGGCCTCCTGACGGCCTTCATTCAGCAGCAGCACACGGTCACACAGGCGTTCCACCTGCCGGATGCTGTGCGAAACAAACAGGACGGTTTTGCCGGACTGCTGCATCCGTTCCATCCGGTCTAAGGATTTGCGCTGAAAGGTAATATCCCCCACGGCCAGCACTTCATCAACCAGCAAAATATCTGCGTCTACGTTTAGCGCCACAGAAAATCCGAGTCGTGCCAGCATCCCACTGGAATATTTCCAGACGGCTTCATCGAACCATCTGCCCAGTTCGCAAAAATCTTCAATCTCAGGCAGCTTGGCGCGAATTTCCGCCCGCGACATGCCCATGAGAATCCCCAGCAGCAGGACATTTTCACGTCCCGTCAGTTCCATGTTCATGCCCGCGTTAAGTTCAATCATGGGAAAAACCCTGCCGCGTACTTCTACCTTGCCCTGGGTCGGGGGCGTCACTCCCGCCAGCACCTTGAGCAGGGTACTTTTGCCCGCACCGTTGTAACCGATAATACCCAGGGTTTCGCCACGCTGAACTTCAAAATGAATATCTTGCAGCGACCATTTGGGTTCAGCCTGTCCACGCAAACGGGAGGTGATTCTGCGGAACAGGGGCGGAAGTGGCAGCCCATACTGTTTGTATAAACCTTCAACGCGAATCACCGTCATTACAGCACATCCGCAAAGTAACGCGAGGTATACCGGAACAACGGCCATGCAATCCCAAGCGCCAGCAGGATTGCCGGCAATCCCCACAGCAAAAGCTCAACTTCTGGCGCTTTGCCCCGTGCCAGCACGTTCCGAAATCCTTCCATCAGCCCGACCATCGGATTCAGCTTGTAAAGAGGCTGCCATTTTTCGGGGACCTCGCTCAGGGGATAAATCACAGGGGTGAGGTAAATCCATAATTGCAGTACAAAGGCATTTACCTGTAACAGGTCGCGTTTATAAACCCCCAGCGCCGCAAAAAACATGCCAACGCCAAGCGCAAAGGCGGCCGTGAGCAGGATAAGAATGGGCAGCCAGATCACCAGCGACAGCCCAACCTCAACTTGATACCAGACCATCATGGCCGCCAGAATAATTCCGGCCATGGCTGCGTCGAATCCGGCAGTTGTTACAGCCACCATCGGGAACAACTCGCGGGAGACGGGCGTTTTTTTGATAATGCTGGCGTTGCTGATGATGCTTGGCCCACATCGGCTGACACTATTGGCAAAAAATGTCCAGGGCGTCAGGGCGCTGTAGCTAAAAATCACATACGGAGTATCATCGCTGGGAATATCCAGCACACCGCTTAAAGTGGTGAACACTACCATCAGCATTAAAGGCTGCAAAACCGCCCACAGCGGCCCAAGCATCGTGCGGCGGTAGCGGGCGCGAATATCCCGTCCGGTAATTGCCCACAGCAGCCGCAAAAATCGCCTGATTTCCTGACTCAATCCCAACATCCTTTATTCCCCGCAGGGAAAGTTCGCGGCTTATCTTACACGATTTTGACCGGAATCAACTATGTGATACTTTAACCCTATTAAGTGGGTTAACCGACTAAAGTTCCCATAGAATCCGACTGCCAAGTATGGTAGAGTGAGGCCGCCGGGGGCATTTTTTCTGTAGAGGGTGTTATGGCTGCTGAATTTGTTGCCCGTACTTTTGACCAGAGTGATTATTCCAGCCCAGGCCGATATGTCTGGTCGCATATCCGCCGCCATAAACTGGTTGCTGGCCTGATGATTTTTGGCGCGTTTTGTAATGCGGCGCTGGCCTCTGCTGTGCCAATTTTTGCGGGTAAAGCGGTAGACGCCATCATCAAAAGCGAAGATTTAAGCGCGGTACGCTGGATGGCGCTGGCGATTATTTTTAGCCAGCTTGGGCGCGGGGTGTTGCAGTTCATACGCAATTTTTCCTCAGAAACTTTTGCCCAGCGCATTGAACGGGATGTGCGCGACGAGCTTTATGTGAGTCTGCTGGGCAAAAGTATGACCTTTCATGCTTTTCAACCCGTCGGCGAAATCATGGCGCGTGTCACCAATGATGTGCGCGAAGTCAACCTGATGATGAGTCCCGGATTGAACTTAATTATCGGGTCGAGCATGTTTGTGCTGATGCCCCTGATATTTTCTCCAGCCATTTATCCGGCTTTGATTCTGACCCCGTTCATTTTTGTCATTTTATATATCGCTGCTCAGTTTCACTATGTTGGGTCGCTGCATCGGGTCGCGCAGAAGGTACGTGCCAGTTTTGGGCAAATGAACGCAAAACTGGCTGAAACGCTGGACGGCATTGAAGTTGTTAAAGGCACAGCACAGGAAACCCAGGAAATCAGCAGGTTTAATAGGCTGGTCGAAACGGTGCGAAGCTGGTTTGTGGCTCAGGGAGATATTGAAGCCCGTTATTATCCGATTTTGCTACTTGGGCTGGCTTATGTAGGGGGATTTTTGCACGCGGTATATCTCTACCGGGAAAATGCCATTGAAGCCGGAGATATTGTTGGTTTTATGGGGCAAATCAGCCTGTTTACCTTTCCCGTGTTCACCTCCATTTTTTCCTTCTCGCGGCTGGCCTCCGGCCATGCCAGCGCCGGACGTATTTTGAATATCATCAATACCCGCACCGACCTTGACCAGAATGAGCAGGGGTACAGTGGCCGAATCGAAGGGGCAGTCACTTTTAATGGGGTCAATTTTGGCTATGTGGAACACAAGCCAATTTTGCATGACCTGTCTTTTTCGATTCAGCCGGGGCAGACCATCGCCATTGTGGGGCAGACCGGATCGGGCAAAAGTACCCTGACCAAACTTATCAACCGTACCTATGACACGACTGGCGGGCAGGTGCTGGTGGATGGAGTTGATGTTCGTGACTGGAATCTGGCCTCGCTGCGTTCCCAAATTAGCATCATTGAGCAGGAAATTTTTCTGTTCAGCCGTTCTATTGCGGATAACATCCGGTTTGGCAGGCCGGATGCCAGCATGGAAGAAGTCGAAGCAGCAGCACGACGCGCCCAGGCACATGAGTTTATTACCCACTTTCCGGACGGGTATGAAACCATTATCGGGCAGCGCGGGGTGACACTTTCGGGCGGGCAGCGCCAGCGTTTAGCGATTGCCCGTGCCTTTCTGACCGACCCCCGTATTTTGATTCTGGATGACAGCACCAGCGCCATCGACAGCGCCACTGAGGATAAAATCCAGCAGGCAATCTGGGCGGCCGCCGAAGGACGCACCACGATTCTGATTACCCATCGGCTGTCTCAAATTCGGTGGGCAGACCGCATCCTTGTGCTGCGGAAAGGGCGTATTGTTGCCCAGGGCAGCCACGATGACCTGATGAAAACATCTGACTCTTACCGCCGCATTTTTGCGCGTTATGAAGCATAACAGGAGCAGGGCATGTTTGGAGGACTTGATCAAGACCGTTACGACAGGCAGTATTCGGATGTATACCTGTTTAAACGCCTGGCAAGTTATTTCCGTCCGTTTCTTAAACCCGTCATCGTGATTTCCCTGACGGGCACGCTGGTATCGCTGTCGCTGGCGGTTGTCCCGATTCTGATTGCGGTTGGGGTAGAAGAACTGGAAAACCGGAGTAATACCAGCATCCTGCTGTTGATTGTGGGAGCGCTGTTCCTCTCCGTCGTGGTGGAATATGCGGCGAACTGGATACGGCGGCGGCTGGTGGGGCGTGTGGTGGGCAGTGTGGTCATGCAAATGCGACAGGATGCGTTTGAGGCCGCCGTTGACCGTGATATGGCTTTTTACGACGAAAATAAAACGGGCAAAGTCCTGAGCCGCATTACCAACGATACTGAAGAATTTGGGCAGATTCTGGTCGTCAGCACCGATTTGCTCAGCGAAGTGATTCAGGTAGCTATTCTGTTAGGGGTGCTGCTCAGCCGAAATGTTCTGCTGACGGTCATCCTGTTTGTGTTTACTCTGCCGATGGTAGCCGCCACTTATATTTTCCGCCGCCTGGCGCGCAAAGTCACCCGGCAGGGGTCGCGGGCAATGGCACAGGTCAACGACAACATTCAGGAAACCGTCACCGGAATCAGTGTCGCTAAAAATTTCCGTCAGGAAGCCATGATTTATGAAGATTTTGTGCGGGTCAACACCCAGTCCTACCGCATTAATATGCAGCGTGGCATGGTGCTGTCGGCGGTTTTTCCGGTGTTAAACGCGCTGGCAGGTTTTGCTACGGCCTCCGTTCTTTACGGGGGGGCGCTGGCCGTGACTGATGGCATCATGAGCGTGAGCATCTGGTATCTTTATATTCAGTCAGTTGACCGCTTCTGGTTTCCGGTGATTAACATTTCCACCTACTGGAGTCAGTTCCAGCAGGCCATGAGCGCTTTAGAGCGCATTTTTGCCCTCATTGACGCCGAAAATACCGTCGTGCAAACCGATAACCGGAAGATAGCCCCCCTAACCGGACACATTTCCTTTCAAAATGTGACTTTTGAATACAAATCCGGCCAGTCTGTGTTGCAAAACTTCAATCTCGATATTCAACCTGGCGAAAGTGTGGCTTTTGTGGGGCATACGGGCGCGGGCAAAAGTTCGATTACCAAGCTGATTTTACGCCTGTACGAATTTCAGCAGGGCAAAATTTGTATTGATGGGCAGGACATTCGCACTTTTGATTTACGACACTACCGCAGCCAGTTAGGATTTGTGCCGCAAACGCCGTTTTTATTTAGCGGCACAATTGCAGACAACATTCGATATGGCAGCCCACATGCCTCCGACGCCGACATTGAAAAAATTGCTTACAGCATCGGCAATGGCGAATGGCTGGAAACGCTGCCAGATGGCTTACAGAGTGACGTGGGCGAACGCGGGTCCCGGCTGAGTCTGGGGCAGCGTCAACTGGTCAGTCTGCTGCGGGTGCTGGTGCAAAAGCCCACCATTTTTATTCTGGATGAAGCCACGGCCAGCGTAGATAACTTTACTGAAACTCAGATTCAGGAAGCCATCGAAATGATTCTGGCACAGTCCACTTCGATTTTAATTGCCCATCGCCTGAGTACAGTTCGCAGCGCTGACCGAATTATCGTGCTGCGCGAAGGCAGCATTATCGAACAGGGCAATCATGCCGCGCTGATGGCACAGGGCGGACACTACGCGGAACTCTACAATACCTACTTCCGCCACCAATCGCTCAGTTATATTGAATCGGCAAAATATGTGCTGGCGCAATCCGCAGGGACGGACTGAAAAGCCCGTTCCCTGCGAGTGAGTATCAGGCAGCGCGGTTAGCGATTTCCTGACGGGCGTAGTCCAGGGCTTCGTCCACAGAGGAGAACAATTTGGCCTCAATACTTCCATATTGACGCTGACTCAGACTCCTGACGGCCAGGGCAACATTTTCGCTGCTGCCGACAAAAATGCTGTGGATACGGGTATCACGCAAAGAGCCGGTTTCACGGGCGGCGGCTGTTTGCAGCGCGGACAAAAGTTCATTCCAATCCATATGGACGTTTACCAGGTCAGCAATTCGGTAAAACTCTCCTGGTAGCTGGGTTTCCAGCGCGGCAACCTGGTGATTAGCGGCGGCAACATCAGCACTGCCTTTAAAGGGGTCGGCATAGGTAACAATGATGATCGGTTCGTCGGGTAATTTGTGAACAGAAACAGACATGAATTCCCCCTCAGGATATAGACCGTTTCGATGATTTTCTTATTGAAAAACGTTATCAAGAGATTCTTATAACTTCTAGTGACATTTAGCATAAAGCAAAGACACAAATAGCATAAGAGCTAAACTTTGGAATTATACCATGAACCGGATACAACTAAAGGCATGAATAAGGAGGCAATTGTGCCGGATGTAAAATTTGACCGTTATTACCGCTATGAGGATTTAACACGAATTTTGTTTGAATTTGCCCGCGAATTTCCGACTCTGGTGCAGGTGGAAAGTATCGGCAAAAGTTATGAAGGCCGTGATATCTGGCTGGCTACTGTGACCAATACGGAAACAGGAGCAGCAAAAGACAAACCCGCTTTATGGGTAGATGGCAATATTCATGCGTCGGAAGTTTCCCCTTCCAGCGCCTGCCTGTATCTGCTGCATAAAGTGACTTCAGAATACGGAAAAAATCCTGATATTAAACACTGTCTGGATACCCGCGTTTTTTACGTCTGCCCGCGTGTGAATCCGGACGGGGCGGAATGGGCATTGGCCGACCATCCTAAAATCATCCGTTCCAGCACCCGGCCTTATCCCTATGATGAAGAACCCCTCAATGGCCTGTCCTATGAGGATGCCGATGGGGATGGGAGGATGTTGTACATGCGGATTCCTGACCCCAACGGGCGCTGGAAAAAACATCCTGATGACCCCCGTCTGATGATTCGCCGCGACCCAATAGAAACAGGCGGGGACTATTATCGTGTGCTGCCCGAAGGCCTGGTTAAAGATTACGATGGGGTATTGATTCAGCGCCAGAAGCTCAAAGAAGGGCTGGATTTAAACCGCAATTTCCCTGCCAATTGGCGGCAGGAAAATGAACAATCCGGCGCAGGCCAGTATCCAACCTCTGAACCGGAAGTCCATACCATTGTGGATTTTATCACCCGCCATCCAAATATCACCGGTGCGGTAGCATTTCATACCTGGAGTGGCGTCATTTTGCGGCCTTATGGGACTCAAAGTGACGACACCATGCCCGCCGAAGACCTGTGGACCTTCCAGAAAATCGGGCAAAAAGGCACAGACCTGACAGGCTACCCGCATATTTCCGTATTCCATGACTTTAAATATCACCCGAAAGAGGTCATTACAGGCACATCCGATGACTGGGAATATGACCATCTGGGGCTGTTTGCGTGGACAGTAGAACTCTGGAGTCCGCAGCAGCAGGCGGGGGTAAAGGTTGAAAAATATATCGACTGGTATCGGGAACACCCGATTGAGGACGATTTAGCCCTGCTCAAATGGAGTGATGAAAAGCTGGAAGGGCGCGGGTTTGTTGACTGGTACACCTTTGACCATCCTCAGCTTGGCATGGTGGAACTGGGAGGATGGGATATGTTGTATGCGTGGCGCAACCCGCCCGTCCAGTTTTTGGAAAAAGAAATCGCACCGTTTGCGGATTGGCTGGTCTGGCATCTGCTCATTTCGCCCCTGCTGGAACTGGGTGAGTTTAAAGTCACACCTCTGGGAGAAAATAATTATCACGTCCGCCTGGTCATCAATAACACGGGCTGGCTGCCGACCTACGTATCCAAAAAGGCACTTGAGAAAAAAGTGACGCGGGGGGTGGTCGCCGAAATTGACCTGCCCGAAGGCGCGACCCTGACCAGTGGCAAACAGCGTCAGGAAGTGGGTCAATTGGAAGGACGGGCATATACCGCCCCGACCCCGACCCCGTTCACGGTGGACAGCGGAACAGATAACCGTACCAAAGCGGAGTGGGTGATTCACGCCCCAAACAAAGGCAAGCTAAAGGCAACCGCCCGCCATGACCGGGCGGGTATGGTGACAGTTGAACTGGATTTGCCCTAAACCCCAGAAAACGCGCTGAATCCTCCGTCGATAGGCACAACAATTCCAGTCACAAACTGAGAAACATCCGACACCAGCCAGAGGACTGCCCCTAGAAGGTCTTCTGGCTGCCCAAATCGATTCATGGGGGTATGGGCTAAAATTTGCTGCCCGCGTGGGGTGAGTTCTCCGGTTTCCTTATCCGTCAGCAGATACCGATTCTGTTCTGTCTGGAAAAATCCGGGTGCAATCGCGTTCACCCGCAAATTCGGGCTGTATTCCTGTGCCAGATACACCGCCAGCCACTGCGTAAAATTATTCAGCGCGGCTTTGGCGGCCCCATAAGCCACCACCCGAGTCAGGGGGCGAAAGGAAGTCATGGAAGAAATATTCAAAATGACGCCTTTTTTTTGCGCGGCCATCTGGCTTCCAAACACCTGAGCCGCCAGAAAACTCCCCAGCAGATTTAAATTAAACACCCACTGCACCGCTTCAGGCGGCATCTCAAAAAAGGACTGCTGCGGGGTGGTGGTTGCTTCCGGTTTATTTCCCCCCGCCCCGTTGATTAAAATGTCAATTTTCCCGAACTTGTTCAGGACAGCGTCGGCGGCGGCTTGTAGCGAGTCCTTTTCCAGCACATTAGCTGCCACTCCGATGGCCTGCCCGCCTTTCTCCTGAATTTCCGCCGCTAAAGAGTGGGTTTTGGAGTCCGTTGTTGCAAGAATGGCGACCTGAACGCCTTCTTCGGCCAGCGCATGACAAATCACCTGCCCTAAAACACCCGTTCCGCCCGTCACAACGGCGGTTTTGCCCGCCAGATGAAGTTGCATTTTGGTTTTTGCTCCGTTATAAGCCAGCATGAATTATAACCATGTCAGCTATGCGTCAGGCAACCGTAATCCGGCCTCGCTTTACAATTTCGCTCACCCGTTCTATGGTGGTAATGAATAGAGCCTGAGAACCAACATGAAACATTTCAAAATTTTGCTTCCATTTTTTCTCCTGCTGCTCCTTCCGGTAGCGAGTCCTGCCGCCCAGCAGGACAGCCTGCCGCCTGTGATTGTCACCTTCACTAGCGATTTAAAATCGGTCACGGTCACAGAAGCGGAGGCTGGAACTGCGACGACCCGCCTGAGCTGGCAAACA
>CAZKZS010000024.1:0-26225 GCA_964557285.1 uncultured Anaerolineae bacterium | reverse complement strand
ACGGGGCGGTGGACGCCGACGGAACATCCCTGCGACAGCTAACCGATTCGCTGGGGATTCCTGCCTATGCCATCGACAATATTAATACCGCGCCGGAACTGGCCGCCTTTGTAACGCCGGAAACGCTTGGGCTGGCGTTAGGCGCAGCGTGGGTATTTGAACCGGAAACGGTCCAGCTTTTTGAGGGTAAACTGCTCGATTTTATGGGAATCGCGCTGCCGCAGTATCGCGGGGGGGCGCATTATTCCTGGCAGATTTTACGCCAGAACCGGATTGGTGCGTGCAACCTGCAAGTGATTCACGGTGGCACAGAAACCTTTCATCGGGGAGAAATTATCAAACACAGCACCTACTTTTTCCCTGCCTCTGCCCGTATTCCCCAGGATTATTTTGATGCGGCCATCCCACAGGAAACCGCTTTTCTGGACTCGTTTTTTGATGAACTCGAGCAGCAGAAAGCGTTTACCGTCCAACCGCTTCAGGAGGATTTCAGTTCCTACTACCCCTTTTTGTATACGCGCAGACACGGCTGGATTAACTGGCAGTGGGATACAGAGGAGATTGAGCGTTTTATCTGCGCGTTTGATGCTCCGTATGATGGCGCTTCTACCCTGCTTGGCGGTCAGCGTGTTTTTTTGAAAAGCGTCTTTTCTGAAAAAAGTGAAGGCAATTTTCATCCCTTCCAGACCGGACTCATTTACCGCAAAACTGACCAGTCTGTTTTTGTTGCCAGCCGGAATGGGGCGCTGGTGATTCAAAAAATAACGGATGAAAATGGGCAAAATTTGATGAATCAAGTGCAGGTGGGGCAGCGTTTTTATACCCCGCAGTCAAATTTGGACGAAGCCATGCTGTTTGAAGCGGTTTATGATGCCAGAGGATTAAAAAAATGAGCGCATTTATTGAAGGGGAACGGCTGTATTTACGCGGGCTGACTCTGGAGGATGCCAGCGAAAAATATCTAGGCTGGATGCACGAGCCGGAGGTAACGCAGTATCTGGAAAGCCGCTTTTATCCTCATTCGCTGGAAAGCCTACGCGAGTTTATCAGCCGGATGCAGCATGACCGGAATAATGTTTTTTTAGCAATGGTGTTAAAAGATGGTGACAGGCATATCGGCAACATTAAACTTGGCCCTATCAACTGGATTCACCGATTCGCGGATATTGGTCTGCTGATTGGGGAAAAAGACTGCTGGGGCAAAGGCTACGGCACAGAAGCCATCCGGCTATTGACGCACTACGCTTTTAATACACTCAATTTGCATCATCTTACGGCGGGCTGTTATTCCACCAATCAGGGGTCGGCCAGAGCCTTTTTAAAAGCAGGCTGGCAGCAAGAAGGGCTTCGTCCGAGCTACTTTTTTTGCAATGGCAGCTACGTGGACGAAATCCTTCTTGGGATTACGCGATCCGATTAAGACCAGCTTTTACGCCCGTTGGCGGCGGCTGGCACCTCAGCGAATTTGACCAGCCCCTTTTCCTGAAAACGGCTGAGGTAGGTATACACAGCCTCATACGGCAGGTCGTGGCGGTCTGCAATTTCAAGGACGGTCATTTCGCCATTAAAGTAGCGCGGCACATAATTCATCAGTCGATTCCACTGGAAATCACGCTGCGAAGTGGATTCTATACCCTTTGATGGGTCCCAAACCGGTTTATACAGGTCATATTTGGGATTGCTGAGCGCGACCAGCCCCTCAAAACAGCGCTCTATGGTGCGGTTGCTTTCCAGAATGTTGATGTATCCCAGAACCACTTTCAGCGCCTCATCCAGTTTATCCGGTTGGATGTTTTCCGGACTGTCATAGGTGGTGTGATATTCGGCGAACGGCCATCGTGACAGGGAAAGAGTCGGCACTTCATACCCCGGTGCTTCCCAGACAGTTTCATCATTCCCGACGCTGGTACGAAAATCATCAATTTCCGGTTTCGTTGTGTACTGCCGCAAATAGTGTTCAGCCGCCTTATCAATCCAGGTGTTGCCGTTAAAAGTGCGCTGAAGCAGCAGGCGGTTGTCGTTCCCTAGCATTTCGAGAAAGGTACAGTATTTAAACGTTTCGCGGATTTCGCGGGGGAGGTTCGCCAGATAAAATACCGTGCCAAAATGTTCCGGCGCGATAATCAGACGGTAGCTGAAGTAATTTTCCTGTTGGGCAAGCTGGCGCATGAGTTCCACCCCCACCGCCACACCGGAAAGGTCATCGTTCGCCTGAAACGCATGGCAGTTGTGCGCGTTAAACAAAATCGTGTCGCGGGATTTGCCGGGCAGAAAATAATCCAGGACCTTCATCGTGCTGGAAGTGAATCGGGTTTGTAAATCAACATGATACGTTCCCGGCGTCAGACTCATTCGCAGATGGTGGGGAATACTGAATCCCCAATCCTTCAGATGCGGTTTATAGTATAAATCGCAGTGATAGCCATAGGCGGACGGAAAATCCGGGCGAGATGACAGATGGGGGTGCAGTTCATCCAGAGTCAGCGTTCCCTGAAAGGACTGGGAGTAGCCAAAAACCGCCAGAGGGTTCACCGTGCCGTCAAAAATCAGCAGGTGTTCTTTGTATAACTCCGCTTTGAGGACTTCCCAACTCTGCGGGACTGTCCACCCATTGTATTCCATGCCGCTTGGATATTCATGGACGGTAAAATCCAGTTCCTGACACAGCAAATCTACTACCCGGTCAGTCCCGGGGGAAACGGGCGCCATCGCGTGCGGATACAGCTTTTTGATCAGTTCGAGCATGTTACAATTACACACATATCTTTTTGGGCATTGTAGCTTCAGGAGAACGGGCAAACAATAGCCATGTTGAGTAAACAGGCGCTGTGGCGGCGCACCGCCAATCAAATTTACTGGATGGTCACCGAACCGCGTGTGTTAGGAGTCCGGTTGGCCTGTGCTGCCGCCTATCTACGCGCTCAATGGACTCCAACCCCGCACCTGACACCCATGACCGAAGCCGATTTTAAAGCCACCCGCCGCAGTGACCGGATTTTTATTTTTGGGTCAGGGGCTTCTCTGAATACTATTACCCCTGCGGAATGGGCGCATATTGCCGAACATGATACCTTTGGATTTTCGCTGTTTGTGTACCAGAATTTTGTGCGAACCGACTACCATCTGCTGCGCGAGTTGTATATTGGGCGGGAATTAGAAAAATCCTTCTGGCTGCCCTACACGCAGGAATTTGTGCATTATCTGGATACGAATCCGCATTTTGACCGGACGATTTTGCTGGTGCAGGCAGGCTGGCGTTCGCTCACGGTCAACCGCATGATTGGGCTGGGATTGCTGCAAAAACCGCGCCGGATTTTGTCTTTTTACACCCGCGAACGTAATCCCAACGCCCCCCCGACTTTTTCCCTGAAAAATGGGATTGTGCATGGGGCAGGAACGCTCATTGATGCGATTCATTTTGCGGTCATTGGCGGCTGGAAAGACATCATTCTGACCGGCGTTGACCTGTACGATGGTCACTATTTCTGGGAAAAAAATCATGCTTCCGCCGAAGATTTTGGGCGTGACCCCCGTCAGACTCATAACACGGTGAACAACGGCATCATTCAAAATATCGAACGCTGGTCGGAATTTCTTGCTCCCTATGGTATCAGGCTGTGGGTGTATAACCCCCAATCCCTTTTAACCCGCGTGCTGCCCGTCTATTCTGGACTCAAGTGACCGACAAAATCATTCACAATCTGGGCTTCATGGGTGGGCAAATGCTGAGTCATGATGTCCTGAAGGGAAACAACAAACGCAGCAATTTTTTCAGGGGTTACGCCATGTCCCGGTAGTGCCAGCAGGGTCCACTTCCGCATTTCGTCCAGAATTTCATAATCCTCATATTCCAGCGCCATCACCACCACTTCGATGAGGTCATGAACCACACGCGGCGCTTCGGCCATCTGCCCGTTGACTGCATGTTGCATCATCAGGCTGTTGGCCGCATTTTCAATGAATGCGCGGTGTTGGTGCAGGGCTGCCAGCGCGGACTGGGTTCGCAGGCTGCGTTCGGGTTCAACAAAGGGGTCAAGCCGTTTTCGTTCTGTAAGCAGTCTTTCCAGCGTATCGGTGGCGTGTACCAGATTTTCCCCCAGGTAAATACCGGGGATACGACCGACCAACTGCGGCAGCAGACTGAACAGCCGCCCTGCATACGTAAAAATGCCGCGCTTGTGGGTGGCCGCCTCAACAATGTACGCGGCATCTTTGACATAGCGTAAATTGGAAATTTGCATGGCTGAAAGGGTCACAACATCGGGCTGTAAATCGGTGAGGGTTTCATGAAACCCCTCAAGCCCAATATTTTGCCCCAGATAAATTACTTCCCAACCGCGCCGCCGCATAAATAACGACAGCATCAGCACGGGAATTTCATGCCAGTCCTGTGCGGCACAGCCAATCACCAGCCGTCCGGTGCGGGTCGGGGAAACCGCCGCCGCCAGAATCGCCAGCAGGCGTTCCCGAATCAGGTTGCTGGCGAAATGTTCCTGCTGCAAGGTCAGTGACCCCTGCTCCCACGAATCCCCTACCCATTTTAAGATTGGTAGCAGGAGTTTGATACAGACATCCTCAATTGGATAAATGCCCAGCGCATGGGTCAAAATACGCTGAGCGTGACTGTAATCAAACTGCTCAATATCAGCCGTAAATTCTTCAAATAGGTCTTCAAAGTAGGCGCTGTGAACGGCTGAGGAGGCCATATGAGAGGTCATCACACGCGGATAGCTGTCTAACTGCTGCGGCAGTTGATGATACAGCAGTTCTACTGCCTGTTTAATACGGACGGATGCATCCACCTGCTGTTTGAGCCAGCGCAAAATCATAATATCTCGTTCGGAATACAGGCGGTGTCCCTGCACATCCCGTTTGGGTTTGGGAATCTCATAGCGGCGCTCCCAGGCACGTAGCGTAGCCGGATCAATATCCGTTTGTTGGGCAACGGCACGGATATTAAAAACAGGATCATCAGGATAATTGGTAAATGGTTCTTCGTGCGTCATAGGAATACCACTATACTCACTCTAATCTTACAGCAATTGTCCAAACTATGGCAATCATTTGTCACATATTTGAAT
This sequence comes from uncultured Anaerolineae bacterium, assembly GCA_964557285.1. Classification (GTDB taxonomy): domain Bacteria; phylum Chloroflexota; class Anaerolineae; order Aggregatilineales; family J027; genus SB15. The sequence goes on along the minus strand of CAZKZS010000024.1, from coordinate 21,144 downwards.
AACAGGTTACTCTCTACCTTAAGGAGATGGAATGACCTATCTAAATTTTCTTATACTCTTTGTCATTTTGCCTACACTTTTGATGTTAACACTGTTCCGGCAGTATTTAAATTGGCGCTGGTGGAAGTGTGTTGGGGCGTTAAGTGTGGTGGCGGTGGTATGGACTACGCCCTGGGATAGTTATCTGGTGGCAAGCGGCGTCTGGGAATATAACAAAGACCTGGTACTGAACATCATCATCGGCTATGTGCCTATCGAAGAGTATGCTTTTTTTGTGCTGCAAACCCTGATGACCAGTGTGCTGCTGGTAGGGGTACTGGCACATACATCCGAACCAGCACAGCCCTTCCGTCCCTGGACGCTATACCCTGCGCTGCTGCTGGTAGGCATCCTTACGACGCTGGTGCTAGTGATGCTGCTGAGTGGAAACCGCCAGTATAACTACCTGATTCTGGAAATTGGCTGGCTGGCCTTGCTTCCGTTTACGTTTCAGTGGCTGTTTGGGCTGGATATTATCCTGTATCGCTGGCGAGTATGGTTAATTTCGGTCCTGCTGCCGACTTTCTGGCTCACAGCGATGGATTCCGTTGCTCTTGGTGCGGGGACATGGACAATCAGTGAACAACAAACGGTGGGCCTCAAATTGGGTGGGGTTGTACCTATTGAGGAAGGAATTTTTTTCCTGATAACCAATCTGCTCATCGTGCAGGGCCTGATGCTGTTTTATCTGCCGGAATCATGGGAACGGGCTGAACAAATTCGTCGCTGGTGGCAAAAGCAAAAATTAATTTTTAGTTAGAATTAAAATAGACATCTCTAAAATAGTTGTACAAATATTGTACAATAGTGTACAATCCTCATTGTAGTCAGCATACAGGTTCTCATCTATGACATCAGCAGTAGTGATTGGCGCTGGAATGGGCGGGCTTGCGGCCGGTTTGCGCCTGGCACATCAGGGATTCCAGGTCACAATTCTGGAAAAACAGCCGCGTGCCGGCGGACGGAGCAGCGTTTGGCAGGAAAACGGTTTCCGTGTAGACATGGGGCCGACCATCCTGGTGATGAAAGAGGTTTTTGAGGAAACCTACCGGGCAATTGGGCGCGACATGCACGAATGTCTGGAATTTGTTCAGCTTGACCCCAACTATCGGGTTTATTTTCACGATGATACCTACATCGACCTGTATAGCAACATGGCGCTGCTTGCCGCCGAAGTTGAAAAGGTAGAAACAGGCGCTTCAGAAAATTTATTCCGGTTTTTAGGGGCAGCCGCCCAGAAATATCAGCTTGGCATGGATTTTGTGGTGCGGAACTACGACCACATCACAGATTTAGCCAATCCTGTGGCGGGGCTGCGCCTGCTGAAAACACGCTCCTACCAGCGCCTGTATCAACAGGTGGGCAGTTATTTTAAAAGCGATAAACTGCGGAAAGCCTTTTCATTTCATTCAATGTTCCTGGGGTTATCACCTTTTGAATCCCTTGCCATGTACAGCCTGATTACCTATGCTGACTTAGCGCTGGGCATGTGGTATCCCAGAGGTGGCATTTACCGCATTGTAGAGGACATGCTGCGGATTGCAGGAGAAATGGGTGTGACCGTCCGCACCCATGCCCCTGTATCAAAAATTGCGGTAGAAAATGGCAAAACCACAGGTGTGTATCTGGAATCAGGAGAATTTGTTCCGGCGGACCTGATAGTTTCTAATGCCGACCTGCCCTACACCTATAAAAATCTGGTCGATGGCTGCCACCGCAAACACTATCCTGATACCCGTCTGGATAACATGGATTATGCCTGTTCAGGGTATTTACTGTATCTAGGTGTGAACAAAACTTACGACCATGTGCAGCATCAGGCGCTGTATTTTGCCGAAGATTACCGGACGAATCTGGATGCTATTTTTGTGAACAAAACCCTGCCGCAGGATATTTCTTTCCATATGAATATCCCTACCGTGACCGACCCCTCCCTTGCGCCGCGCGGACACAGTTTAATTTACCTGCTTGCGCCTATGCCCAATTTATCAGCCACTATCCACTGGGACAGCGCTGCCTCACAGGTACGCGAACAGCTTTTAGACCGTGTGGAAATGCTCATTGACCCGCACATCCGGCAGCATATCGTCTGGGAACGCCAATTCACGCCCGTAGATTTCCAGAAAAATTACAATGCAGTCTTGGGGACTGCGTTCGGCTCACTTTCTCAGGGATTTTTCCAATCTTCCTACTTCCGGCCTCACAACAAAGCGCGGGATATTGAGGGCTTGTACTTTGTAGGCCAGGGAACGTATCCCGGTATCGGGATGCCGATGGTACTGCTGTCTGCCCGTCTGGTTACAGAAAGGATTCTTCAGGAATGGCATTAAAAGAACGTTTATTCCCGCTTGTTGGAGAACTCCATCAACCGCACGGGCTGGCTGCGGATTACGCCACCTGCCGTCAGATTATGCAGGCAGCCAGCAAAAATTATACCTTTGCCGGTCTTTTTTTACCCCCTGACAAACGTCCGCATGTTGAGGCGTTGTATGCGGTGATGCGGGTAGGAGATGACCGGGTAGATGTGGCGCATCCGGGGTTTATTTCCCCTCTGGAAGCCATCAAAGACTGGGAAACCAGCTACTGGCGGGCATTTGAAACAGGTGACAGCCCTGAACCCGTACTCCGTGCTTATCTGCACACCTGCCAGAAATTTGATATTTCTCCCGACTTGCTCGCGCCGTATTTTCGTGCCATGAGAGAGGATTTAACCATCACCCGTTTTCCGACCTTTGACCATCTGCTGCATTACATGGATGGAAGCGCCATTACGGTAGGGCGCGTAATGGTACATATTCTTGGCACCAAAACGCGGCGGGTGCGGGATGCGTTTCCGGCGGCGGACGCGCTTTCGATTGCCATGCAGTTGAGCAATTTCTGGCGGGACATCGGGCAGGATTGGCGTCTTGGGCGAGTCTACATTCCCCAGGAAGACCTGGCTTTTTTTGAGTATTCCGAAAGTGAACTTGCCGCAGGCAAAATGACTCCTAATTTCATTCGGCTGCTGGAATTTGAAATGAAACGCACCGAACGCTATTACCAGCAGGCACGGGAAGGCATCAATCTCTTGGCATCGGGACAGTGGGGGGTGATGTGCGGGCTGGAAATCTACAGCGCTATTCTGACCGATATTCGCCGCAGCCAGTATGCTGTTTTTGCACGGCGGGCAGGCGCAAATACCCTGCAAAAGATGGTGCTGGCGGTCAAAGCCCTTGTCCTAAAAAATTCCTGAAAATTTGGATAGAAAAAACAAAAATAGAGTTCCCTTAATGAAGATTTAACCTTCCTATCGTAAGATGCTGAGGGTAAATCAATTGGAGGGTATTCTTTTTTGGCTGTGACGACTATTCCGGTGCTAACGGCAAGATACATCAGAAATGGCTGGCAGGTGGTAGATGAAAGTGACACGGCAGTCACGCTTAAAAAGCCGATTCGTTTAAAGATGCCTGCCCTGATGCTGGTTATCCTCAGTTTTATCCTTACTTTCATTCTCGGTCCGGTGGGGCTGCTCAGCTTTATCTTCGCGGCAGTTGGCCTGTTTTACTACCACCGCTATCAGCAGAAAAATCAGATTGTTCGCCTGGTTGCACACCCCGACGGAAGCATTGATGTACGCTAAGGCTTGAACTTTTTCCCCGAAAAGCGTAATGTTAAAAAATCGCTGAATGGATGGGGTTGTAAGTTGCGCCAGATTGCGCTGCTTATCATGTTGTTGATGCTGGCGGCGTGCGGAGCAGACGCCGAACCGGAAGTTGCCCTGCTTCCTACCTCTGAAGTGACGGCTACGGTATTGACCCGCACGCCAACACTGATGCCTACCATTATTATCCCGCCAACGATTACTCTTGCTCCCACCTCAACCCCTGTGCCGATTTCTGCGGGCGGACCGACTCCGACCAGCCCTTTACACCCGACCTTTACCCCCGCCCCCGCGACAGAAACTGCAACCCGCCTGCCGACTCAAATTGGGCTGGAAATTGAATACTTCATCACCAATACCAGCGATCCGGCCACGAGCGAAACCCTGACTTTATTCTGGCGCGTGAAAGGGGCGGACAGCGCCCGTATTTTCCGCCTGAACGCCGAAGATAGGCGGGTACAGGTGTGGGATGTTCCTGCCGAAGGCCGCCTGACTATCAGTACCCGCACCGAAGATACCCCTGCTGATGTCGCCCGTTTTTTAATTCAGGCCGAAGTGAATGACAGCGTGGCCGAAGAAATTCTCGAAATTCCGTTAGGCTGCCCGTTTGTCTGGTTTTTCCTACCCGCACCAGAAGGCTGCCCTGCCAGCGCACCAACTCCCACTTTTCAGGTAGAACAGCGTTTTGAAGGCGGAATCATGGTCTGGTTGGAAGCCCGCGACGAAATTCTGGTCATGTTTAATGATGGAGAAATCCCCGCATGGATGAGCGTGCCGGATGATTTTGAGGCCGGACTACCGGAACGGGATGACAGCCTTTCCCCTCCGCCTGACCGTTTGCAGCCGGTACGGGGTTTTGGATTGGTCTGGCGCGAAGAACCGGATGTGCGTGACCGACTCGGATGGGCAACCGAACCGGAAATTGGCTATGATGGTATTATACAGGTCGCTTCAGGAGGGACAGAAAACGAAGTCACTTATCTGCGGCTGCGGGATGGTGGTATTCTGACTCTGGAAGCGGGAGGCGAAAATTGGGCGATTTTGCCCCTGACTGAGATCACCCCTCCTGCGCCGGAAACTCCCACGCCGACGCCTGCCGAAAGTGAATAAAGGAAAAGCATGTTTGACGAACTCGCTACCCAGAGTGCCGACTATCAGGCACCGCAAATAACACCGCCCGCCTTCAACAACCGCTATCAGGAATTGGAAGATGTCATCGCCATCGTTCTTGATATTCAGCAACGCACCTATAATCCCATTGAATCGGTAGTAGCGCAGTATCACGGGCAGCTTCGTCTGGACAGCGCTGAAGCCTATGAAATTGTTGACCAGCGTCTTGAACCGATGGGCTACCATGCCCATTTTTCAATAGATGAAGCCACTAAACTGCATCGGATTGACATTTTTCGCGGACGATTTTCACCGCCGCCGCGTCCGGTCTGGCCGAATGTGGTGCTGCTTATCCTGACAATTTTAAGCACCATGTCGGTAGGGGCGCTGCTGGAAGATGTGCCTTACGAAAAGCTGTTTTCTCTGGAATCCCTGAAAGGCTGGCCGTATGCGCTCAGTGTGATGCTGATTCTGGGCGCGCACGAACTGGGTCATTATTTCGCTGCCCGCCATCATAAAGTCAGTGTCACCCTGCCCTATTTTTTGCCCTTTCCCCCCCTTTTAGGATTCGGCTTTGGCACGTTTGGCGCGTTTATCCAACTGCGTGAACCCATGCGAAACCGCAAGCAGCTTTTTGATGTGGGGGTAGCTGGCCCTCTGGCCGGCCTCATTTTTGCGATTCCGATTTTGATTGCCGGAATTGCCACGGCTGAAGTCAACCGCCTGCCAACGGCAGAGGAGTGCCGTGAAGAAGGCATTTGCGACTATCTGCTGGAAGGTAATTCGGTGGTTTACGCAGTGGCTAAATATGTGATTCACGGCAAATGGCTGCCCAACGACATTGAAGATATGACCATTAACCAGCTTTCTTTTGCAGGCTGGACCGGTTTGTTTGTGACGGGTTTAAATTTGCTGCCTATAGGACAGCTAGACGGTGGACATATTCTATATACGCTTGTAGGGCGTACTGCCCGACGCCTGTATGTTCCGGCCATGATTGCGATGGTGATTCTGGCGCTCAATAATTCAAGCTGGCTGTTGTGGGTCATGCTGCTGTTTTTCTTCGGACGGATTCATGCTGTGCCGATGGATGACATTACCCCGTTAGACAGTCGGCGGCGGACGCTTGGTATTATCGCGCTGGCGATTTTTTTCCTGATTTTTACGCCCAGTCCCTTTGAAATTATTTCGGTACGGTAAGGATGCCCCCCAGGAAAAAAGCAACTACCGCTACCAGCGTTCGCAGCGCCAAAGAAAAGGCCAAAGAAAGCCTCAGCCGCAATACCATTATCATGCGGGTGGCGGGGGTGCTGGTGGTACTGGTTATTTTGTTCGGGCTGACCCGCCCCGGTGTGATGGATTGGATGGTCGAAAGGTCGCCCATCCATCCGGTTGAAACACATGGGGGAATCACCAACGGGGAAGCAGCGCTGGCCGATGTTTTTACCCCGCAAGTGATGTACTGGCGGGAGGATATTCTCCGGTGGGCAAAAGAACGTAATTTGAATCCCAATCTTATCGCTACTATCATGCAAATTGAATCCTGCGGCGACCCCTATGTTTCTTCGGGGGCGGGCGCTCAGGGGTTGTTTCAGGTGATGCCGCTGCATTTTCAAAATGGCGAAAATCAGATTAACCCGGAAATTAATTCCTTACGTGGGCTGAATCATCTGGTGGACTGCCTGAACTGGACAGATTACGATATTGGTGTAACCTTTGCCTGTTATAACGGCGGCCCCAGCGTGATAGGACTGCCGCAAAGCCAATGGTATGAAGAATCCCGCAAATATTATCGCTGGGGAACGGGCATTTATACCGAAGCCACCAGTGGCACAGGCGAAAGTGCTACGCTGCGGGAATGGCTGGAGTCGGGCGGCAGTATTTTATGCGGCCAGGCGGGTGAAACGCAGGCACTCCTTCGCCCCTAGTGACCATCGTCAGGTACAGACACGACAAACGTGGGTAGACTGTCAGCGACTCCTATCGCTATAATTGCGCCTTAAGTTTTTTGTAGGAGTACCGCCTTTGGCTTTTGGTCAAACTCAGCCCCACGCTCTGATTACAGGCGGTGCGGGTTTTATCGGCAGCCATCTTGCCGATAGACTTCTTACAGACGGATACCGCGTCACTATTCTGGATAACCTTTCCACCGGACGCTGGCAGAATATCGCCCACCACAGCAAAAATCCCAACTTCCGCTTTGCCATCGAAGATATTCGCAACGAGATGATCATGGATCGGCTCGTCAGCGAGTGTGATATTTTGTTTCATCTGGCGGCGGCGGTGGGCGTCAAGCTCATTGTCGAAAGGCCGATTGATACCATCGAAACTAATATACGCGGTACGGAAATTGTCTTAAAAGCTGCCGGACGCTACCGTAAGCCCGTGCTGGTGGCCTCTACCTCCGAAGTCTACGGCAAAGCAAACAAAATTCCCTTTCGTGAAGATGATGATAGCGTCTACGGGGCAACCACCAAAAGCCGATGGAGTTATGCGGTATCGAAGGCGCTGGATGAGTTTTTAGCGCTGGCGTATTACGAATCTCAGGGGCTGCCTGTAACGATTTTTCGGCTGTTTAACACGGTGGGGCCGCGTCAGGTGGGGCATTATGGCATGGTCGTACCGCGTTTTATCCAGGCGGCGCTGGCAGGCGACCCGATTGAAGTGCATGACGATGGTAAACAGACACGCTGTTTTGCCAATGTGTATGATATTGCGGATGCGCTGGTAAAACTTTCCCAGTGTGAGGCCGCCCCGGGGCAGGTGTTTAATATCGGCAGCACCGAAGAAGTCACTATTATGGAACTGGCGCAGCGTGTACAAAACGCCACCCACAGCGCGTCTGAGATTGTGTTAGTCCCTTATGAAAAAGCCTACAAAAAAGGGTTTGAGGACATGCGGCGGCGCGTGCCGGACACGAGCAAAATTGAACGGCTTATTCAGTGGAAAGCCACGACACCGCTTGATATAACTATTCAACAGATGATTGAGCATTACAGAAATTTGGAGAAAATAAAATGAGACAGGCCGTTGCTACCCGCTATAAAGAGCAGCTTCTTCAGCATATTCAGGATCGCACCGCCGTCATCGGCATTGTGGGACTGGGATATGTAGGATTACCTCTGGCGGTGGCCTTTGCAGAGGTGGGATTTAAAGTGCTGGGGGTGGATTTAACTCCGGCAAAAGTGAATAAACTCAATGAAGGGGTCAGCTATATTCCCGATATTCCAACCGACCAGATAGCACCCTTAGTCGCGGATGGACGGCTGATTGCCTCCACGAGCTACGATGTGCTGCGGGAAGCGGATATTGTCAGCATTTGTGTGCCGACTCCGCTGCGGAAAACCAAAGACCCGGATATGTCCTACGTGATTGAATCGACGGAAGCCGTTGCTGGAATCTGTCATGAGGGCATGTTGGTGGTGCTGGAAAGCACGACTTACCCCGGCACAACGGAAGAAATCCTCGCGCCGCGTCTGGCACAGGAAGGGTTAATCATCGGGGAAAATCTGTTTGTGGCTTTTTCACCGGAACGCATTGACCCCGCCAACCCGCAGTTCCATGTGCGGAATACGCCTAAAGTAGTGGGCGGCATGACGCCAGATTGTCAGGAAGTGGCCGCCGCTTATTACGCAACAATTATTGATAATGTGCATATCGTGTCGTCCCCAACGGCGGCGGAGATGGTCAAACTGCTGGAAAACACCTTCCGTGCAGTGAACATCGGGCTGGTAAATGAAATCGCGCTGATGTGTGACAAGCTGAATCTCAATGTATGGGAAATCATTCAGGCGGCCTCTACCAAACCCTTTGGGTTTATGCCGTTTTATCCCGGCCCCGGGCTGGGCGGTCACTGTATTCCAGTTGACCCGCACTATCTAAGCTGGAAACTCAAAACCCTGAATTACACCGCCCGATTTATCGAGCTTGCCAGCGAAATTAACACGTCGATGCCTGTCTACGTAGTCACCAAAGTGGCTGATGCGCTGAATGATGAGGCGCTGCCTGTCCGTAATTCTAAAATCGCGGTGCTTGGTGTGGCCTACAAACCCAATGTTGATGATGTGCGCGAAAGCCCCGCGCTGGATATTATTCAACTGCTGGAAGAAAAAGGGGCAAAAGTGACTTACCATGACCCCTATGTAGCACGTATCCGGCTGGAAGGGGAGCGCATCATGGAAAGTACGCCCTACAGCACCAACTGGTTAGCGGAAGCTGACTGTGTGCTGATTGTGACCAACCACGCCGTTTTTGACTGGAAAGAAATTGTCAATTCCAGCAGTTTGATTGTGGATACCCGCAATGCGACGGCCAAAGCCCGCAACGGCAAGACAAAAGTGGTTCTGCTTTAACGTGTCCCCGCCCCCTACGGAAAGGGCAGGTATCGCTCACTACGTTCGCTTGTTCCTGCCCCTACGTTTAAAACAAACTCAACTGCTTGGGTGGGGCTGGCGGGGGATTCTCCGGTTTTTCCGGTTCTTCAGCAATAACAGGTTTATTTTTTGCCTCTTTCACAAGTTCAGCCATGCGCCGGAAATCCACTTCCATGGCGGGACGTAAATCCGGGTTGCGTAATACGGCTGCCGGATGGAATAGAGGGTAATAAATACGCCCGTTATCAAATTTGGGTTTGCCGTGAATCTGGGTAATTTTGCCGTTAGGAAAGTACCGCGCCATGCTGTAACGTCCCAGCGTGGCAATCAGAATCGGGTCAATAATTTCAATCTGGCGGTCAAGATAGGATTTGCAGGCTTCAATTTCATTGGGCAGGGGATCGCGGTTGTTGGGCGGGCGGCACTTCACCACATTGGTGATATACACGTCCTGCCGATGCAGGCCAATCATTCGCAGCAGTTCTTCCAAATACTGCCCCGACCTGCCCACAAAAGGCAGCCCCTGCTCATCTTCGTACTGCCCCGGCCCTTCGCCAATGAACATGATGTCGGCGTGCATCGCTCCATCGCCGGGAACGGCTTTGCGGCGTCCCTGGTGCAGGATACAGGCTCTACACACGATAACTTCCTGAGCAACCGTCCTGAGTTTTAAGACCCGTTCTTCAGGCTTCATGATTATTTACCCCGGCCCTTTCAAATAAATAGGGTTGACCTCAGCAGGTTTAGTTATAACGCCTTCTAATAATTTTTTCCAACCGATTTCAGCTAAAAAGCCAGCCCGCCGCACCTGCCAGGCCGGACTCAAAATCTGGAAATGGTTGAGCCGACTCCGGTCTATGTTATAAATTTCGCCATTGATGAGACTATGCGGCGGCGCAGAGTCAAGCCAGTGTTCCCATTGGGTAATTTGAGGGCTGCCATCCGGCTGCCACTGATCCCCCTGCCAGCGATAGACTCCGGCGATAATGCGCCCCCGTCCGGCCTGCACCACCGCCGTCATGGTCATTTGCAGGGGTGGGGTGCTGTACGCGACAATATCCAGGGTAGGGACGCCAAGCAGGGGAATATTCCGGCCAGAGGCTATCCCTTTAGCAACCCCTATGCCCACCCGCAAACCGGAAAATGACCCCGGCCCCTGCGATACGGCAACGGCACTCACATCTTGCACAGCCGCCTCAAGGTCGGTCAGAAGCTTATAAATTATGGGGGTAAGCTGTGTAGTATGCTGGTTCTCCGATACCTGAGATTTTTCTGCCAGAATCCGCTGGCCGTCATGCAGCGCCACACTTAAAAATCGAGTCGCAGTATCTATTGCCAGCAGCATTTTGATTATTCTCCGAATTGGGCTTGAAGGGTGGCTTGCAACGCATGGGCGCGTGTTCCGTGCGCGTTTAGAGTCAGCACCCGCTTTAAATCGTCGCTGTCATCCAGGGTAAAAGTAATCCATAAAAAATCATCGGGCAGCCACGATTGAATTTTCTCAGGCCACTCAATCAGCACCGCGCTGTTGGCATCCAAAATATCGGGCAGCCCTATCGAATCGCCATCAGCAGCCGTATCCAGACGGTAGGCATCCAGATGAAACAATACCTGTCTGTCGGCGGCGCGTTCATACTGCTGCACAATCACAAAAGTGGGGCTGGTCAGGGCATGTTCCGCGCCCCAGCCTTCGCCAACACCGGCCGAAAATGTGGTTTTTCCCGCCCCTAAATCCCCATCCAGACAGATAATATCTCCGGCGGTTAAATGCTGCCCTAGAACATATCCTATCCGGCGGGTTTGCTCCGGCGACCTGCTGATAATCACAGTCATTGCTCCAATTTCCGGCAAAAATTATACATGGTAAACGATGAAATGGGTTTGCTATCATTAACAGGATTTTTAAAGAAGAACGACTCATGCGAATTAACCTTCCCAACGGTTTCGTACTTTGCTCCATGACTGACCAATTTCATGAAGCCCTGCCCACCTTCTTTGTGGACGTTTTTACAGGCGACTACGGTCCAAACGATAAAATTTTAGGCCCCTGGACACAGGATTTACTTTCTCCCCATCATCCCACCGTCACCGATGACGATGTGTGGATGGTCATTGACCAGAATAACCGCATCCTTTCCGCCCTGCTGCTGATTCCGCAGGTATGGAATTATGAGGATGTAAAATTTGGCGTGGGGCGGGTCGAACTGGTGGCAACCCATCCTGAATATCGTCATATGGGGCTGATACGCCAGTTGATGGACGTTGCTCATCAGCGCAGCGCGGAACTGGGTCACACGATTCAGGTAATTACCGGTATCCCGCATTTTTACCGCCAGTTCGGGTATACGATGGCGGTGAAACTGGGGCCGGATGCCATCCTGCCGTTTTTTTCCGTGTCAGAACTCAAAGCCGATGAAACCCCTCAATACAGCTTGCGACCTGCCACCCCTGCCGATATTCCGGCGCTGATGGGCTGGTACAACGATTACCGAAAAAATCTGCTGCTCAGCGTTGACCGGAAAGAAAAACAGTGGGCGCACGAAATGACCCACCGCCCGATGGGAATTCCGCCTGCCGTTCATTATTTCATCATTGAAAGACAGCAGCAGGGGGTTGGATATGTCTGCATCCGTGACCTGGTTGAGGGCAGCGATTTGGAGATTCTGGAATATGTCGTTGGGGAACAGGCATCTTATCTTGATACATTTGATGATGTGATGCGGGCAGCGAAAAAATTTGGCGAAGCCAAAGACAGCCGTCTAGCGTGTCTGGCCTTTGATTCGGGGATTCACCCGACGGTTCACACCCTGATCCGAAAATCGTTCGGTGGACTCACCAATCGCCCAACCTATGCCTGGTATATTCGCGCCGCCAGCCCTGCCCGTCTGATGCAGACAATTGCGCCCGTGCTGGAACGCCGATTAGCGGGTTCGGGCGCTCACTGTTACACTGGCGAGATGAGAATCGCCTTTCATGATAGAACCGGACTGCTGATGAAATTTGAGCAGGGCAAACTGGTTGAAGCCAGCGACATCGAACAAAAATTCAAAGGGGCGGACGCAGCTTTCCCATGGCATTTGTTTCTGAATCTGGTTTTTGGACATCAGACGGTAGAAGAAATGCGAAACTTTTTGCCAGATGCGTATGCCAGCCATAAAACGGCCTATGCCCTGCTGGAAATTTTGTTTCCCTTCAAACCATCATGGATCATAGGGCAGTTATAATGCGGCGATTCCGGTTTGTGTTATGGGTGCTGGTGGTGCTGGCGGCATGTGAACCCCTGGCGCCGGAAGTCACGCAGCAGGTGATTGTCATTACCAGCACCCCGACTGCTGAAATTCCGGTCGTGACTCAGACGGCAGTATTTGTCAATTCTGTGCCGACTCGTGCGCCCGCCACGCCCACCGACACGCCGCGCCCCACCACTACCATGCCGCCGCTTCCCACGCCAACGGTCATCGACTGTGATGAATCGGGTGGAAATTTATTTGAAAGCAGTTTTGAAAGTGAAATTACAGGGGGGGCGGTCATGTATAACATCTATCTGCCGCCGTGTTTTTTCCGATTCGGGCGGCGTTATCCCTACGTGATTTTGATGCACGGCTCGAATTATCGCTATGACCAGTGGGCGGATTTGGGTATCAAAGAGGTGTTGGACGAAGGCATTGCCGAACAGACTCTGCCGCCGATGGTGGTGGTCATGCCGGACGGAGGAGATTATCAGGAAAATAATATTTTCACTGAAGACCGTTCGTATGAGGATATTATCCTGAAAGAACTGATTCCCGATATTGAACAAACCTACTGTGTGTGGACAGAAACGAGAGGCCGTGCCATTGGTGGGATTTCACGTGGCGGATTCTGGGCTTACAGCATCGGACTGCGGAATCCTGATGAATTTTCAGCTATTGGCGGTCACAGCCCCTGGTTTGTCCCCAATAACGCACCCAACACCCACAATCCGTTGGCGTTGGCGGGATATGCCCCCCGCATTGAAAACCTGCGCCTGTATCTGGATAACGCGCAGAATGATACGGGCGGGCCGAATGTGGTGGTATTTTCTAATGAACTTTCTCAGCGCGGCATCTCCCATACCTATACGATTAACCCCACAGGCGGGCATAACAACGAATACTGGTCATCCCACCTGCAAGAATATCTGGAATTTTACGGGCGGAACTGGCCGCTTCTGCTGGAGGATTTGCCACTGTGTCAGTGAAATATTTCTTGCTTGTGCTGCTCTTGGTTCTGCCAGTAGAGGGGCTTTCCCTCCCCGTTGCTGAAAACAGCCTGACTTCTGGCGAACCGATTGTCAGTTATCTGGTGCGGGACGAGCAGCAAAACTGGACATTTGAAGGCACAGCCGGACAGAGCATCCACCTGAGCGCCCAGAATTACCCACCAGACCCGTACAGTGAGGTGAATCTGGCCTTTGACCTGTATGACCCAACAGGCAGCTTAATAGGGTCTGATGATGATACCGGCCCCGGCACTGACCCGATGCTGATTGCCTTTTCGCTGCCTGCTACTGGAACTTATACGGTGGTGGTAAGAAATGTAAATTCATGGACGGAAGGCAGCTACCTTTTAGCCCTTCAGGAAAGTGATTTTCCCACAGACTGCCAGACGCCAATGGGAACGATGACCACAGGGGAAATGCCAAGTCGAATAAACGGCTGGCCGATTCGCTACCGGATATTTTTACCGCCCTGCCACGAGCAAAAACGTTATCCCTATGTGATTTTGATGCACGGCTCAAACAGTGATGATGCCCTGTGGGACAATCTGGGCATGGATGAAGCTCTTGTACGCGGCATCGCCTTAAAACGGCTGCCACCGATGGCGATAGTGCTGCCTTTTGGCGGCAGCCTTGCTAATACCAACACCTTTGGCGCGGGCGCGTCGTGGGAATCGCTGGTGATTGATGAACTGATTCCCTACATGGAGTCATCATACTGCTTGCAAACTACGCGCGAAGGGCGGGCGATTGGCGGCATTTCACGCGGCGGATTCTGGGCGTTTGAAATTGCCTTCCGGCATCCCGATGTGTTTTCCATTTTAGGCGGTCACAGTCCCTTTTTTGACCTGTATCATGCGCCGCCCGCCAATAACCCGCTGGATTTAGCCCTTGCACCACCGCCAACACCCCCTTTGCGTATCTGGATAGATAGAGGGTATGATGATTACGCACAGCTAAACATCGACCTTATCCATGAACGACTGACACAAAATGGGATTGATCATACCTATCAACTTTATCCGGTGGGCGAGCATGAAAATGGCTACTGGCAGGCACATCTGGACGATTACCTTGAGTTTTACGGCGAAACCTGGTCTGGGGAATCGCTGCCGGACTGTTAGATGAAACGGTTCTGGATGATGCTGGTGGTGGTCTGGCTGGCGGCGGCCTGCCAGAAAACCGAAGAAGCGCCTTTATCCCCTGCCCCTACGGAAGCCGCACGGGTAGCCATTGGCGGGAATGTCCGAATCGGCAGCACCGTGCGCGATGTGCTTTCGGAGGCCGTTCCTTCCCATGAATGGACACTCCCTGCCCGTCAGGGGAACACCGTTGTGCTTCAGTTGAGTAAAATCAGTGGCAGCGCCCGATTCGAGTTACAGTTGATTAGCCCAACCGGAGAAATGTTAACCCAACTGGATACCCGACAAAATGATTTTGCTGCTTCAATCCCTTTTATTTTGCCTGTAGAAGGGAATTACACGCTGCGGGTATCCCGACTGGAAACCAATACAGAAGGGATGTATGCCATCAGCGTGGCCGATTCCTCCCAGATTCTCAAACCAACGCTCACGGGGACACCGACGGTAACAGCCACTTTTACCCCTTCCACGCCAACGGCTACTATCACCCCCACCATGAGTTTTACCCCAACCATCACTCCATCCCCGACTCCAGCCCTGCCTTCTCCAACGGCGGCTGAACTGCCAGCGCTTGTGCCTCCTCCAGGGGGACGGCTGGAAATGGGCGAATCCCGCGCCGGAGAAATTACCCAGACGGGCGAAGTTCATCGTTTTACCTTTTTTGGCGCCGCCCACGATACTATTTCACTGGCAATGAATCGCGATCCGGCTGCACTGGGAACCCTGAACCCGTATATCGAATTGCAGGCCCCCAATGGCACGGTCGTGGCGCAAAACGATGACTGGCTGCCTGCTGTTCCAGATGCCATCATTCATCTGTTTGAACTGCCTTTTACGGGTGTATATACTATTTATGCCAGAAGCCGTGAAGCGACAGGGATAGGCCGATACTTACTTTCCCTGAATACCGGATTCACGGCGCGGGATGTGCAGCGCGGCGAAGCCTTGATGAATATGCCCAATGAACAGCAGCTTGAAACTTACGGCCAGCGTGACGTGTGGACGGTCAGCGCGGAGGCCGGAGACTTAATTTCGGTAGCCGTTGAAGTGGTTGACCGCACCAGTGATTTTAACGTCATGGTGGAACTGGTTTCACCCGACGGCGAAACCTGGTTTGATGACGATAGCGGTTCGGATTTTGATGCCTTTTTGCAGGATATTGAAGCGCCTGTCAGTGGGATTTATACCATTCATATCGCCGCCAATAACAACGCCACTATTGGAGCTTATCGGTTATGGTGGCTGAGTCTGCAAAAAACCGCCACTCCCACGCCCATCACGCCGACGGCTGTTCCAACTGCTGCCCCTTCCGCGACTCCGGCCAGTGGGGAAATTGTGGGAACAGTAGGCGAGTTTCGTTCGTCCAGTTATACGATTCAGGTGAATGCAGGCCAGACGGTCACTATTGTGGTGCTGGGGGTCGAAGGTTTTGACTCTATTTTGCGTGTGATAGACCCTCTCGGTAATATTCTGGTAGAGGTGGATGATGTGGGGGAGTCAGTTGATCCGCGTGCCTATTTCGTCGCTGTGACCTCCGGGCTGTATACTATGGAGGTAAGCGGATTCGAGGGTGCATCCGGCACATTCACCCTAAACTACCTTGTGCAATAAAAAACGCTGGAGAAAAAAGATGCTTCGTAAATTACTAACGCTGGCGCTTATCGGAATGAGTTTTTTTGTTTTTGGTACCGCGCTGGCACAGCAGGCCACCCCTTTGACACTGGGGACTCCAGTGGAGGGGGAAATTTCTGCCGCCGAAGAACAGGATATTTATACATATCGAGGGCGGGCAGGCGAAACCGTAGAAATTAGCGTAATTGCCTTACCGGATTCAAGACTGGATACGGTGCTGGAACTTTATGACTCCTTCAATACCTCCCTAACGCTGAATGACGACCGGACGCCCGGCGATTCTAATTCTGCCCTCACCTTTACCTTTGAATTTGATGACACCTATCAGATTATCGTGCGCGGATATGCACGGCTTTCAACGGGTGCTTACGAAGTGGTTGTTAATGCAGGACAGTCGCCTGTAGTAGACCAGCCGCCCGCCGGAGTCCTGTCCCTTAATCAGACGGTGACGGGTACGCTTGAAAGGGGATTCACAGGCACATGGACTTTTACACCCTCAGCAGATGCTTCTTATCGGGTTCATGCCAATTCCGCCGATTTTGATGTTCAGGTGCGGGTACTGGATGCGGCAGGAGTGGAAATCGCCTTTGATGATGACTCCGGTGGTGAACTGAATGCGTATATCAGCCGTGTAGAACTGCGGGCGGGCGAAACCTATACCGTTGAAGTCCGCAGTTATCTGGATGAGGGCAGCGGAAGTTACGACCTGACCGTGAGTTTAGCTCCTGAATCACCGGAGGCCATTCCGATTAAATACGGAGATACGATGGAGGCGGAACTGGCTGCCGGACTGGAAACCCGTTTTGTCTTTGAAGGGGCAGCCGATGATGTGGTTTCCGTCATGATCATGAGTGATTTTGATGCCTATCTGGAACTTCAGGATTCTTCCGGCAATGTGATTGCTGCTGATGACGACTCCGGCGGCAATTTGCAGCCCCTGATTGATACCGCGCAGCTTCCAGCGAATGATACCTATACCCTGGTGGTCACAGGATTCAACATTGATGATTCCGGACCATTTACCATTATCTTCTCTGAACTTGGCCTCAGTTCGACCCCCACAGAGGGGACGATTGCCTATGACGAAACAGTAGAGGGATTTTTGCCCGCAGGTGAAACTGCGAGTTATACCTTTACCGCCAGCGCCGGAGAGGTCATTTCAGTAGAAATCACCAGTGAGTTTGACGCTTATTTACAGCTACTTGACAGTGCAGGTAATGTAATCGCTGAGGATGATGACTCCGGTGGCAACTTGCAGCCGTTCATCAACAGCATTGAACTTCCGGCTGATGGTAATTATCAGATTGTGATAAGTGGTTTTGACCCGCAGGTGAGTGGCAATTACAGCCTGACTTTATCCACCAGCAGCCCAATCGAGGACACTACAGGTACGCTGGCTTACGGAGAAACAGTAGAAGGTACACTCGGCGGCGGGGAAACGGCCATCTATACCTTTGAAGGCAGTGCTGACGACGTGATTGTAGCGGAAGTCACCAGCCTGTTTGATGCCTATTTGGAAGTGCAGGACGCGAACGGAGCAGTTTTAGCATCGGATGATGACTCCGGCGGCGATTTGCAGCCCGCAATTAGAGGATTTGTCCTGCCAGAAACCGGCACGTATCGGCTGGTCATCAGCGGCTTTAGCGAGTTTGATGAAGGATCGTTTACCCTGACACTGACGACAGGCGAAACGGTTATTCCCACAGAAGGCATCCCCCTGACCTATGGAGATACCACACAGGCCACCCTGGAAAACAGTGGCAAAGCTACTTTTACCTTCACAGGAACAGAAGGTGATGTTGTCACCATTAGTATCGACGCTCCGTTTGATGGCCTGATGGAACTTTATGATGAACACGGGACTCTGCTGACGACCGATGACGACTCCGGTGGCGATTTGAATCCCAAAATCGAAAACTTCACCCTGTCCAGCACGGGAGAATATACGGTTGTGATTAGCGCTTTTGGTGGGAATGCTAGCGGCGAATTTTCTATTTCCCTGCAAAGCGGCAGCAGCACCGACGAAATAGATTACGCCAATGCGACCCCTATTGAGTATGGGGCAACTGTTGAGGGAAATCTGGAAACGTCTGCGGCGGTGTATTCCTTTACGGCGGCGGCAGGTGATGTTATTACTGCCTCTGTGGAAGCTGAATTTGATGGGCTGCTGGAAATCCGTACACCGGATGGCACACTCGTTTTTCAGGATGACGACGGCGGCACAGGTTTAAATCCCCTCATCTCTGAATTTACCCTGGAAGAAGGCGGCGACTATCTGCTTGTCCTGACTTCTTTTGAGCAGTCGGGACGCGGCCCCTATACCCTGACTCTTTCCGTAGGCGAAGCTGCACCTCCGGCGACCATCCTTGAAATGGGGCAAACCGTCACCAAAGTGCTGGAAAGCGATGAAGGAACGCTGTTTGTTTTTAATGCAGAAGCAGGCGACAAAGTTTCGCTCACTGCCAGTCCGGTAGAATTGAACAGTGACCTTGATCTGTTTTTTGAAGTGTATACGCCTTCCGGTGAACTGCTGGCCTCCGATGACGACTCCGGCTGGCGAGTGAATCCGGCGCTGGTGGGGCTTGACCTCCCTGAAAGTGGTACTTATCAGGTGAAAGTGCAGAATTTCGCCGGAGAAAGCGGCAGCAGTTTTAACCTGGCATTGGAATCCGGTGCAGTTTACCTTTCTCCCAATGGGGAAAACGCCGACCCGCTGCCCCTGACCGACGGGCAGGCCGCGCTGTCGCTGACTTTAGACGCGGGCAAAACCCACCTGTATACCTTTCAAGCGGCACAGGACAATATTTTTACCGTGACCGGAACGGGCGCAGTTGCCGTAGAAGTTTATGCGGCAGACGGCACCGACCAGATTCTTTCCAATGGCGAACTAATTATTCCGGCGGATGGCACTTATTTGCTGGTAGCGTATGCGCTTGAACCCACCAGCGCGGACCTCCAGGTTTCCCTGTTTGAGGATATTGTGGTGACTCCGGTCAAAACGGCGGGCGGCCTGCTAGCGCCGGATGTGCCTGTGCGGGATACGCTTCAACTGGGCGAACAAAAACAGTGGACCTTTGCGCCCCTGTTTTCCGGTGAATACAGTTTTGTCCTGACCTCAGAAGATGCAAGCGGCCGTTTTGACCCCGCCCTGGTTGTGCTGGATACAGAAGGTAATGTTCTCGCTTCAGATGATGATTCGGGCGGCAGCTTCAATGCGCTGATTGCCAACGTTGCGGTTGAGGGCGGTACCAAACTCATTCTGGAAGTCCGTAGTTTTGATAACCTGTCGGCGGGTGATTATACGCTGGTGGTGGTCACGGAAAATCTGGCAGAAGTTTCTGCGCTGGCTGGGGGAGAAATTACCGTTGGTGAAGTCCGTTTGAACCAGCTTCAGGCGGGCCAGCAGGCCGAATTTACCCTGACAATGGAAAAAACCAGTCCGGTGAACATTACTGTTGACGGCCTGACCCTACCCTATATTGATGTTTACGCCGAATCGGGCGACCTGATAACTCGCAGTGTGGGGTCAGTGAAATCCCTGTCGCTGGAAGCTGGCACTTACCGGCTGGTGGTGTATGACCGTTTGAATCGGGCAGGCAACTTCTCGATTCGGGTAAGCGCCGCCGAATAACAAAAGTGTAGGGGCGGGGACGATACCCGCCCTTTTTCGGGCAGGTATCGCTCACTGCGTTCGCTCGTCCCTGCCCCTACGGTCCATCCTCAACGTGCTGGGCAAGGCGTTGGGGGTGAGAGAATTACACCGCTTCCCCTTCGCCAAGCGCGGCCAGACGCTGCGCTTCGTAGTAGGTGGTGATTTCGTCAATAAACTCGTCAAGCTCCCCGTCCAGCACCCGATCAAGGTTATACTTGGTCAGGTTAATCCGATGGTCGGTGAGGCGATTTTCCTTAAAATTGTAGGTGCGGATTTTTTCGCTGCGGTCCCCTGAACCAATCTGCACACGGCGGGTTTCGTCCTGCTCTTTCATCTGTTTTTCGAGTTCCAATTCATACAGCCGCGCCCGCAGAATTTGTTTGGCTTTTTCAAAGTTCTGATGCTGGCTGCGCTGATCCTGACATTCCACCACGATGCCAGTGGGTAGATGAGTCAGACGCACCGCTGATTCGGTTTTGTTGACGTGCTGCCCGCCCGCGCCCGATGACCGGAATACATCCCGCCGGACATCATTCATATCCAGATTAAAATCAATCTCGTCCACTTCTGCCAGCACCGCAACCGTAGCTGTACTGGTATGGATGCGCCCCTGACTTTCGGTGGCGGGTACACGCTGTACCCGATGCACGCCGCTTTCATATTTAAAACGGCTGAACGCGCCCTTGCCATGCACTTCAAAAATAAGACTCTTAAAGCCACCGACTCCGGTTTCTTTGGTATCCACTACCTCAATTTTCCAGCGACGGTTTTCGCAGTAGCGGGTATACATGCGGAACAAATCCCCCGCGAATAACCCTGCTTCATCCCCGCCAGCACCCGCACGAATTTCGATAATCACATCCTTATCATCACGTGGGTCTTTGGGCAGCAGCATGAGTTTAATTTTCTGTTCCAATTCTGGAATAAGGGTTTCCAGACGGCTGATTTCGTCTGCTGCCATTTCTGCCATTTCCGGGTCTTCACGCAGTTCATAGGCATCTTCCAGTTCTTTTTGTGCCTGTTTGTACTGGCGAAAGACCGTCACCATGTCTTCCAGGGTGGCTTTTTCGCGGGAAAGTTCTGTTACTTTTTCGTAATCCGCGACCACTTCCGGCTGTGCCAGTAAATCCTGAATTTCGTTATATCGTGCTTCAATACCGACCAGTTTATCTTCTAACATACCGTGTCCAGGGAAATTTTCGTTATCAGTCATGATAGCAAAACATCTACCCTTTTTCCAAGCGGGAAGACTGGTAAAATTCTCCGCCATGACACCTTCGGACAAAGCTGCTCAGCGCGGCGAACCCTCCTACGTCTGG
>CAZKZS010000023.1:0-26244 GCA_964557285.1 uncultured Anaerolineae bacterium | reverse complement strand
TTTTATTTTTAACCCTTTACAGAGCCAGCCAGCAGACCACGAATAAAATAACGGCCTGCAAAAATGTAAACCAGCAGGGGCGGCAGGGCGGCGACCAGCGCCCCCGCCATCGTCTGATTCCATTTGACCGCCTCACCGCCTGCAAGCTGCGCCAGCCCGACGGTCAGGGGTTCGGCCTCTGTTCCGATGGTGAGCATGACCGCGAACAAAAATTCGTTCCAGATTTGTGTTACCTGCCAGATAATCACCACCACAAAACCGGGTAAGGAAAGTGGAAAAACGACTCTGGAATATAACTGGAAGAAATTTGCCCCGTCTATCATGCCCGCTTCCAGCATTTCATCCGGTATTTCTACGTAAAAATTGCGGAAAATAAGCGTTGTAATCGGCAACCCATAAACGACATGGACCAAAATCAGCCCTTCCAGCCCTCCGGCCATCCCCACCTGACGCAAAAAGTCAAATAGGGGTATCAGAATCGCCTGATACGGGATGAACATGCCAAACAGCATCAGGGGAAACAGGATTCGTTCGCCAGGGATATGCCATTTAGACAGCACATACCCGTTAAGCGACCCCATCATGGCGGAAAGCACGGTGGCAACAGTGACCAGAATCAGGCTATTACGGATGCGGTCATTAAATTCGTCGTATACTTCCCGAAAGCTCTGCCAGTACACATCCGTCGGCAGATTCCAGGCATTATTCAGGGTCGCATTTTCCGGCGATTTCAGGGCGGTAGCGGCAATCATGTAAATCGGAGTCAGATATACCAGCACCAGCAGGAGGAGCAGCGCGTAAATAATCCCGCGTCGGAAAATTCGTGGATAATCAGCAGTTTGCATGGTTATTTTTTCTCCTCACGCAGGGTTGTATACAGATAGGGGATAATGACCATTGCCACCAGCACCAGCATGACAATCGCAACGGCGGAGGCGATGGCAAATCGGTTGGAACGGAACGATGTATACACCAGAATCCCGGGAACCATGGTATTACCGTTATCCGGCCCAGCCATCGCAAACACCAGGTCAAAAATTTTAAGCGAAATATGCCCCAGAATAATCAAAGCGCTGAGGGTAATTGGACGCAGCAGGGGAATGATAATGCTGGTATATACTTCAAGTTCAGACGCCCCATCCACACGGGCGGCTTCCCGCAGTTCTTCCGGTATGCCGCGGATACCTGCCAGAAACATCGCCATCGTGTAACCGGACATTTGCCAGATGGCGGCCAGCACCACACCGGACAGCGCCGCGTTATAGCCTTTGGGCTGTTCTTTTGCCACTGTCGGCAGCCAGATTTTATCCCACAGGCCAGCCACGTAAACCAGCACCAGAATGACGGCTGCCACCGCAAAATACTGGACAGGTCGCCAACTGCGGTGCGACTCCTCTTGAGCGTCCAGCAGGCGGCCATGCGTTTGATAGTACCGCCAGGCCAGCGAAAGCAGCCCAATCACCACAGCAGCAGGCAGGTTAATAGCCGCGCCTTCATCAATCAGGTTCAGGATGACCACTGCAATCAGGGTTACAACAAAAAACTGGACAATGATTTTAGAAATCACCCCGATACGGTCATTTTCCTGACTCAGGTAGTTAAAAGCCAGAAATCCTAACACTGCCAGCCCAATATAGGTCAAATAGAGGGGAACATTTGCCCATTCAAATTTCCAGAGAACGGTTTCACTGTTAATCCAGCTCTGGTTAATTTTGCCCAGGCCGAACAATTTTTCCGGCAGAATATTGATGCCGCCGTTGGGTTGCAGCATCCAGCGCCAGACCGTCCCCGTCACCACAAAAGACAGGGACATCGGCAGGAGAAAGGTGGTACGGAAAAGCCCTTCAAACATGATTTTCTGGTCGATGAGAATCGCCAGCCCGAAACCAACAACTACACATCCCACCAGGAAAAAAACGGTGAAGAAAAATGTATTCACCATCGAGTTACGGAAGCGGAATTCGCGTGCCGCCGTCATTAACCGTTCGTAGTTATCCAATCCAACATACGTTTTTTCAACGCCTTCCTCAAGTGGGGGTTTCTCCTGAGGGTTGTTACCCCAATCTGTCAGGGAGCTTCTTACGGATAATCCGATGAATCCGTAGACAAAGACCCCCAGCAAAATGATGGAAGGCAGCAGCATGAAAAATGCAATCATCCGATCATTACGACCTCGCATGAAAAGCTCCTTCTAAGTGTTTAGCAGTTAGCGAGGGGGACCCATTTCCATGAAATGCTAACTACTACTTATATAAAAAAGCCCCGTCGCAAGTACGGGGCTGTAAAATTTTTAACCTGCGAAGGTGGGGTTAACCACCGCAAGCACCAGAGTCAGCGCAGATTTCTGCCATGACTGCGGCGGCAGCTTCACCACCGGCTTCACGGTAGGTTTCCATGATGCTGCCAAATTCGCCAGCGAAACTTTCATTGGCGGCCGCGCCATGCACCAGGCTGGGAACGAGCGTGTTCGCGCTCCAGTCGGCGGCGGCAGATTGCAGGTACGGGTTGTACAGGTCGGCGTTGGTCACATCGGCATCAATACGCGCCGGAATCGACCCCTTGAGAGGATTGAAGGCATCCTGGCCTTCTACCGAGCCGAGCAGTCTCAGCCAGGCAATGGCCGCATCACGGTTGGGAGCGCCATTAGGCAGGCCAAAGCTGTCGGACAGCCACATAAATGTACCTTCGGTGCCGGGGGCGGGAGCGTATCCGAACCCTTCACCCGGGGTCAGGCCGAGGGTGGTCGTCATGTATCCGGCTGCCCAGTCGCCCATCACATTGAAGGCGGCTTCGCCAGCAACCACTTTATCAATCGCCTGCTGCCAGGAGAGGCCGGAGGCATCTTCATCAATGTTGGAGCAAGCCAGCACTTCGCCGAATTTCTCCCACACGGCCAGCATTTCTTCGCCATCGGGGGCAGTTTCACCTGTCCAGATGCCGTTCCAGCCTTCCGGCCCGAGGACGGACAGGGCGACACTTTCCCACAGGTGGTTGACTGTCCAGGCTTCACCAACGACCAGCGGCACAACACCGGCTTCCTGAAGGGTCGGGCAAACGGCCAGGAAATCGTCCCACGTCGCGGGGGCTTCAATACCCCATTCTTCGAGTTTGGCGGGAACGAACCACATGACATTGGAACGATGAATGTTGACCGGCACGCTGTAAATGCCACCTTCATAGCTCATCGCATCCAGAATACCCTGCGGGAATTTATCCATCCAGCCTTCTTCCTCATACAGGAAGGTGAGGTCTTCCATCCGGTCCGCCACCACATACGTGCCGGTCAGTTCCTGACCTGCATGTACCTGGAAGGAATCGGGGGGTTCATTGTTCAGCATACGGGTCTTTAACACGGCGCGGGCGTTCACACCGGAACCACCCGTTACAGTGGCGTTAATCACTTCCACGTTGGGATTCTGTTCGTTGTAGAGCGCAATCAAGGCTTCCAGAGCCGGGCCTTCATCGCCTGCCCACCAGGAAAAAATTTCTAACTGACCGGAAAGTTCGTCCTGCGCGGTGACGCCGGGAACGACGGCCACAGCCAGCAGGGCAACAATCATAAGGGTGTAAAGCAGTTTTTTCTTCACGACTTTTACCTTCCTAAACTACACTAACCAAAAGAACTTTTGGCAGGTGATTATTTTGCCCAAAATGCAATCAAATTGCAAAAACTCAGGATAAAAAGCACAGATTTTTTAGTCACTTAGCCTAAACAAACAGAGGGCATCTGCCCCCTGTTTTTCTGCGGAAAATCCGATTTTACTGTGGGGGAATTTGACCCTGTACCAGTTCAAAATAATCGGCAATCGCCCAGCCGATGATGCCTTCAAACTCAATCTGATACCAGAATCCATCGTCGCTGACGGCCAGCAGGTTGGCCTCATCCCCCCATCCCAGACGGCCTATCTGACGGGCATTGAGGTCGGGCGCTTCGCGCAGGCGCAGGTTGCCCAACGAACGCACGATTCCAAAGACCTGTCCGCCAGTGGTAGGGGCAGTGGTCGCACCCGGAACAGGAGTCACGGTTGCAGCACCCGGGGTCGTTTGAACTGTCACCGTGCCGGTAGTAATGGTGCCTTCCACGACAAAAAATTCTGCCAGTGACCAGCCAACAATGCCGTTGTAATTAATTTGATACCATGTGCCATCCTCATTAATGCCCACGATTTCGGCCTGTTCACCCCATCCAATGAAGGAAATTCGCTGGCTCTGTAAACTGGGTTCGGCACGCAGACGGACATTGCCTAATGCAGTCACTAACCCGCTTGCATTTCCAACGGGCGGCACGGAGAGGGGCGTGTCCAGCACCACATTGTTCGGTTGGGTGATGACAGTGGGGGTGTCGCTGCCAACCACTTCAAAAAATTCGGCGACTGACCAGCCAGTGACGCCTTTAAAGTTAATTTGATACCATGCGCCATCCGCACTCACGGCCAGCAGTTCCGCGACTTCGCCCCAGCCAATAAATCCGATGCGCGGGCTGTCAATATCGGGCTGCTGACGGATGCGAACATTATCCAGCGAACGCACCAATCCGGTAGCGCTGGCCGCCCCTGGCGCGGTTACAACCTCGACCGCAGCAGGCGTCGCATTTGCGCTGGGGGTGACATCAACCAGAGGTTCAACTTCGCCGGAAACCAGGGTAAACCATTCACTGACTGCCCATCCAATAATATTATTATAATTCAGTTGATACCATTCCCCGTCCTCTGTCACGTCTAGTAAAATGGCAATATCACCCCAGCCAATCAGCGCAACTTTACGGCTGCTCAAATTAGGTTCAGCCCGCAGCCGGACATTCCCATTCGCACGAACCAGCGTATTTGGAGTTTGCAGGGTGGGGGAATCCGGTGTTTCTGGCAACTCAGAACTGGCAAAGGACAAACTGGCAGAACTCACAAGCAGCGCCAGCACCACCAGCCAGATAAGCATATGGCGAGACATGTTCATGATAAAACTCCTTAATGGGTTTATTTCTAAAGGCTGTTATATCCTACATGGCTAAATGCCGCAATGATTCGGGTATAATGAAAGTCTGGGAAAACTGTACGGAAAAACTGGATGTCTCATATTTTTATCAGTTACAGCCGCACCGACCAGACCTATGCCAGCCGCCTGAAAACGCATTTACAGGAGCAGGGGTTTCAGGTCTGGATGGATGACCGGATAAATTATGGCGACACCTGGTTTCGGGAAATCAGTCAGGCGATTCGCACTTGCAGCGCGTTCATTGTGCTGATGACTCCCGCCGCCGATGACTCCGAATGGGTGCATAAAGAGATATTAATTGCTATCAAACGCGAAAAGCAGTTAAAACGCTGCCTGATTTTCCCTCTGCTGCTGGAGGGCGAAGAATTTGACATCCTGATAGATCGTCATTTTTATGATGTGCAAGATGGGCATCTGCCGCCGGAGTCTTATCTGGAAACGCTGGCGGAGGTTGCCCCAAGAGAAAAAATGGCGCGGCGCTGGCTGGAACTCATTCAAAATCCGATGACCGAAGCACCGCAGCGCTTGGAAGCGGGGATTGAACTGGCTGCCGTCGGCGACCCACGACGTGGAATCGGACTCAATGAACACGGTATGCCTGACTTCGATTGGGTAACAATTCCGGCAGGAAAATTTTTTTATCAAAAAAATGACCAGGCTGCTGTTCATTCTTTTCGTATCACCCGTTATCCGGTCACGTTTTCCCAATTTCAGGTTTTTGTGGAACAAGGGTATACAGATAAACGATTCTGGCAGGGATTAGCCCAGCAGCCTGATACCGCTTCCTCTCAAAAATGGCCGTTCAGCAATCACCCGCGTGAAAATGTCAACTGGTATGAAGCAATGGCATTTTGCCGATGGCTGTCCTTTCAACTCACAGGTGAGATTCCCGCGTTAGAATCTATTCAGCAGTGGGCGGTGCGGCTGCCCACCGAAAAGGAATGGGAACGGGCAGCACGCGGCAAAAAAGACCGTCGTCATTTTCCCTGGGGCAGAGATTACCTTTCCGGTTATGCTAATGTGGATGAAACCCGTACCAATGCCGGGCCGTACCGCCTCAAGCGCACCACCGCCGTTGGTATGTATCCGCATGGATGTTCACCGGAAGGGCTGCTGGATATGAGTGGCAACGTCTGGGAATGGACACTTTCTCCCTATATGATAAAAGAAGAACTGGCCTTAGGCAGCAGTGAAGGGCGGGTGCTACGCGGTGGCTCTTTCGATTATTTTGATAAGGATGCCAAAGTATTTTTCCGCTTGAACAGCTTTCCCGATTTCCGGTTTGACAATATTGGGTTTCGGGTATGCAGTTCTGTTTTGAACCCGATGACCAATCACTCAAAATAATATTTTCGGAGTCCCCATGTCACATATTTACTTGAGTTACAGCAATCCAGAATATGCACACCAGTTGTCATCCTTGATTCGCCAGTACGGGTTTAACATATGGATGGATGGCGAATCTACGGGCGTAAATAGCTGGCGGGCAAAAGTGCAGGGGATTCAAACCTGTAGTGTCCTGGTGGTTATCGTTTCCACAGAATCCTCCAATTCCCAGTGGGTACGGCGAGAAGTCCTGCTGGCGCTGGCCTATCAAAAACCTGTGCTGCCCCTGCTGCTTAGCGGCGGCCACTGGCCGATTTTTGACCCGTCGCATCAGGTCAATGTGCGGGATGGCGAAATGCCAGAGGAAGAATTTTTCAGGTATCTGGCCGCCTACGCGATTCCCATGCACAAACGTGGGCAGGATAAAACCCTGAAGGTTAGTGAAACTCCCGTACCCTACGATGTTTATCAGACTATCGGCCATTTTTTTGAAGCGGTGAAAGCGAAAAACTGGGCGCGGGCGCTGGAATTTATCGGGCAACTGGTGGTGTCGGGGCAGGACTGGACTCCGTTTGACCTTCCCACCTTTGAAGAAATGGTGCGGGTAGAAATTGAGCAAAATTTCCCGCCGCTTCCCTTGCCACAGCCTCAGAGTTTAAAAGAAAAACAGTATGAAGTATTGCGCCAGATGATACCCTTTCTTGAGCCGGAACAGGTGTATCAGGCGCTTGAACGCTTCTGGGAACGCTTCCCCGGTTACGACCCGGATG
The DNA here is from genome assembly GCA_964557285.1 of uncultured Anaerolineae bacterium. Classification (GTDB taxonomy): domain Bacteria; phylum Chloroflexota; class Anaerolineae; order Aggregatilineales; family J027; genus SB15. Next base: position 19,159 of record CAZKZS010000023.1, on the reverse strand, counting down.
AGCTAGCCAGACGGCCTACCCGTGTTACGCCATCCCCTGTGCTGGCAATCAGCCTTCACCTGGCCGAAAAAGGCGATACACGAGCCGGCGTGGGGCTGCGGGCGGACGGTCTGCCGGATGTTGCCTGGGTGGAAATTCCTGAAGGTGAATTTGTTTACCAGCAGCACGAAAGCCTGTATCTGGAAACCTTTTATCTGGCAAAGTACCCCGTCACCAATCAGCAGTTTCAGGCGTTTATTGATGCGGACGACGGATATTTTGACAGCCGATGGTGGGATGGGCTGGCCGAACGACCCACACAGCCGGAAGCCTCCTGCTGGTCAGGCGCGAACTTCCCCCGCGAAAATGTTAACTGGTATGAGGCGGTGGCGTTTTGTCGCTGGCTGTCGTATCGGCTGACCGGATTAATTCCGCATCTGGATTTTCCGCAGGTGTGGCCGGTGCGGTTGCCACTGGAATATGAGTGGGAACGGGCAGCGCGGGGATTTGACGGACGGGTGTACCCCTGGGGACGGAATTATAAAGCGGGGTACGCTAACGTGGATGAATCGCGGTTTAGCGCGGAATATGTGGGGCAAACGACTGCCGTTGGGATGTATCCTCAGGGAGCAACCCAGGAGGGGGTGCTGGATATGAGTGGCAACGTCTGGGAGTGGACACTGAATGAATACGGTGTTGGGGAAAATCTGGATTTAAGCAGGCTGGCGCGGCGGGTGGTGCGCGGCGGGTCATGGAAACACAGTTCGGCCAAAGCCACCATTCGCCAACATTTTTCCGCCGTTGAACGCCATCCGTTTATCGGGTTTCGTGTCTGCACCACGTCACGGGTGTGATTCAGGGAATGGGCAGCAGTTTCAGCGTAGGAATACGTTGAAAATGTTTTTCGTTGAGCGTGAACAGCGGCAGACCATGAAAAATCGCGGTTGCCGCGATAAAGGTATCCGCGAGTCCGATGACCTGATTTTTGCCCAGTAAATCCGCCTGAATTTGAGCCGCCTCAATCAAAATCTGCTGCGTAATAGGATAGGTTTGCAGGTGGGCGAAGTGGGCTTGAAATTCAAATTCCCGCCCCGCCCGCCTTGCCCCTACTTCCAATTCAAAAATCACAATCTCGCTGACGACGGCTGTACCATATACCTCAGTCGCTTTGTCGTAAAAGGTGGGTTTGCGCGGCTGGCGAATATGATGAATCAGGATTGCCGAATCTATAAAGAAGGCAGGTTGTCGAACCATTCTTTATCCCATTTCTCGCGGGCATCCTGAATATAGGCTTCCATTTCGTCCGCTATATCTGACCACATGCCGCGTGTTTTATCTAACATATCAAGATAGTCTTGGGGGACTTCATTGTTGATAGAAAGAATTTCAGCCGAAAATTCCTCACCCTCCTGAATTTCGGGAAGGGGATCAAGCGGAACAAAATGGCCGTTTTCGTACCGCAGCCGCAGCCTTGCCATGTGATTACCTCCTTTGCTTTTCTTTCATTGTACCCGCAAACGTAAAATGGCAGCAGCTTCATCCAGCAGGGAGGCCGCCGACTTGACTCCCAGCACCAGCAGATACCGTTTGGCGCGGGTTACACCCACATAAAACATTGCCCGCCCCATTTCATTACCGGGGAGTTCATCCGTATCCAGCAGAATGACAATTGGGGCGTCGTATCCTTTGGACATGGCAATCGTGCTGAGGGTAAGTTTATCGGGCATCAGCAGGGGTTCATCCAGCGTATGTCGATTGCGCCCGCCGACCAGCCGCAGCGCAATTTTGCCCTCACTTTGCTGGCGAATCTGCTGTTCCAGGGCTTCAAAACTGGTACTTTTATACGCCAGCATGAGGATGTCCTGCGGGCGAACATGCTCCTCCTGAATGAGATTCACGACCGCCCCCGCCGCCCATTCATTTTGTGCGGCACGGTGCGGAAAAACTTTCACCTGCGGCTGCACACGGGACGGTTTTGCATACAGGACATTCCAGCCAAGCAGCGATTCTTCGACCAGTCCTTTTTCCTTTAGCGTGTAAATATCAGCAAAGCGGCGGGTATGAACACGGGTTTTTTCATCGGCAGCCGTGCCAAGCAGCACATTCAGCCCAAGTTCAACAATTTCCCGCGAATTCCGGTAGCATGTTCCCATGAAGGCCGCCCGCCCGCCTTCCATATTCATGCCGAAGGTGCGCCATGTCGGGCGGGGATAGCCATAAATATTCTGGGCATCATCATAAAAAATGCTGATGGTGCGTTCGCCTGTGGTTTTATCCGGCCTGACCAGCGTATGCAACAGCGCCAGCGTATCCGGGTGAACATCCTGCCCTTCATCCAGAAAAATCGCATCCACCCGCAGTTTATCCAAATCCACCGGAGTCATAGCATCCAACTGCTCTAAAAACTGGCGCGAGCGCTCCCCCGGATTTTTGGTTTTGGTGACGGGAATATAGTGAAAATGGTCGTGTTCCTGCGTAAGCTGGAAAATAAATGTGTTCAGCGCGTTGACCGTGACCACATTGGTAGGTAATTCCTGATGGGTCATCTGGCGGTAGGCTTCCTGAATCTGCTGTTCCAACTGCGGAATCATGGGGCGGTTCAGGCACAGCACCACTATTTTGGGCAGGGGATGACGATCTTCCGGGAACAGGGCAAGTTGATTGTGTTTTTGAGCATGACGGTACACGGCCCAGGCGACCTGATGCGCCAGCACCAGCGATTTTCCACTGCCCGCGACGCCGCGCAGCAAATAGGGATGCCCCCACGTATCGACCCGAATCAGCTGCTGCTGTTCAGGGGAAAGTTTTTTTGTTTCAGTTTCCAGGCGGTCAATTTCTGCCCCCAGATGGTCAATGTCCAGCGCCCGAATTTTACGGCGCGGCTGATCCAGCAGGGCGGAATGTCCAAACGTGCGGAAAATAGCATCAGTGGATTCGGCAGGCAGGGGAGAAGGCAGATTTGCCAGCGTTTGACTCTGTTTCACCAGCCGTCCTATCCGTGATTTTAACCTTTCGGTATCGCGGCAGTCCTCCGCAAACACAATCAGCCGATTCTGGATGCCCGCGTCATAGCCTTTTTTAATCCACTGCTCTTCGCGGATATTCGGCAGCACCACCATCGAACTAAACAACGGGCGCGGCGATTCCTGTGCCAGCCGTTCGTAGCTGTCTTTGATGGCATACATATAACGCTGTGCCTGCCGCAGTGGATTCACCTGCTGGGCTTCGCCATTGTGCCGAATCTTGAGATTCCCGCCTTCAATCCCCTGGATAAAGGTAATATCGTAGGCTTTCACTTCAAAAACGATAAGGCCCGTTTCGGGATGCACCAGCACTACATCCGGCGCAAAATCACCTGCCTGCAACACAGGTTCATTATAAATAACGCCGTTGGGGTTGCTGCCATACGCTTTGATAAGCGCCTGCACAAACTTGGCATGAGCGACATTGGTGATGTCGTTGTAACCAATGACCCGTATTTGGGCGTCCTGAATAGCCTGTTCTATTTTCTTAATTTGATGTTCTACAATCATATTTATTATTATAGAGAATACGAACCTGTCAGCAAGGGGTTTTAACTTCTTGCTCATTGAAGGGAAAATTTTATGACTCAAAAAATTGGTGTCGCCATCATTCATGGCATTGGAAATCAGACCGAAGATTTTTACAAACCGACTGAAATTCGTTTACGGCACGCTTTTACTCAGTATATGATGGGGGCGGTTCCAAACGCGGGCGATGAACTGGTGATAGAAGGGGTTCACTGGGCCGGAGCGCTGGAAAAAGAGGAAGAACATCTGCTAGAGGCCGTCAATTTGCCGTTGAAACTGCGATTTCCCCGGTCGCGCTCGTTTCTGGTGTACTTTATGGGAGATGCGATTGCGTACCAGCCGACGCTCTATCGCCGTGAAATTTATGATGCGATTCATCATATTTATGCCCGTACACTGCAAAAAATCGCGGCGCAGGCAGGAGAAACCGCGCCCCTGTGTATTATCGCGCACAGCCTGGGAACGATTATCACCAGCAACTACCTGTATGACCTGCAAAAACATGGTGAAAATCCCGAACGCAGTTTTATCAACCCGCATATTCAAACGCTGCTCGATTCCCCCCTGGAAAAAGGGTATACCCTGAATCTGCTGTACACGATGGGCAGCCCGATTGCCATCTGGAGCTTGCGCTACGAAGATTTTGGCGAACCGATTGAATTTCCGCCGCCGCAGTTAAAAAATTATTATCCGAAACTGGTTCATGAATGGGTCAACATTTATGATACAGATGACGCCATTGCGTTTCCCATCTGCACGCTGAATGATAAATATGGCGATGGGCGGGTGCGCGATAGAATGGTGAACGTGGGGAACTGGCGGCAGTTCTGGAATCCGGCTTCGCACATGGGTTACTGGCTGGATGCGGACGTGATTAACCCGATTGCGTTTTCGCTGGCACAAACCTGGCGGCAGGTGAATCTATGAAGGGATGATATGTTATCTGGCGACGAATGGATTTTAATTGGCGTCATTCTAGGCGCTCTTGGCCTGATGATTTTCAGCCGCTTTCCACCGGATTTGGTGGCGATTCTGGTGCTGCTTTTTCTGGGCTTAAGCGGCGTGGTCAGTTCCGACCAAATTCTGGAAGGCTTTAGCAGTCCGGTAGTCATTACCATCATTGGGCTGTTTATCATTACACAGGCGCTGGAAGCAACGGGCGTAGTGCAGCGTATTGCGGCCTCTATGAACACCATCGGGCAGGGATCGGAAATACGGCTCATTCTGCTGTTTATGAGTACGGCAGCGCTGCTCTCGCTGGTTATGAATAATATCGCGGCGGGGGCGGTGCTGCTGCCTGCGGCGGTGCGGGTTGCCCGTCTTTCTAAAGTGCGTCTTTCCAAACTCCTGATTCCGCTTTCGTTTGGGACGCTGGTCGGGGGAATGGCAACCTACCTGACAACGGCCAATATCATCATGAGCAACTTATTGGAAGAAAACGGACAGCACGGGCTGGGCATGGTGGATTTTATGCCTACGGGCAGTCTGATTGTGGCGGGTGGGCTGCTGTTTATGCTGCTGGTCGGACGGCGGCTGCTCCCCAACCGCGAAACCATGACTCAGGTCGTAACTTCCGCCAATTTGTATGAAACCTATCAGCTTGGCGAGCGCTTATGGGAATTGCAGGTCAGGCCATCCTCTTTTTTAACTGGACAGCCATTGAGTGAAAGCGGCATCGGTGCAAAATTGGGGCTAACGGTGCTGGCAATCTGGCGCGGCAGTCGGGCGATTCTTTCCCCTGTGCCGTCTGAAGTCATTGCCCCGAATGATTATCTGCTGGTGATGGGACGGAAAGAACGAGTTGACCAGCTTATCGAGTGGGGACTGGCTTTCCGTCCCCATCTGCGCCATACCCACAACGGCAATCAGTATGATATTGAAGTCTCCGAAGTGATTATCCCGCCGCGTTCCGGTGTCATCGGAAAAACCCTCAAAGAAATGCGTTTTCGAGACAGGTATCGGCTGACGGCGGTAGCGCTGTGGCGCGAAGGCCGCAGCTACCGCACCGACGTGGGGGATTTTACGCTGCAAGTAGGGGATGCGCTGCTGGTGACGGGCGCACGCGAAAAAATTCAGCAGTTGGCGGCAGATAGAGATTATCTGGTGTTAAGCAGTCAGGCCGACCAGACCCCCAAATATTCTCAAAAAGCGGTCTGGTCAATGCTCATTACGGCAGTGGTGATTTTTATTGCTACCCTGGATATTTTGCCCCTGCCGGAAGTTATGCTGGCGGGCGCGGCGGCGATGGTCATGGCGGGCTGTTTAAATATGAACGAAGCCTATCGTGCGGTTGAATGGCGGGTGATTTTTTTAATTGCTGGCATGTTACCCATCAGTATCGCAATGGTAGATACGGGACTGGCTGCCCGATTCAGTGATGTGCTGGTGGAATCGCTGGCAGGTTACGGTGATTTTGTGCTGCTGACCGGACTGTTTACGCTTGCCGTGCTGGTCACTCAGGTGATTGGAGGGCAGGTAGCGGCGCTGGTCATTGGCCCCATTGCGATTACCAGCGCGTTGCAGGCAGGCGGCAACCCGCAGGCCGCTTCGGTGGTGGTAGCGATTGGCTGTTCAACCGCCTTTCTTTCCCCTATCGCGCATCCGGTTAACGTGCTGATGATGGGACCTGCGGGATATACATTTGGTGATTTTTTTAAAGTTGGTCTGGGCATGACGCTGACCACCTTTGTGACGCTCATGCTGGGCATGGCGCTGTTCTGGGGGATTCGTTAACCCAACTGACGCAGTTGTTCAAACAGGGCGCGCTGCTGGTCGTTCAAACGGGTAGGCAGCACCACGTTCACTTCTGCATACAGGTTGCCGTGTTGGTCTGGATTTTTCAGTTTAGGCATCCCTTTTCCGGTCAGGCGGAATTTTTTGCCGTTCTGGGTTTCTGGTGGAATCGTCAACTGCACCACACCATCCAGCGTTGGCACGCCCACCTTGCCGCCCAGCACTGCCGTATACAATGGCACATCAACTTTGGTATGGAGGTCGTCACCATCCCGTTCAAAACGTGGATCGGGCAGCACTTCCACCACCAGGTACAAATCACCTGACTGTCCGCCGCCATATCCGGGCTGGCCTTCGCCGGAGAGCCGGATTTTTGAACCGGATTTCACCCCTTTGGGGATTTTTATTTCTCTATGCTGCCCGTCGCGGCTGAGGGTGCGGGCGCTGCCATGATAGGCTTCTGCCAGCGACACTTCGACCTTCTGTTCAATATTTTGCCCGCGCTGCTGCATAGTGCGGGCGCGCCCGCCGCCTGAGAAACCACTGGTTGTACCTCCTGGTCGGCTGCCGCCAAACAAAAAGTCGAAAAAGTTGGAAAACCCACTATCGCCCATTGTGCCAAACAGGTCTTCCACATTTCCCGTGTACTGAACATTCGGGTTGTTGGACCAGCGACTCCAATCAAAACCGCCGTCGCTGCCTGCCTGCTGATAGCGCTGCCATTCCCGCCCGAACTGGTCATATTTGCTGCGTTTGTCCGGGTCGCTCAGCACTTCATAGGCTTCATTAATCTGTTTGAATTTTTCCTCAGCCGTTTTATCACCCGGTTTAGCGTCAGGATGATATTCTCGCGCCAGTTTACGATAGGCTTTTTTGATTTCTTTTGCGTCCGCGTTACGGGGGACGCCTAATATCTCATAGTAATCCTGCATACACACCTCATGGGGAGGAACAATACCACTGTTCTTATTGTAGGAGATTTGTATTAAATTTCCGTTTAAAAAAACGGCGGGTTCTCATGATGTCCCTTAAAATTGGATGCACATTGACTAAGTAGTATATGGATAGGGCAGGTGTCGTGACCCGCCCTGTATCCGTATTTAAAAGTCATTAGCCCCGTGAAGTCGCCCACCGCCCTGACTCACCTCTCCATCGAGATTCAGGGGCAGAAAGTAGGGGCGAGGACAAGGACATTGATGCCCGATTCCCGCCCTTTTTATCTTCACCCCAAACCCCTCTCCGATTTTCGGAGAGGGGCTTACGGGCGCGGAATCGCTCACTGCGTTCGCTTGTCTCTGCCCTTACTCTGCACGCTCAAAAAGGTATTCCGTGACCCCTTCGCCGAGGGTTAGCGTAGAATAGTCCTCATTAGGGCTGAGAGTAATGCCTGCCAGTGGCCCATCGAAGAAAAAGTAATACAATTCCCCGTCATCATTGATAGCGGCACGAATTTCCGCCCGGAACTCACCCACATTGGCGTAGAGTTTGCCATCCCCCGCCTCAAGGCTCATCGTGCCAAGCGCTGCATTAGTATACGTTCCGGCCATGGCCTGTACCGCTTCTGGCTCGATGCTTTCTTGTATCTGCGCCTGAAATTCGTCCATCGAGTCCTCAATTTGTTGCAGGATAAAATTAACCTGCCCTTCGTACTCAGAGTCCTGCTCAAATACCAGTTCCAGCAGGCGGTAAGCGACAGCCTGATTAAAAATTGACCCCTGTTGGTTGGAAAGCACGACAATCCCCAGCTCAGCGTCCGGTAAAAAGGCCATTTCGGAGGTGAATCCCAGTGTATTGCCGCCATGAGAATAGAGAGGCAGCCCTTTGTAACTGTCGATAATCCAGCCCAGCCCGTAACTGGATTCGGCAGAAATAGAAACCTGCGGCTGCCATGTATAGGTCAGATTTTCTTCGGAAATGACCTGTGTTCCGTCTGGCGCAATACCCCGATTGATTTCGGTGATTAAATACCGTGCCATATCGTTGGCTGTTGACCAGACCGCCCCCGCCGGCGCAATCGAAGTCAGCCATGCTTCGGCGGAAAGCGGCACGGCATAATATTCGTAAACCGAATTGACCATGTGCGGGAGAGCATAATTGTTGTTGGCTGCCACCTGCTCAAAGGAAAAGGTGGTGCTGGTCATGCCGATGGGGTCAAAAATGCGCTCCTGCATCAGTGCATAATAGGCATCCTGCAAATTGCCATACTCACCGCCATTTGCTGCGGCCGCTACGTAGCCGCCAGCCGCTACCATCTGGTTGCTGTACTGGAAGGCTTCGCCAAAATCGGTAAACAGTTCAAAACTCGCCAGCGACTCGATGATGCCTTCGGCGGTCAGGTCGCCACCGTTAAAGACCAGTTCAAAGTCGCGGCGCGGCACGCCCGTACAGGCACAGACCAGATTTTGCACCGTAATTTGCTGGGACACTTCAGGATCGGCCAGCTTAAAATTCGGCAGAATTTCTACTACTGGCTGATCCCAGCGCATTTTGCCTTCATCCACCAGGATTCCCATGAGCATGGTTGTCATGGTTTTGGTGGTTGAGCCAATCATCATTTGCGTATCTGGCGTTACGGGGTCGGTAAAATCGCCGCCGCGCACCCCAAATCCTTTGGCGTAAACGACTTCATCCCCCTGCACAATAGCAACCGACGCCCCCACGACCTCCAATTGTTCCATTTTTTCCACAATGTAGGTTTCCAGTTCGGCAATCAGGTCGTCGGTCAGGGGGAGGGGGTCAACCCCTGTCAGGTCGGTTTGTTCCAGCGCCGTAATTTTGTATCCCGTACTGATAATGTTGAGTTGGGCGCTGCGCTGCTGGGCGGCGGTCAGGTCAGCTTGAAAGAGCAAAAGGTAAACACGGCCTTCATACAGCAGGCCAAGCCCCTGGAAAATGGTCTGTTCATCGTCGGGGTTATCGTAAGTCATCACGGTGACTTCTTCCGCCCCTGCGGTGATGGATGGGTCGGTAAAAGTCTGGGTATCGGCGGCTTCCAGCGCGAAGTCCGGCACAACCTGTTTCCACGCGCTCTCAATGGCTTCAACCGTATCGTTGCCTTCCACCGTGAGCAGATACACCTGAATCAGGTCATCCGGGCTGGCAAGCACCGCGTATCCCTCAGCTTCTTCCACCGTCCAGTTGGTCGGAATCGGGACGCTAAACAGCCCTGCCGGATCGGTATAGGTTTCTTTATTTTGAGCGCTTATCGGAATTACAAACGTGAGTACCAGAAGCAGTACAAGCAGATTTTTCATGAGTTTTCCTACGTTTCATTCCAAAGAATCTTCTACGCACAAACCGAAATTGGGTTGCGCGAAAAGAAAAACCCGCCCTTGCGGACGGGTTCGTGTGGCTGGGAGACCTGGACTCGAACCAGGACTCACGGCTCCAAAGGCCGCTGTTCTGCCTTTAAACTATCTCCCAGAGTTACCCTTAAGATAGCATAGTCGCCCCATGTCAACAAGGGCTAATTGGTGCGCCCTCTGGCGATAAGCTCATCCAAAAATGTTCCGTCAGTGAAATTTTCCGGTTCATTAATCTCGGCATCAATTTCTGCCGATAGCGTCCTTTCCTTGGAGTTCTTTTGATAGACCTTAATTGCCAGTTCCCATGCAGTGGAGGGGGACATCCTGTAGGGGCAGGAACAAGCGAACGCAGAGAGCGATGCCTGCCCCCTACGGAAAGGGCGGGTATCGTCCCCGCCCCTACATGCATCTTCCTGTCGACTCCTGAACGATGCGGTGGAGAGGAGGAATCTCTTTACCTCATTTGCGCGACTAGCAATCAAGGTTTTTGATAGACAAAATAACCCTGCGTGGGCTTTGCCTTCTTCCTGCCATTTTGCGTGCCACTTGCGAAAATGTTTGTCAATAGATACTAATGAGCGCCCCTCTTGGGCAGCATAGGGTATCTGTATAAAGTTTAAGCATCATTTTATTACATATGTTCCTAATGGCTCATTTGTTCGATGTCATTCTACACTGAAAATCGCCAGTCGGGTTGGTTCGCGTTATAATGCCCGCAATTTAAAAGAGTGACGTTTAGTTATTGGTTAGCGAGTACGAAAAGAGGTAGCTTTGACAGATTCCACTCCTGTTTTGGAAGTGCGTGGTATTACCAAACGTTTTCCCGGTGTCCTTGCCAATGACCACATTGACCTCAAACTTTATAAAGGGAAGGTGCTGGGGCTTCTGGGAGAAAACGGCGCGGGCAAAAGTACCCTGATGAATATGATTTACGGCCTGTACCAGCCGGATGAAGGGGAAATCCTGGTGAATGGGCAGGCCGTAAAAATCCACAGCCCCAATGACGCGATTCAACTGGGCATTGGCATGGTGCATCAACATTTTCAATTGGTCGATACCCTGACTGTGACCGAAAACGTGATGCTTGGCAATGAAAGTGTACGCGGCGGGCTGCTCAATCGACGGGCGGCGCGGGAGCGTATTCTGGAAATTTCGCAGCAGTACGGGCTGCTGGTTGACCCCGATGCCCTGATTGCCGATATTCCGGTAGGGATTCAGCAGCGTGTGGAAATCATCAAAGCGCTGTACCGGAATGCCGACATTTTGATTCTGGATGAACCGACCGCCGTGCTGACCCCGCAGGAAACACGCGGGTTGTTCGACATCATGCGAACTCTGCTCAGCCGGGGGGTGAGTATCATTTTTATTAGCCACAAACTGAAGGAAATCCTTGAAATCTGCGATTCGGTGACGGTGCTGCGGCGGGGTAGAGTGGTCGGCCATGCTGACCCCAAACAGTCTACAGAGCAGTCCCTGGCGTCGATGATGGTGGGGCGGGATGTGCTGCTGCTGGTGGATAAAGCGCCTGCCAACCCCGGCGAGGTGGTGCTGCGGATTCAGGATTTAACGGTGCTGGATGACCGCGATTTACCTGCTGTTGAAAAGTTGTCGCTGGAAGTTCGCGCCGGAGAAATTGTGGGCGTTGCTGGCGTCCAGGGCAACGGGCAAACCGAACTGGTGCAGGCGCTGACCGGCATGAGAAAAGTTGAAGCAGGCATCATCGAACTCGATGGTCAGGACGTGACCAACTGGAATCCCCGCAAGATTACAGAAGCTGGGGTTGCTCATGTGCCGGAAGACCGTCAAAAAGATGGGCTGGTCAGTTTATTTGCTGTCTCGAAAAACGAAGTCCTGAACAATTATTACCGCAAGCCGTTTGCACGCGGCATCCTGATTAACGAAACGGCCATTGACCAGCACGCCGCCCGATTGGTTCAGGAATATGATGTGCGTACCCCGGGGATTCACGTCAATGTTGGCACACTTTCCGGCGGAAACCAGCAAAAAGTGATTGTCGCCAGAGAATTTTCCCATCCCAGCCGACTGGTGATTGCGGCACAGCCAACACGCGGGCTGGATGTGGGGTCAATTGAATTTATTCATAAGCAGCTTGTCCGGTTGCGGGACGAAGGGGCAGCCGTGCTGCTGGTTTCTACCGAATTGGATGAAATCCTGGGGCTGTCTGACCGGGTAGCGGTCATGTTTGATGGGCATGTGATTGATGTCCTGCCGATTGAGGAAGCAGACCGGGATACGGTGGGGCTGCGAATGGCAGGCATTAAAGATGAGCAGAAGGTAGAAACTTATGGCTGAGCTAAGAGAGCATCCAGTAATTCGCACCTGGAAACGGGTATCCCCGCGTTTAGTGCCACTTTTTGCGGTGATTACAGCGTTTTTATTTGGTGTTCCCCTGATGATTATGACCGGAGGGGACGGCAGTATTTCTAAAGGCATAGAAGTATCCGGGCAGGCTTACGCCGCCCTGATTGAAGGGTCGACCGGACTGGCAATCAATCGGGTGGCAACCACCGAAGATTTTGACCCGATTCGGGAATATGCGGCTCAGAACGACCTTGAAGCACGCGGCATCACCCGGCAGGCGCGGCCTTTTGAACGAGTCGCCGAAGTAGGTGTCGAAAACCTGAGAGAATACCGCACCTTTTTTGAGCAGAATCCGCAGCTTGCCACCTTTGAGGAAGGGGATGATTTTAAGGATTTATCTGAGCGCCTTGACCCAATTATCACCATTGGGCCGGATAACCTGCGCGAAATGCAGCCAATTCTGGAACAGATGGATGAACTGGAAAGTGATACGCTCCGCGAACTGGCGGCGCTGGCAAAAGACAAAACTGCCCTTTCCGGTGATGATGAGGAAAAAGTTGCGGAACTCTGGCCTGCATACCCGGAACTGGATGAGGACAGCCGCCAGACGGCGGAAAACGTGATTCTGCTGCTGGATGAATATAATCTCGTGGCCTTAGAGCGACATCTGGCGGCGCTGCAACTGCTGGATGAAACCGACCTTTCTCCGGCAGGCGACGACGCAGAAATGATTAAAGAAATTGCGGCCACCGGATATGAGGACATCCAGCGAGGCATCGAAACCCTGACCCAGTTAGAAGCGCAGGGCATTGAGGATGCCGAAGCATTGGGAATCAACTTCCGGCTCATCGCCAGCTTTTACGAAAACAACAGCCTGACCTCCGAAAATATCAATGATGCGCTGGCGAACGAACTGGATGACGTGCTGGAAGAAAATCTGGTGATTTTGCGCCCTGGCAATCGTCTGTTTGTTGGAGAGGGCAAAGGGGATAAATTTATCGGCACAGTGAAAGATGAACTGGGGCTGCCCGTTGTCTTTATCAAGTTTTTCGGACGGGTGCTGCTGTTTTTCCCCGGCAATCTGGAATCATCTATTGTTCGGTCAATTCCGTTTATTATCGCAGGGCTGGCGGTAGCGCTTGGCTTTAAAGCGGGTATTTTTAACATTGGGGCGCAGGGTCAGCTTTACGCGGGCGGGATTATGGCCGCCTGGGTTGGGTATTCCTCTGTTTTTGATTTTTCAGGTGATTTTCGGCTGCCTCTGGCAATTATTATTGGGATTTTTGGGGGATTTGTATGGGGCTTTATCCCCGGCGCCCTCAAAGCCTATACCGGTGCTCATGAAGTGATTACCACTATTATGCTGAACCTGATTGCGCTGCGCCTGGTGGATTGGCTGATCAAAACAGACGGCTTTTTTTCAATGGGCGACCCAACGGCCAGCGTTCCCAAAACACCGGATATTCTGGACTCGGCCCGGCTGCCTACCCTGAATGAACTTAGCAGTGGCTTCTTAATTTTCCTGTATATTCTGGCGGGGGTATGGATGTTCCTGATTACGTGGAATTTCCGTCACCGTTCGCTGCAAGTGCGGGCGGTTATCCTGACACTGCTCGCGGTAGGTGTAGCAGTAGGGCTGCGGGCGATTACCGTCAGTGGCAAACTCCATTTAGGGGTTGCCCTGATGTTTATTGCGGTCTGGTTGACGGAATGGTTTTTAGACAAAACGACTCCGGGTTTTGAACTCCGCACGGTGGGCAGCAACCCCAATGCCGCCAAATATGCTGGCATGAATGTCTCCTTAAATGTCATTCTGGCGATGGCCTTAAGCGGGTCACTGGCAGGGCTGGCTGGCGCGATTGAAATTACGGGTGTGGAAGGCAATATGAAACCGGAATTTTTCGCCAGCGCCGGTTTTGACGCGATTGCTGTTGCGCTGCTGGCAGGGACCAGTCCGCGCGGCATGATCTGGGCAGGGCTGCTGTGGGGCGGTCTGCTGACAGGCGCGGGGCTGATGCAAATTCGCGCCGATATTTCCATTGACCTTGTAAAAATCATTCAGGCACTCATTATTATGTTCGTGGCGGCTGACCAGATTATCCGTTTCCTGTGGCGCACGCCGGAACGCTCCAAAGAAGAAGCTCAGGTCTTTTCCACAGGTTGGGGGAGTTAAAAAATGGCTACACAGGCGACAACAGTTTCAGGTGCGGTACAGGCCACGCGCCGGATTCACATCACCCGAATGGATGCAATTGGGATTGTGCTGCTCCTGATCGGGCTGTTTATGATTATTCGGATTTTCAGCATTGGGTATGACGGGGATTTAAAATCGGTGCTGACACTTGAGCCAGGGGCGGCGGAAGGTGTCGCTAAAATTACCGTTCCGGCACACCCCTTCCTGCTGGTAATGAGTGCCATGTTTATTTTGAGTGGGATTCTATCAGGTATCCGGCTGGCAGGTGCGGCCGACAGTTTTGCGCCAGAACAGACCTTCCATCGGTTTATGCTGGGTGTGCTTATTCTGTGCGGGCTGCTGGTGATTCCCGGCATCATGATTGCGGCAGTGGCCGGAGACAGAACCAATATTGCGACCATGTTTTCGGAAAGTCTGCGCCTGGCAACCCCCTTAGCCATTGGCGCGATGGCCGGATTGTGGTGCGAACGGGCGGGCGTGGTGAACATTGCCATCGAAGGCATGATGTTAATTGCCGCATGTATGGGCTTCACCATGCTTTTTTATATGCAGCGCGACTATCCAGATATGAATTTGAATCTGGCGCTGTTTCTGGGAGTCGTAGTGGCAGTTGTGTGCGGCGGGCTGACGGCGCTGCTTCATGCCTGGTTGTCCATTACCTTTAAAACCGACCAGATTGTCAGTGGGACGGTGATTAATATTCTAGCTGTGGGGGTGACGAGTTTTATCCGCCGTGAATATCTGCTGTCTACCGAAGCCGGAACAGTGACGCTGCCTAACATTGAAATTCCGGTGCTGGCCGATATTCCCATCATCGGTGAACCCCTGTTCAACAACAAACCCATTTTTTACATGATGTTTGTGATTATCATTGCATCCCATGTGATTTTGTTCCACACCCGTTGGGGGCTGCGGACTCGCTCGATTGGCGAACACCCCCATGCGGCGGATACCCTGGGAATCAATGTCAATCGGATGCGCTGGATTAATGTATTTGCGGCGGGTCTGATTGCAGGGCTGGCGGGCGCATGGTTTTCGCTGGAAGCCACCGGACGTTTTACCGATAACATGACACGCGGTTCAGGGTTTATCGCGCTGGCCTCGCTCATCTTTGGCAAGTGGACGCCTTTTGGTGCATTTATGGGAGCGCTGCTGTTTGGTTTTTCGGACGCGCTGGGGGTGCGGTTGCAGTCGGAAGGCAGCGGCTTTAAGGCGCTGGATATTGATGTGCCTGTCCAATTCCTGCAAATGGTGCCGTATCTGGTCACTATCATCGTGCTGGCAGGGCTGATCGGACGCTCCCAGGGGCCAAAAGCTGTCGGCAAACCCTACGAAAAAGAGTGATAGCGTAGCCAGGGCTAAGACCCTGGCTACTTTAGGACAATCTCATGTGTCATGGCGAATTAAAACAGCAGGTGACGACTTATACGCAATGGTATGAAGGACAGTTCATCGTGATTGAAAATGTCCCTGCGTGGGTGTGTGGGCGCTGCGGCGAAACCTATTATGACCCCTGTTTATGACTTGAAGATGACTTAAATTGAGGGAAAAATGAATAGAACTTTATCGCTTATCCTCCTGATTGGGGGAGTTATCCTGATTATCGTCGGCCTGGTGTTGATGCTGGTCATCGTTCCGGGGATGAAAAAACTACCCGACGATGTGGATATTACCCGCCAGTACAACGTCGAATTTTTAACGCTGCTGGACGCGGACACTTTAACGTTTACCCGTTTTGCGGAGGGGGAAAATCCCAATTTACGCATTGACCGTCATGTGGTGGCGGAGGAGGTGGAGGACGATAAACTCCTTGTCCGCGAAGAACAAATCCTCATGAATGGGGAGGAAGCGCTGGCTTCTCAGCTTAAACGCTATCCGCTTGACCGGAAAACAATGGAAATTCTGCAAGGCGACTTTCCGGAGGAGTGGAAAAAAGAAGGTTATCTCGAACGCGAAGGGCTGGTCATTGGCTGGCCGATTGATACCGAGCAAAAAGATTACGACGGGTGGAGTGACGATTACCGCAGCACGGTTGCCCTGAAGTATGAAGGGGAACAGGAACACGCGGGCATCGACACCTATTATTTTACATCCGAAAGTGATGCCCAGCCGATCCACCCTGATGATGTCACCCGTCTTGGCCTGCCCACGTCGATTTCTGCCGACGCGCTGGCGACTCTTGCCAGCAGCATAGATGTGGAAGGGGTAGAATTGTCCTTTGCATCGCGTATCAAGCTGCTGACCTTTATTCAGGAAGCGGTCGCGGAGACTCAGCCGGAAGGTACAGAAGGTATCCCCCTGGTTTATTATTATGATTACAAGGGAGAATACTGGGTTGAGCCGCAAACAGGTGTTTTGGTGGATACCCGCAAATATGAACACCGCGCCGCCAGTTTTCCGCCCGAAATGATGGAAGCGATTCAGGCCAAACTTGACGCTCAGCCCGACCCCGACGCAGCTGATTATCTGCCGCCAGAAATTCTCAATAGCCTGTTTCCCATCACCGTGAATGAATTTGTGTATCAGGGAACAAAGGATTCGGTGCAGGACGCGCGTCAGGACGCCGAAGATGCCATCAGCCAGCTAACGCTGTTCGGGCAAACGCTGCCTATTGCGTTGATTGTCATCGGGCTTCTGATGGGAATCGGCGGGGCATACGGAATGAGAAGGAATGCAGCTTAGCAAAAATCCGTATCGGGGCATCAATGCCCATTTTCAAAGCCTATTACAAAGTACGGAAGGCGGTTGGACGACCTTTCATCATGACCATATTGCCCACTTAAAAAGTGCGATTAATCGCCAACTGCCTCCGGGATATTATGCCCTGACGGAAAAATCCTTGCAGATTCAGCTTCCTGTTCTGGATGATGAACTAAGCGCGGTGGAAATTTATCACACGGCTGCCAACCGTTTTGTGACTCGCCTTGAACTGCTGTCGCCAAGCAACAAAACCGTGCATCTGGAAAGTTATCTCAATATGCGGCAGGCAATGATTAAACTGGGGGTGAATATGGTGGAAGTGGATTACTTGCACGAAACCCCCAGTATTTTCCACGGCTTGCTACCCGAAGGCGATTATCCCTTTTCGATTGCGATTACCAGCCCGTACCGCGAAAAGTTGAGTTTATACTGCTTTCACATCGAAGATGCGATTCCGACCCTTGCCATTCCTCTAAGGGGAGAGGAATCATTTCTGCTGGATTTTGGTGAGGTTTACGACTTTACCTATGCAGATGACCGCCGCGCTCATCTCCTGATAGATTATGAACAGTTTCCGATGAATTTTGAGCGTTACAGCGCCGATGACCAGCAGCGTATACGGGCAGTCATGGACGCTTTAAAAAAAACCTGAACCCTACAAAAATCCCTCTGAGGGGAGTATGCTTTTCCTTTGGAGGGACAAGTGAATACTGTGTTGAATCTTCTCGCTGGCCTGTATGTGGTGCTGGCGGTTATCCTGAGTCTATTTGTCAGCAGTTTTGGCGTGCTGCTGGTGATTTTTCTGTTCAAACGTACCCGCCCCCCCAAAGCCCCTCAGGTTTCGGATGACGAACTCCTATCCGTGACGGTACAGCTTCCGCTTTACAATGAACAGTATGTCGCGGTGCGGCTGATTGATGCGGTGTGTACGATGGATTACCCGCGTGATAAATTCCGCGTGCAAATTTTGGACGATTCGACGGATGAAACGACTGAACTTTGCCGCCAGCGTGCCGATTACTGGCAGGCGCAGGGCGTGGATTGTCGGCTGGTGCGGCGTCCGACTCGTGCCGGATACAAAGCTGGTGCGCTGGCCTATGGGTTGACCCTAACAGATACCGACTGTGTAGCTATTTTTGATGCGGATTTTGTGCCGCCGAAGGATTTTCTGCGGAAGGCCATGCCGCACTTCAACACCAGTGAGGAAATCGCGCTGATTCAAACCCGATGGGCGCACCTGAATCTGGATTACAACTGGCTCACGCGGGCGCAGGCCATCAGTATTGACGGGCATTTTGCGGTAGAGCAGGTCGCCCGCAGCCGGGGGTATCTGCCCATGTCGATGAACGGGACGGGCGGCATCTGGCGCATTAAAGCAATTCATGATGCGGGCGGCTGGTCGGCTATTACGCTGACGGAAGATCTGGATTTAAGCTACCGGGCGCTGATGAAGGGCTGGAAATTTGTGTATCTGGTGGATGTGCCTGTACCGGGGGAACTGCCGCCGCAGATTGCCGCCTGGAAAATCCAGCAGGCACGCTGGGCGACGGGCAGCACCCAGTGTTTGATTCGGCACACTGTCCCCCTGCTAAAATCGCATTTCCCTTTCTGGAAAAAATTTATGGGGCTGATGCATCTTTCCCAATATGCCGTGCAGCCGGTCATTTTTTTGCTGTTTATCCTCACGCCGATTTTGCTATGGGGGGACATGTTTGAAAAGCTGCCCGACCTGCGAATCATCGGGGTATTTGGCATTATCCCGCCGATTATTTTGATTCTGGGGCAAACAGAACTCTATGACCGTCCGACGAATCTGCTGTATTTTCCGGTGCAGTTTGTGTCCGGTGCGGCGATTGTGCTAAGCAATACCGTCGCGGTTTTAAAGGCGCTGAATCTTAATAAGGAACTTGAATTTAAACGCACGCCCAAATTCCGTGTGACGGATCGTAAAGATGCCTGGACATCGCGGCTGTATGCGCTCAAAGTAGACTGGACAACGGTAGGCGAGTTGGCGCTGGCGGCCTATGCGCTGCTGGGATTTTTTCTGGCGCTGGACAGTGCGCCCGCCCTTGCGCCGTATATGCTAATCTATGCGGTTTCGTTTTGTGCTTTTGCCTACTGGAACTACTACCAGACGCGCAAACTGAGCCGATGATTATTTTTTGCGGGCAGAAACCATATATCCCAACGGATAATCATGTTGATTGCGGAACTTGCCGCCCGAACGCT
The DNA here is from genome assembly GCA_964557285.1 of uncultured Anaerolineae bacterium. Lineage (GTDB taxonomy): Bacteria > Chloroflexota > Anaerolineae > Aggregatilineales > J027 > SB15. The sequence continues at coordinate 146 of CAZKZS010000023.1, read as the reverse complement.
GGGTGATTCGCCCGTCCACGGCTACCGCCAGCCGCACCGCCAGCCCGCGTAAAACTTTGGGGACAATAAATTCTATCTGGTCAAGGGCGGCGGCACATGCCCCTGTGCCATAGGGGGTAATTTGAATCACATCGAATCCGGTACGG
>CAZKZS010000022.1:0-26555 GCA_964557285.1 uncultured Anaerolineae bacterium | reverse complement strand
GCCTGCTCACAAGACTGCATTTCCCCGCATACAGTTGCCCCGCCACAGGAAACCCCTGGTGGTTGTTGCTGTTGGACAGGATTCGAGGTAGGACGAACGTTATCAGAAGAACCCCCAGAGTTAGAACTTGCAGCAGCGGGACGACTTGCAGAGGTAAACGATGCAGAAACCCACGCTGTTTCACCATTATATTGAATTTCATACCATAATTCGCCGCTTGCATTGCGTTCTTCATCTGTAATATTGATGCGAGTACCATGTGCTATTGAACCAAACTTATTGTAATTTGTGCCAGGGCCGGAGCGAAGATTAACATTTGAGCCACTGCTAGAAATGTAACGTGATTGAATGACTTCTTTTGAAGTTGTTGTATTGGAATCCGTAACCACAGCCAAAACTAAGAAGCATACACAACAGGAAGTCAGACTAAAAATACTGAGAAGGACAACAGCGAGACATGATCTATTAGTTTTCTGTTGCTCAAAAAGTAGCAAAACATCTTCACTATCCTTTTGTGAATCGATTAGTTTCCATCCCTTAGCTTCTCCCTCCTTAATCGCTCTTTGGGAATCCGTATTTGAAACTCTTATTTTCCTACGTTCCTTTGCCATAATAGCGTATCCAGAAAACTTATTTAGTTATATTATACAAATTCTCTCATTATAACTAAACAAAAAGGGACAGCCTAAAAACTGTCCCTTGCGATTTTAATACGTTAAGCCGTAGCCGAACTCAAATAGAGGGGGGTCATCGTCGTTTTGCAGCGCGGACAGCGGCACCTGTTCCATGCTGCGCGGCCATGAATACGGCAGTTTGCCCGTGAACGGAAAATCCCCAAACAGCACGTCCGCTACCCCCTGTCCCTCTGTGCCGGGCAGCCACGCCGCCACAAACCCATCCGTCATAGCGAGCAGGTCGGTGATCATCATCGGGCGGCCAGAGAGCAGAATCACCACCACTTTATCGGCGTGCTGGCGCATGGATTCAATCATGCGGATTTGTCCATCCGGCAGTGACAAATCATCGGTATCCCCGAACCATTCCGCATAGGGCAGTTCCCCTACAACCACGATTCCCACGTCCGCCGTGCCTTCAAAATCACCGGATGGGTTGTATTCAACCGTAGTGGAGTCGGAAACCGTATTTTGAATCGCTTCCAGGAGGGTCGTTCCGGGGGTAATGTCTCCCGGCTGGCCTGACCAGCGAATCGTCCAGCCGCCGGAGGCAATCCCAATATCATCGGCCATGCCCGCCACATAAATCGTTTCCACGTCTTTAGCGATAGGCAGAGCATCGTTGTTATTTTGCAGCAGCACCAGCGATTCCCGTACCGCCTGCCGCCCGACTTCGCGGTGTTCCGGCGACCCCACTTCCGCCAGCAGCGAATCATCCCCATAAGGATGCTCAAATAAGCCCATCATAAATTTCGCCCGCAGGATACGCCGTACCGCATCGTCTATCCGTTCGATGGAAATATCACCTTTTTCAACCGCTTCGTGCATGACCTCAATAAAACGGTGATAATCCGACGGCACCATATTCATATCCACTCCCGCGTTGATGGACGCGACCACCGCCGTGTAATAATCGCGGGAAATTTCGTCCACACCTGCCCAATCCGACACCACAAATCCCTGAAATCCCATTTCGCCCTTCAGCACATCGGTAATCAGGTATTTTTGCGCGTGCATTTTCAGCCCGCCCCAACTGGAAAACGAGACCATGATGCTCATCGCGCCATTTTCAACAGCAGCCACATACGGAGCAAGGTGAACTTTTCGCAGCGTTTCTTCATCCACATCCGTAACTCCCCGGTCAATGGGAGCGCCGTTGCTGGTCGATGTTCCCCAGACCGCGCCGCCATCCCCTACGTAATGTTTGGGGGTTGCCAGCACACTGTACGGGTCGGACAGTGAGTCGCCCTGCAAACCACGTAAATAAGCGAGTGAGAGTTCTGTTACCAATTCGGTATTTTCGCTGAATCCTTCGTAAGTACGCCCCCAGCGAATATCCTGCGGCACGGCCACACACGGCGCATAGTTCCAGTAAATGCCCGTCGCAATCATTTCCAGCGCGGTAATACGTCCAATTTCTTCTATTAAATTGGGGTTGCGGGTTGCGCCGAGTCCGATGTTGTGCGGGAACACCACCGCCCCTTCGACATTGTTATGCCCATGCACCGCGTCCACGCCGTAAATAATCGGGATGGCTAACGGGGTTTCGAGCGCGTAATTTTGCAATCCGTTGACCATTTCCGACCAGTAATCCGGCTCATTTCCCGGTTTGGGGTCGCCGTCACCGCCGCTAAGGATGCCACCCAGATACAAACGGGTAATATCTTCCGGCTGAATACTATTTACTTCGACCAGGGTCATTTGCCCGATTTTTTCTTCGAGCGACATACGGGCAAGTAAATCCTCTACCCGTTCTTCAACAGGCAAATCAGGGTTGAGGTAAGGGGCAGTCGTATCCTGCTGCGCCTGCCCGATGACAGGCAGCAGGGTCAAAACCAGAATCACGAAAAAAATCGCCATTTTATTCATCTATAAATCTCCATGTCCCCACATAACAGGGACGAATCTATTCTTTCGTACAGGTTGTTCCCTGTCCAATGTCGGATGTAACCAACCTGCCTGTTTTTTTACACTGATAGAAACAGGAGCAAATCGGATGACACAAAAAATCGCCCTCATTACGGGCGCGAGTAAAGGGCTGGGTTATACCCTGGCAAAATTTCTGGATGGCTATCATGTCATTGTCACGGCACGCGGCGAAAAAAATTTACTGGCTGCCGTGCGAGAATTAAGCCACGTTACCGCCATTCAGGGGGATGTTAGCGATCCGGCACACCGCCAGCAGTTAGTCGATGTGGTGCAAAAATTAGGCCGCCTTGACCTGCTCATCAACAATGCGTCAACGCTTGGCCCCGTTCCTATGCCGACTCTGATGAATTACCCGTTGGAAGCGCTGGCAGAGGTGTTTAAGGTGAATGTGATAGCACCCGTCGCGCTGATACAGGTTATGCTGCCATTTTTGCAGGCGGCGAACGGGCTGGTCGTCAATTTGAGCAGTGATGCCGCTATCGGAGGGTATGCCGGATGGGGCGGTTATGGAGCAAGCAAAGCCGCGCTGGATCTCATTTCGCTCACACTGGCAAATGAACTGGAAAATATCAGTGTCGTGAGCGTTGACCCCGGTGATATGCGGACGGACATGCATCAGGATGCGTTCTTCGGCGAAGATATTTCTGACCGCCCCCTGCCAGAAGTCACCCTGCCATTCTGGGCGTGGCTGCTGGGACAGAATCATGCTGATATAAACGGCAAACGGTATAAAGCACAGGCCGAAGTCTGGGAGGTGGCCGGATGAAACGCAGTGACCTGCTGTTTGAACGCCCGTCAGGATTAGAAGCGACCCGCCCGCCAGAAGCACGTGGCCTCACCCGCGACGCGGTGCGTCTGCTGGTTAGCAGTCTGGACGGGCATTTCCATACACAGTTTTATCGTCTGCCGGACTTTTTGCAGCCGGGGGATGTAGTCGTGGTCAACTGCAGCGCAACCCTACCCGCCAGCCTGCCCGCGTCAGGTAGAATCGGCGCTTTTACCCTGAATCTTTCGACCCATTACGGAAAAAATTTGTGGCTGGCTGAACCGCGCTGGAGTCCTTCGCTGCCGGGGCCGCTGCCTCTGGAAAAAGGGATGCGGATAGAAGCGGGTGGCGTCCCGGGGCGGCTCATCACTCCCTATCCTGGCCTGCCGCGCCTGTGGTTTATCCAGTTTCAAGGAGATTTGACCCCCGCCATGCTGCATCAGGGACAACCGATTCGTTACGGCTATCTGGATGGCGATTATCCCCTGGCAGCGTATCAAACGATTTTCGCCGACCAGCCCGGCAGCGCCGAAGGCCCTTCCGCCGGATTCCCTTTTACAGGGCGGGTGATGGAAGGCTTAGACAATCGCGGGGTAGAGGTTGCCAAAATCACCCTGCATACGGGAGTATCGAGTCTGGAAGTGGAAATTGAGGATGCTGACCAGCACCCGCTTTATCCCGAACCGTTTAGCGTTCCCGCAGAAACTGCCAATCTGATTAATACGGCCAAACGGGACAAGCGGCGGGTGATTGCAGTTGGGACAACGGTGGTGCGGGCGCTGGAATCGGCGTGGGATGGCTGGCAGGTGCGTCCGGCGCGTGGCTTCACCCGCCGCTACATTCGACCCGAAACGGGTGTATTTGTGGTCGATGGATTAATTACCGGCTTCCATGAACCGGTCACAACTCATCTTGCCATGCTTTACGCGCTGGCGGGGCAGCCGCTGATTCGAGAAGCGTATGCTGAAGCCGTAAATGCGGGCTATTTGTGGCATGAGTTCGGGGATAGCCATCTAATTTTGCGGTAGGGACGGGGACGATGCCCGCCTTTTTAACCTTACCCCAAACCCTTCGCGGACAAGAAGATAAATGTAGGGGCAGGGACAAGCGAGTGAAACGAGCGATGCCTGCCCTTTTTTCGGGCGGGTATCGGGCGTACCGCCCTTGTCCCCGCCCCTACTCCTAATCGCTAACGGCTAACCGCCAACCGCTAATGCGGCAGCTTGCCCATCATACCCAGCATCCAGCGCATACACTTGTGCGGGAAATCCATAAACATCATCGGGCAGCCACCATCAATCACGGTAATGCCGTGTTCCTTGCAAAAAGTGACCGCTTCGTCGGAAACACTGCTGCGGGCTTCGCCCAGCAGAGCATTTTTGTGCATCCACACACGCGGCACACCCACTTCAGCACATTCATGCACCACATCTATCGCAACTTTTGGGGTCGTTACAATCATCACCCCATCCAGTTTTTCAGGGATGTCTTTTAAATGATGGTAACACGTATCGCCTTCTACCGTGTCCGCGTTCGGGTTGACCGGAAACACGTGATAGCCTTTGCTGCGGAGAGTCGTATAAATCCCATTCGCTGCATCTTTTTCCGTGCGGGAAACCCCCACGACGGCAATATTTTTTTGTGCCAGAAATTCTTTTGCGTTCTCTGCAAACATGAAACACTCCTTTCTATTGCAGTATGGCACACCCTAAAAGCAGCAGGTTAGTGAGAATACACCTGAATTTCTAAGCGGCCTATCATCTGTGCTTCATGTGATACCCCCAGAATGGACGCCATGACACAGGAACTTCCGATACCCGCCGACGTGGTGCTTCAGGACCGCCCTCTGCTGCGTTCGCGCTGGATATGGTTAGGAGGGCTGCTGGCCTTTGGGTTGGCCTTATTAGGTTATCTGGGCGTAGGGGAAATTTACGGCGGGAGGCAGGCGATTCGGCTGCTAGAAGCGGTGAATCCGTCTGTCCAAACCCTTTGTTTTGCGGCCATTACTGCCTGTTCCACCATTCTCGCGCTCATGCTCACGATGGTGGCGCTGGCACATCAGAGCAACATCCATTTTGATGAAAAGTTTTTCCGGCAGGTCAAACGTATTTCCCTCCTCTGTACGATTACCCTTTCTTTTTCGACGCTGCTGCTGGCGTTTATTAGCATCCCCCTCAATGAATCGGATACCTTTCCGGCCGTAGGCTTCCGCACCCTGTATTATGGGGTGATTTTTGCGACTTCGCTGCTGTCCGGTCTGCTGATTGCCATTGTGATGATGTTATATGAAACCATCGGGGTGCTGATTCATATTCTCACGCCCAACAGTTAATCAATTTGGATATTCAGCGCATTCTGAATGAAGGTTTTCATACGTTCGTGGTGTGAGCCTTTCCAGTAAATTTTGTCGCAGTGAGGGCAAAAATAAAATTCGTTGTAATATACGCGCGTACTGGGCATCAGCCGTTCGCTGATGGAATCTTTGTCAATGGGTTCAAGCGGGCCGTTGCAGGTCATACACCGCTTAAACGGCACAAGCGTTTGAGTCAGGTTGTAACGTTTCAGGATTTCAAAAAGCTGGCGTTCGGGGTGCGTGCTGCGGACAAAATAGCCATATTCGACGATTCCACGTTTCAGCACCCCCAGGTCACGAGTCAGCAAAATCCGTTTTTCCGCAAATGAAATTTCCGCCAGCACCTCATCCTCATAACAATTGCTGTACAACGTATCAAACCCAAGCATCCGTAAATAGGTTGCCAGTTTGCCCAGGTGTGTATCCAGAATAAAGCGGGCTTCTTCAAGCGGCGGCGGGTAAAGCCGAATCAACGGGGCTAATGGCGGCGTGAGGTCATGCGGATACACCTGAAAGGTGTCGCCGTTCCGCACCAGATAATTAAAATCCACTGATGCCCCATTGACCACAATGACATCCACTTCCGGGTGCGGCACATTCAGCGATTCAACCATATCCTTAATGGATGCCAGATGGTCAAAAGTATGGGTAAAGGCACGGTTTTTCCGGTTCGGCGATAGAAAATAATTCAGGTCGCCGTAAAATTCAAACGTCGCCTGCATAGAATAAATAGTCCTGTGTTTCCTCAATTATAGGGGCGGAGGGCTTTTTGTCGAATAACTAGAATCTGCGCCAGGCGCAGCATCAGCCACAGGGTAAAACTATACAAAACCACCCCAATCAATGCACTGCCCGCCACATTCCGAAACACAAACAGGTCGTTGCCCGTCGGACGCATCACCATTGCGGCGATAAAATTGCCGTTGTCGCCAAAGGTAGCGATGCCCAGTTCCGTCGTTTCCATGATTAATGCCCATTCGGGGCAGATAAAAGGAAATGAACCGGGGTAATAAGGCGTACAGTCGTAGGTGCTGACTGCGTTAATAATCCGCCAGTTGGTTTCCGTTGCCAGAATGGACAGCACCGCCGCCAGAAACAGCAGTCCGCGTATGAGAATCGCTACAAAAATCCGTAAATTGCGGCTGGTCAGCAGAGCGCTGGTGATTCCAATCGCGGAAAGCAGTGCCACTTCCAGCAGCGCAAACAGAATCAGAATCAGACCCGCCAGCATAATTTTCCACAGAGCAGGTTGAAGCGGCGCGTAGTCGTACACGATGTTAAAACCATTGCCCACTACGTAATAGCCATAGCTGACATGGCAGAAAGCTGCCCCTCCAAACGGACAGCGCATGGGGTTAAAACCTTTGTGCATATATTGGGTATACGCCAGCGCCAGCCCCAACCGCAGCAGCGCCACAAAAACATGTGACCCCGCCGTATAGCGCATGACTGCCCACCACTTGCCCAGAACAATCTGCCGCGCGTCGAGTCCGGTCAGCACAAATTCATCCCACCACGTTTTTTCGCGGGCGATGCTGTTTCCGGCCAGCAGCAGAGTCCGCAGCACAACCGTAAAATGCAGTGCCGTGATGACCACCATCATCAAAATCATCCAGCCGCGATATTCGTGGGTGACGTAAAGGCGCAGGGGAATGGCCGCGACCCCCACACACAGTAAAAGCAGCAGCCCATCCAGCACACGCAGCCATCTCCCCCGTTCGACCAATCGCCGCCGCAAATAGACCAGTTCCAGTTTGGCGGTTGGACTCAAAATATACCGTCGGGGGGCAGCTAAAAAAGGCAGCATCACGGTTTCTCCCTGTTCTCATAAATTAGACAGCGAATCCAGAAAAACAGTTCCTATTGGTATTCTCGTCGCAGCCGATTTAGAATAAAAAAGACAGCCATACTCAAAAAGGTGTATATGGACTTCTGGCAGTATTTTCACGGCCCCAACGCAGGGTATCTGCTTGACCAGTATGACCGCTATCAGGCCGACCCCGATTCTGTGGCAGAGGATTTGCAGCTATTGTTCCGCCAGTGGACACCGCCGACCAACGGACACGCTGCCCCTGCCCTTACCACCGAAATGACCTTTCGGGAACTGTTTAAAGCGGTGGCGGCGGTGCGTTACGCCAAGTCGCTGCGGGCAGTAGGGCATTTTGGAGCGCGGCTTGACCCGCTGGGGTCGCCACCGCCCGACGACCCTAATTTACATGTATCCGCCCATCGGATTACAGATGATGATTTAAAAACCCTGCCCGCCGCCATCATCAAAAGCTCCATCACCGCCCGTTCGACCACCGCCTATGAGGTGATTCAGGGGCTGCGACAGGTGTATACCTCTACTATCGGTCATGATTGGGATCATGTGCATCATCCGGCGGAGCGTGAATGGCTGAAAGAAGCCGCCGAAACCCGCCGTTTTCATCCCGATGTGCAGCCGATGGATGGCCGCGCCCTGCTGGAACGGCTGACCGAAATTGAAACGCTGGAACTGTTTTTACACCGCACCTTCCCCGGAAAGTACCGTTTTTCGATTGAAGGGCTGGATATGCTTGTCCCCATGCTGGATGTGATGATTGATGGGGCGGCGGCTGATAATTATAAAGATGTCTCCATCGGCATGGCGCACCGGGGGCGGCTGAACGTGATGGCGCATATTTTAAACAAACCCTATCAGGAAATTCTGGCGGAATTTAAGGATGCCGTCATCAGCAACAACAACAAACTGGAAGACCAGTTTGGCTATCTGGGCGACGTAAAATATCACAAAAGTATGGCTCATGAAGTTGCCAGTTTGCGGGTAAGGATGCCTGCCAATCCGAGTCATCTGGAAGCGGTCAACGCGGTGGCGGTAGGCATGGCACGGGCGGCGGAATCGCTGGTCAACCGGGGCGGCGCTCCCGAATTTGATCACCGACACGCCCTGACCGTGCTGATTCATGGCGATGCTGCTTTTACCGGACAGGGGTCAGTGGCCGAAACGCTGAATCTGGCGAATCTGCCCGGCTACCGCACCGGCGGCACCCTGCATATTATCGCCAACAACCAGATTGGTTTTACCACGCTGCCCAGTGATTCACGCAGCACCAATTATGCCAGCGATCCGGCCAAAGGGTATGACATTCCGATTTTGCATGTTAACGCTGACGACCCCGAAGCATGTATTGAAGCGGCACGTTTTGCCTATGCCTATCACCGCGAATTTCAAAAAGATTTTGTGATTGACCTCATCGGCTACCGTCGCTACGGGCATAACGAACTGGATGAGCCAGAATATACCCAGCCGATGATGTACGAAAAAGTGAAAAATCATGCCCGTGTGCGGCAGGTGTGGGCAAATACGCTGCTCAAACGGCAGCAAATCAACGAAGGTGAACCGGAATCGCTGGTCAAAGAACATGAGCAGAATCTTCAGCATATTTATGAAAGCCTGACGGATGACGATTTAATTCCCAAAGCGCTGCCTTTTGCTGCCCCACCCGGACGCGCTTCTCAAGTGGTCACGGGCGTGCGGGCGGAACATCTGATTGAAATGAATGAAGCGCTGGGGCAGTATCCCGATGGCTTTAACGTGCATCGCAAACTCAGCCGTACCCTCAAAGCCCGCCGCGATGCCCTGCACAGCGACGAACCCGCTATCGACTGGTCTACCGCCGAAGAACTGGCCTTTGCGACGATTCTGGCGGACGGCGTGCCGATTCGATTTACCGGTCAGGATGTGGAACGCGGCACGTTCAGCCAGCGCCATGCCGTTTTACATGATGCGGTGACAGGGGAACGATTTGTTCCCTTGCAGGTCTTCCCACAGGCCAGCGCCGCCTTTGAAATTTACAACAGTCCCCTTTCAGAAAATGCAGCCCTAGCTTTTGAATACGGTTACAACGTACAGTCCCCGAATCGGCTGGTGGTGTGGGAGGCGCAGTTTGGCGATTTTGTTAATAACGCACAGGTAGTCATCGACGAATTTATCACGTCGGCCAATGCCAAATGGAATCAAACGGTGTCGCTGGTGCTGCTGCTACCGCATGGCAACGAGGGCAAAGGGCCAGACCATTCCAGCGCCCGTCTGGAACGGTTTTTGCAGTTGGCCGCCAAAAAAAATATGCGAATCGCTTACTGCACCCGCGCTTCGCAGTATTTTCATTTGCTGCGGCGGCAGGCACTCCTGCTGGAAAGTGATCCCCTGCCCCTCATCGTTATGACCCCCAAAAGTCTGCTGCGGCATCCTCTGGTCTATTCTTCAATGGATGAACTGGTCAACGGGCGCTGGATGCCGGTTATAGACGATATTTATGACGAAAAAGAAGCGGAAGGGGTCACACGGCTGGTATTGTGCAGTGGCAAAGTGTATACCGATTTAGTCACCAGTGAATTTCGTGAAACCGATAAACACGTAGCGCTTGCCCGCGTGGAACAATTGTATCCGCTTCCCGTGCGCGAACTTACCCAGACCTTTCAGCGCTACCCCAATTTGCAGGAAATTGTCTGGGTGCAGGAAGAACCGAAAAATATGGGCGCATGGGAATACATCGGCTGGCGGTTGGAACGGCTGGTCAAAAAAATCGGGCTGGATGTCCCTGTGCGCTACGTGGGACGCACCCGCAGTTCCAGTCCGGCGGAAGGCTCAACCGAAACCTATAAGAAAAATCAGGCGATAGTGGTCGAATATGCGTTCCGATGGAACACATGGGGAGAAGAATAATGCCAACTGAAATTGTTGTGCCTGAGTTAAGCGAATCCGTTCATGAGGCGACGATTGCACGCTGGCTGAAAAAGGTCGGCGACCCGCTTCAGGCGGGGGATGTGATTGTTGAACTTGAAACCGATAAAGTGAATGTGGAAGTGGCGGTAGATGAAAGCGGCGTCCTCAGCAAAATCAATTATCCCGAAGGCGCAGATGTCAAAGTAGGGGATGTGCTGGCGGTGTTAGACTCGGCGGGCGCGCAAAAACCCCCTGAAAAAGTGGCACAGCAGCCGGAATCACCACCCGAAACGCCCGTGACTCCCGTCGCTAAACGGGTGGCCGAAGAAGCGAAGGTCGATTTGTCTCAGGTACAGGGAACGGGCGCACGCGGCAGAATCACCCGTGAGGATGTCCAGCGTGCCATTGACGGGAAAAAATCTGCTGACCTGCCCCCCGCGCCAGTTGAATCGCCTGCTGTGATTTTTGAACCCGCCCGTTCGGTACGGGAAGAACGGGTCAAAATGTCGCGCCGCCGCCGCACCATCGCCGCCCGCCTGGTCGAAGCGCAGCAAACCGCCGCCATGCTGACCACCTTCAACGAAATCGACATGAGTGCGGTACAGGAAATCCGCAAACGGCGCAAAGAGGCGTTTAAAGAAAAATACGGGGTCAGTTTAGGATTAAGCTCCTTTTTTGTGAAAGCCGTGGTCGGGGCGCTGAAGGTTTTCCCCCGTCTGAACGCGGAAATTCAGGGCGATGAAATTGTCCTCAAACATTATTACGATATTGGCATCGCCATTGGGGACGAAGAAGGATTGGTCGTCCCTGTCCTGCGGGATGCTGACCGCCTCTCCTTTGCGGAGATTGAAAAAACCATTAAACAGTATGCGGAACAGGTGCGTGAAGGCACGCTGTCGCTGGAAGCCCTGAAAGGCGGCACGTTTACCATTACCAACGGGGGAATTTTTGGTTCGATGATGAGTACCCCGATTTTAAACCCGCCGCAGGTAGGGATTCTGGGGCTGCATAATATTGTGGACCGTCCGGTCGTGGTCAAAGGCGAGATTGTGATTCGGCCGATGATGTATGTTGCCCTCACGTATGACCATCGTATTGTGGACGGGCGCGAATCCGTGCAGTTTTTGGTGCGGGTAAAGCAGTTGATGGAGGACCCTGAATCGCTTCTGATTGAAGGATAGGGGCGGGAATCGGGCATACCGCCCTCGTCCCCGCCCCGACTCTTAATTATTTCGCAGCGAACTGGTGCGCGATAACCTCATCTTTCAGCAGTTCACCCATCCGGCGAATCCCTTCTTCAATCCGGTCGGGTTTCTGGTTGGAGAAATTCAAACGGCAGGTGTTTCGGCCGATGCCCCCCACATAAAAATCTTCGCCGGGGATAAACGCGACTTTCTTTTCCACGGCCAGCTTGAGCAGTTCGGCAGCATCCACATAGTCCGGAAATTCGGCCATCAAAAACAACCCACCATCCGGTCGGGTAAAGTGGACTTCTTCCGGAAAATACTGTTCCATGGCTGCCACCATCACATCACGGCGTTCGCTGTAGACTTCCCGCAGTTTTTGAATATGAGTTTCTAAAAAGCCATCCTGTGAAATTTCATAGGTGATAAATTGAGTCAGGGTGCTGGTGTGTAAATCGGCGGACTGTTTGGCCTGCACCACTTTATCAATCACTGGAAAGGGCGCGGCAATCCAGCCAATCCGCAGACCAGGGGTTAAAATTTTAGAAAACGTCCCCAGGTAAATCACGTTGCCTTCCATACGGTTCGTCCCCAGATGAAGCGCGTCCATTTCCAGCAGAGAAGTCACCGGATCGCCACTGTAACGCAGTTCGCTGTACGCGCAGTCCTCCACCAGCGGCACACTGTAGTCATCGACCAGCCGCACCAATTCCGTCCGCCGTTCTTCGCTCAAGGTTATGCCTCTGGGATTTTGAAAGGTCGGCACAGAGTAAACGAGTTTCGGCTGATATTTCTGCAACAGGGGTTCTAATTCCTGAACCCGCATCCCCTCCATATCCGTAGTGACTGGTACAAAGTTGACCCCTAAGGGCTTCCAGGAGAGCAGCATCCCCAGATAGGTTGGATTTTCCACAATGACGGTATCGCCTTCATCCAGCAGCACCCGCCCGATTAAATCCAGCCCCTGCTGCGAGCCAGTGACAATGACAACGTTATCCTTCGTCAGTTGCAAATTGGAGGAGGACAGCCGTTTAGCAATAAAATCACGCAGTTCGACCATGCCTTCAGTGGTGCTGTACTGTAAGACTTCCTGCCCACGTTCGGCCAATACGGTATCGGTTGCTTTTCGCACCCGTTCTACCGGAAAATACTCCGGTGCGGGCAGCCCGCCCGCAAAAGAAATCACTTCGGGCAGGGAGGTCAGTTTAAGGATTTCTCGAATCGTGGAGCGCCGCATGTGGGCGGTGCGTGCTGCAAAACTTGTATCCCAATTCATTGCTTATCCTTGAATAAGTAATCAAATCACTATTTATTATTTTGCGGCATTTTAGCGGGAAGGCATAGAGAACCATTGCCTTAAAAAGCACGATAAATATCACGACCCAATTTTGCGGTTATAATCATGGGCAGGAGGTAGCAAAGATGGCAGGCTTATTGATTGAATCCCCGCTTGCGGAACGGTTACGCGCTCTTGCTGAGCAGGAACAGCGCTCTGTGGAATCCCTGATAGAGGATATGGTTGAAAGATATGCTGGCGCACTAACTGTTAAGGAAATCAATGCACGGCTACGGGGACTACCGGAAATTATTGTTCCCCCTGATGTCCCTGACGAACCGCCCATTGACGAAGAAGAACTTGAAGCAATTGCTCAACGTGCCGGAAAAGCAGGCTCACTTTCAGCGCTGATTATTGAGGAACGTAAGCAGGGATGGTAACGTATTTTCTGGATACAAGCGCTTTAGCCAAACGATACATGGAAGAACAAGGCTCGCCCTGGAACTCTCTGAACTGCCTTTGCGGTTATAATCATGGGCAGGAGGTGGTATAACATACTATGGCAGGCTTATTGATTGAATCCCCGCTTGCGGAACGGTTACGCGCTCTTGCTGAGCAGGAACAGCGCTCTGTGGAATCGCTGCTAGAGGAAATGGTTGAGCAGTACAATTCATCTCTCAGCCTCAAGGAAATTTATAATCGCCTGAGAAAATTAGGGGATGCTGGCATTACCTTACCCGAAGATGACACTTTCATAGAAGATGAAGCACCTGCGCCAGCCCAAATGGAGAGCATCTCTGGCGCTCAAATGGTGATTGAGGAACGTAAGCAGGGATGGTAATGACCTATTATTATCTGGATACCAGCGCATTAATCAAACGCTATCTCACTGAAAAAGGTACTTCCTGGATAATAAGAAAGGTTTTTGCACCGAATACTTACCTTGCAGTCGCTAGAATTACCCATGCAGAAGTTGCAAGCACTTTTGCGCGTAGAGTGCGCGGTAAAATGCTGACCCCCGCCGATGAAATCAGACTCATGCGCTTATTTGAACGGTATCTTAAGCGTCGATTTGTTGTCATGGAAATAGACGCTGCTGTTTGCAGCCGTGCAGCCAGTTTAGCAAGAACCCATGGACTGCGAGGTTACGACAGTGTTCAGTTGGCGTGTGCTTTACGCGCCAATTCCCTGCTGCTTTCGGTAAAAATAAGTGATTTAACTTTTCTGACGGCAGATGCGGAATTATTAAAAGCGGGGGCTGCCGAAGGGCTGGCTACCGACAACCCCGAAAATTATTAATGAACCTCTACCAATCCCGTTCCTCAATACGTTCCTTGAGCTTAAGCATAGCCTCTCTAGGCTGCGGACGCCCCAGACCACGCAGGTAACGCACAAAATGCCGCCAGCGCATTTGCACATTTCGCCGCCACACCGCATAACGGTAAATAAAACTGCGGCGCATGTCCATCAGCTTATCGCTTTCCGCGCCCACCGCACTCCACCGCACAACCATTGAGGCCCAGGTCAGGCCGCCGCCAAACCCAATCATCACCACATGGTCATCCGGCTTCACCCGACCTTCTTCAATCGCCTCACACAGCGCAATCGGAATTGAGGCGGCAGACGTATTCCCATAGCGGGAAACGTTGCTGTAAAACTTTTCTTCCGGCATTTTGAGCTGCTTGGCAACATGGTCTAAAATGCGCTGATTCGCCTGATGGGGGACAACCAGCGCTACATTCTCCAGTTCCAGATGAGCATCCCGCACCACATTTTTAATACTTTCGCTGACCACGCGCGTGGCAAATTTAAACACTTCCCGCCCATTCATATGTAGACGGTGCAGGGCGCGACGCGGCTGGTCTAAAGCCATGTCATCCGATTCAGCATGGTTTTTAAGATAGGTATCCAGGCTGCCGACGGTTGGCACACCCAGCATATCCCAGCCCGCGCCATCCGAACGTAATTCGCTGCTCAGGATGCCGCCTGGCTCACTTTTACCCTGCAACACAACAGCCCCCGCGCCATCCCCGAACAGGATGCACGTTCCCCGATCTGTCCAGTCCATGACCCGACTCATCGTTTCCGCCCCAATCACGATGGCAATATCCACATCTCCGGTACGGACTTTTGAGCCAGCCATATCCAGCGCGTAGACAAAACCGGAACAGGCCGCGCTTAAATCATACGCGCCCGCCCGACTCGCGCCGAGTAAATCCTGCACCAGCGACGCGGTACTGGGGAAAATATGCTCCGGCGTGGAGGTCGCCACCACAATTAAATCCACATCCGTCGGCAGAATGTTGGCGACTTCCAGCGCTTTTTTGGCCGCCCGGAATGCCAGTTGAGTCGTGGATTCATTTTCACCCGCGATTCGACGTTCATGAATACCCGTCCGTGAGCTAATCCACTCGTCGTCTGTATCGACAATGGCTTCCATATCGTGATTCGTCAGAATCTGATCCGGCACGGCCATGCCCCACCCAACGATATGAGCATATCGCAGGGCAGGCACAGCCGGCCCAGACATCAGACTGCCCGTGACCGCGCGGGGTTTGTTGTTATTTGCCATTCGCTCTGTACTTACCAAAAATAACGACCATATTGTGACCACCAAAACCGAACGAGTTGGACATCACATAGTTCAGTTCCTTCGCGCGGCCTACATGCGGCACAAAATCTAAATCCAGTTCCGGGTCCTGATGGTCAAGGTTAATCGTTGGCGGAATGAAGTTATCCTGAAGCGCTTTGATACAAAACACGGATTCCACCGCCGCCGCCGCCCCCATGACGTGTCCGGTCATGGATTTGGTTGAACTCACCGGAATGTTATAGGCCTGTTCTCCAAACGCATTTTTAATAGCGAAGGTTTCCATTTTGTCGTTCAGAGGGGTGCTTGTCCCGTGTGCATTGATGTAATCAATGTCATTCACGGTCAGATTCGCATCTTTCAGCGCCATGAGCATGGCACGCCGCGCCCCTTCGCCGCTTTCATCCGGTGCGGTGACGTGGTACGCATCCGATGTTGCCCCGTAGCCGACGACCTCCGCCAGGATTTTGGCCCCGCGTTTTTCGGCATGTTCCAGCGATTCCAGAATCAGCACCGCCGCCCCTTCCGACATGACAAACCCGTCGCGGTCTACATCAAAGGGACGGGAGGCTTTTGATGGGTCATCGTTGCGGCGGGAGATCGCGGTCATGTTGTTAAAGGCCGCTACCGCAATGTCAATCACGCCGCCTTCGGTAGCTCCGGTAATCATAACTTCTGCCGCGCCGCGTGCAATATAGGCCGCCGCTTCGCCAATCGCGTTATTTCCGGTGGAACACGCGCTGCTGAGTGACCAGTTGGCGCCGCGCAATCCGTAATCAATGCTGATTTTTCCGGCAGGACTGTCGGATAGAATCATCGGCACCCATAAGGGGCTGATGGCTTTTGACCCCCGTTCATGAAAATCAATTACCCCTTCCTGAATGGTACTTAGGCCGCCAATGCCCGTTCCCATAATCACACCAATATCCCAGCGATTTTCGTCTGTTACTTCAAGCTGTGCCTGTTCCATGGCCTGACGGGTCGCTTCCAGCGCGAACTGGGTAATCCGGTCGGTCCGGCGGGCTTCACGCCGACCCAATACGGCTACCGGATCAAAGTTTTTGACTTCTCCCCCAAATTTGACTTCCAGATGGCTGGTATCAAAACGTTCAATCGGCGCGATGCCAGAGTTGCCCTGTTTAATGTTGTTCCAGGCTTCTTCGACGGTGTTTCCTACCGGGCAGAGGATACCCATGCCTGTAATCACGACTCGACGGTCAGACATTTTCGATATGTTCTCCGAGACTTTTTCAGTTGCGGCAGAATTATAACAGACGCCGCACTTTCCCATCTATAACCCTGCCAACGGCAAAGGGTTACAAAACTGGGGGGGAAAAGGGGAATAGCGGTTAGCGATTAGCGGTGCGGTGGGCTTCAATTTCGTCATTAACCAGTGCCGTGATTTCACCATCCGAAAGCGGGTCAGAAGCCGCCCGCAGTTTTTTTAAATCTGCCTGGAGTTGAGAAGCAGCAGCCTGACGCTGCTGCCTTTGAAGTTCTGCTTCAAGCAGGCGTGCTATATGAGCGTCATCTAACATGCCTGCTTCTTTCGCACGGGAAACCAAATCGGCAGGCAAACTTAAGACGACTTCTATATTATCCACCATTTGAATCCTTCTCCTATTGTATCAGTTTCCATTCATTTTCCTGTCGAAGAAAGCGGGCCGGTCTGGGGTTTTGGCACCCAGAATCCGAAGGTGCTGCCTTTGCCCAGTTCACTCTGGAAGTACACTTCACCGCCGTGCTGCTCGATAATCTCTTTGACCAGATTCAAGCCCAAGCCCGTGCCTTTAATGTCCTGCGTGCCGGGTTCCTGCGCCCGGAAAAAGGGTTCAAACAGGTGTTTTTGTTTATCCGGTGAAATCCCATAGCCGCTGTCGATGACCTCAAAATGCCATCGGTTATCCTGTCCCCACAGGCGGAGTTTAATCTGGCCTTTGTCCGGCGTATATTTCACCGCGTTGCTAATCAGATTGCTCACCGCCTCCCGCATGTAGAGAGATAGTCCTCGGCAGCGTGAATCTTCATCCGTAAAATCAATATCCAGCTTATGCCCCTTCAGGCTAATCATGGAATAGTGTTTTTCAAGCGCCCGTTCGCACACCTGATTCAGCGAGATAGTTTCCCAGGTATTGCGGCGAATCTCCTGTAAGCGGTCAAGCAGCAGCACTTCCTCCAGCAAATCCGATAGGTCGCTTGCCCCCTTACCAATCTGTTCTATGTAGCCGCTTAGCACTTCCGTATTGTTTTGTTTAAGGGCAAAATCGGCCAGTTGAATGTAACCCATCAGGACGGTTAACGGCTGGCGTAAATCGTGCGAAAGCAGACGGAACAACCGGGCGCGGTGCTGGTTTAGCGCCTGCACGTTATTTAAGAGGGTCGTCTGATGCAGCGAAATTGCCAGCCGATTCGCTACATTTTTAGTGAAGTATTTTTCATCTTCCTTAAAATTAAATTCGCGGTCACTGCGCTGAAGCAGCAGCACCCCGATCAGATTCATATCCGGCTGGCGTAAATCCGCCACCAGACAGCGTTTATCTTCGCTGAACATGAGTTCCGTGTCGCCGTCCTCAATTGTGGTTTCCGGTTTGAGGTGGTCGGGCAGTTCCAGCGTATTTCCCACTTCATGAATTTCTCCCATCGGCTGCCCCTGGCTGATAAGCACCTGAAAATAACGCCGTTCCGCCACCCACTTAGCAATTAACCCGTGCTGCGCTTCGGTGCGCTCCATGACCCAATTGAGGCCGTATTCGAGGATAAAGTTAATATCGGAACTGCGTGCCATTTCCCGGTCAAACTGGTGCAGCAGCGCCACTTCAAGTTGTTGTTCGGCCAATTTAAGTTTGGCCTGCTGAAGTTCGGCTTCCAGTTGTTTATTTTTTTCCTGAAGCTGCGCCAGTTCCATAGGACACGTCCCTCCTGTTCACGCTTAAGTATAGTATAGTTTGGGTTGGAGTGCTTCCTGTTACATCGTGGGGTCATCGGGACATAAACGCACGGGGAGATTTTCCCAGTTGCCAAGTGGTTTATAGCCTGTGGGTTGAAAGTTTGGCAGCAGAGGCAGCACCATCAACTGTGAATTCACATTTTCTCCCAACTGCACTACCTGATGAACTTGCAGCAAAATCACCGTGCTTTCCTCTATAAATCGGTTCATGGTGGTTTCGTTTAAGTATACATAGGAGCGATTGAGGGTCATTTTTTCCGTGGATTGGCTGTAGAACTGGCGTATATGATTTAAGCGCTGATGCAGCGCGGACTCCGGTAAAAAGGGCAGGCAGCTTGCCGGATTGGGGAAATTTAAAAAATCTTTCCAGAAAAAACTTTCCGGCTGGTCACGCACATACACAAAATCCAGCCCGTACCAGTCACTTTTGACATGCCAGGTGGCATCTTCCTGATGGTCAAACAGGTCAGCGTAATAATAGCGGCTTGGATTCCCGATGCGAATATTCCACAGGTTGTCACAAACCAGATGGAAAAAGTAACCCAGCAAAAAACTATATCTGCTGTCATGCGGGGGAACAGGTTTCAGGTAGCGGCGATAAAATTCCAGGTCATGAATTTGACCCTGTTCCAAAAAATGGGTGATTTCAGCAGGGGGGTCAAATGCTGTTCCGTCCGCGTTGGGCTGGCCGGAATCCGGCGCAAGATTTCCGCACACAAATTCCACTGCATTTAAACCGGGGATGAGTGCCAGCATTTTTTCTGCAATTCGCAGATGTCCCATCCATGTCGCCATCAGGTATCTCCACTATGACATCCCTTTAGCGTATCACGATTTCAGGCCATCCCCATACAAAAAGTAGGTTTCTGTGCAGCGAACGGTGGCATCAATGGCAAAGTGCATAAAGGTATTTTGCAGCACAAGGGGGTCATAATACATTTTGACGATTTTAAATTCGCGCCCATCTTCCAGCGTGCGAATCGCATAAATATCCTCATGGCGGGACGGGTTGATTTTCGCGCCAGATGTGCTGTGCGGACGCGAATCGACCAGATACATTCTGCCACCCGGACGCACGGCCTGCGCCACTTTTTCCACAAATTTATTCAGCAGTTTGGGCGGCACATGCGACAGCCAGAATCCAAAAAATACCAGGTCGTAGGTTTTTTCCGGCTGCCAGCTAAACAGGTCGGCAATCTGGTAATCGACATTGGCATGAGGAAGTTTTTGCCTGTTAATGGCAATCACTTCTTCAGATATATCCAGCGCGGTCACGTGTTTGCCTAATTTGACCAGTTGTTCCGTCCAGATGCCCGTACCGCAGGCCAGTTCCAGCACATGCTCCACTGGATCAAGCGAAAGCAAATGCTGGCGCACCTGTTCCACCTCCCGAAACCATTTTTGATTCAGTTCTTCCCCATGATCAAAGCGCCCCCGACGGTAAAACCAGTCGTCATATTCGCTGGCATGGGCGCGGTAGTAGTCCGCCTGTTCTTTTAAAATAGCTTCCAAACTCATTCCTCTCCTCCCTCAACACGCAGCAGCGTGTAATTTCCATACCGTCCTATCCGCGTTAATCCCTGATGGTCGTTCAGCCAGTGATAGGCTATCCAGGGGGCTTTACCCACCCATTGATTCTCTATCGCCCATAGATTCAGCAGTACATAGCTAGGGCGCTCTGATGGAAACTGCTGTGCCAGCGACTCCGGTGTTTCGTAGTAAATTTGTTTCACATGCAGTTCCGGCGCGTAGTGCTGCATCATCAGCCACAGGTCAAGCGTATAAATATCCCCTTCAGGAATCGTTTGCTGCACCCATTTTATCGTATTCAAATCCGCGTTTTTAAGTCCAATCATCCGGTGGATTTCGTTTTTTCCGGCGGTATAGGTGGAATAAAGGGGCAGGGATAAAATCAAAAAAAGTAGCGCGGCATTGATGCCCGATTCCCGCCCTTTTTTGGGCAGGTATCGCTCACTGCGTTCGCTCGTCCCTGCCCCTACTGCCTGCCCCTCAAGTTTACGGAGAGGGGAGTTTAAGAGGTTAAGCAAAGCGGATATGCCGATGCCTGCCAGCACTGTCAATGGGACAAAAAAAGCCAGCGAAAACCGGATATTCTGATACGGAATCCCGATTAAAAATCCGTACTCTACCCCTATCCATCCTGATAAAAGCAGCGTAACAGAAGCAGTTTGCCGCATGTGATACAGCAGCGCCAGCACCCCGATAATCATTAATGGGAGCATGATCCAATGGATAAAGTAGCCATCCCAGACAGCACGGGCATAAAAATGGCTGATGCTGCGGGAATAATGAAATGTGCCATCGGGTGTGACAAAATCCTTCTGCGTGGCATGGCGCAGCGACCAGTTTTGCAGCCAGCCATGATTTTCCAGCGCGGCGGGATTTTGACGGCTGTACACAAGCTGCGGCAGTAGAATCAGCAGTCCTACTCCCGCCGCAAACAGGGCATTTTTGACTGCTTCCCTCCGAACCGTTGAGGGGTAGACAGTAGGGGCAGGAACAAGCGACCAACGGGAGCGATGCCTGCCCGAAAAAGGGCGGGAATCGTCCCTGAACCTCTGAACAGTAGGGGCAGGTTTCAAGTACAAAAGTGCGTAACCCGTCCAGGGCAGCACCAGCAGCAGATACACCCATCGCGTAATGCCCGCCAGCGTCACCGTCAGCGCGGACACCAGAATCCAGGGACGGCGGGATGTTCGCGCATAACGCGCCAGACACCACGCGCTGAAAACCGCCCAGCACAACGCCGGAATATCCGCCATGATAACCACACTGCTTTGCAACACCTGACCGGAAAAAGTCACCAGCAGGGCGGAAACCAGCGCGGCAGCACGCGGGTGCGGCCACTGGATGAGAGAAAGCAACCCATTCACCAGCAGATACGTCAGGCCGCCCGTTAGCGCCCCTGCGACCACAACGCCCATCTGCGCCGCTTCTGCTGCCATCCCCGCAAGGGAAAATATCCCTGCCAGCAGCAGAGGAAAGCCCATCGGCCAGTACATTTTGTCCGGCAGTTCCGCCTGGGAAAGGTCGCGCCCGTACTGGTAATACGCGAAGGAATCCTGTCCGTACAGCCCATCAAAATCCGCGCTTAAATCAAGCCGCACGACCAGCCCGATGACAAAAATCAGCACCGGAAAAATACGTTCAGCCTTCCAGCTTGAAGGTATAAATTTCTTCATGCTGCTCGCGGAAAAAGACCAGATTATCAATCGTCATCTGCCAGGAAAAATCCCGTTCGGCCAGCCAGCGAATAATATCGGCGGTCTGTTCCCTGTCCGTCTGCCTGTCCACCAGCGTGATATGCGGTATCCACTGCGGGGCGCTGTAATACTCACCCGGTTCAGAGGCAAACGTGGTGATTTCCTTCCAGATGCGGCGGTGAATACGACCCAGCGTATCGCTGCGGGCAACCGTGATATAAATGACCTGTTTTTCACCCGTAAAAAGGCCGAGTCCGCTGGTTTGAATGGGAAAAGGCGACAGCGTTTTGACCATTTCTTCCAACGCGGTGAGGGTCGGGGAGACATCATAAAGCGGGGCAATCTGGTAGCTCACATGCGGCGGACTGCTGTCCTCAATCATAAAACGCGATTTGATCTGATTTTTGATGCCTTCGACCTGCTGGTAAAATGGCGGCGGCAGCAGCGAGATAATGCCTTCCATCGTTTAAAAAATTTTCTTTCTCTCTCTGTTTAGATTGTACCATGCCTGTAAAACCTGTGAAATTTGACGCAAATCTACCCTACATAGGGGGAGGCTTTGCTGTTATCATAGCGGGGTCACAGCATGTTTTACCGATTAATCAGATAACTATCTTTTTTTTGCCTGCTGGCAGATTTTGCGCTAGCATAGTGAAAAAAAGTACAAATTGCTGTGCGGTTGAAGAATACGTTACACTTCTGGTTCTGCTGGTGAATTGCGGTCTGTCGATTGACCTTCAAAAAATCGTCAAACTAAGAAAGAGAGCAGGAAAAGTTACCTATGACGGATATGACAAAGGATATTACGGCCGGACTGCTTGAGCAGATTCAAGGCTACCGCCGCGAAGTCGCACCGGTAGAGGTCGGCTACGTGATGGAAGTAGGGGATGGCATTGCCCGCGCCGAAGGGCTGACGAATGTGCGCTCTCAGGAACTCGTCGAGTTTTCCAATGGCGTGATGGGCGTCGCCTTTAACCTTGAACCCGATAACGTGGGGATTATCATCGTCGGCGACTATAAGGGTATTAACGAGGGCGATGAAGTGCGGGCAACCGGACGTATTGCGTCCGTGCCAGTGGGCGATGAGTTAATCGGGCGGGTGGTCAACGCGCTCGGTGAACCGATTGATGGCAAAGGGCCGGTCAACGCCTCCGCAGGATACTCCCCAATTGAAGTGATTGCCCCCGGTGTGATGGAACGTCGCAACGTGGATACGCCCGTGCAAACGGGTCTGCGGGTGGTCGATGCAGTCATCCCGATTGGACGCGGCCAGCGTGAATTGATTATTGGGGATCGTGGGACGGGCAAAACCGCTATTACCCTGGATGCCATCATCAACCAGCGCGGCGGCGACCTTATTTGTATTTATGTTGCGGTTGGCAAACGTCTGTCGGAAATTCGTCGTGTGGTGGCGACGCTGGAACAGGCAGGCGCGATGGAACACACGATTGTGGTGGTGGCTTCTGCTTCTGACTCGGCAGCAGAACAATATTTTGCCCCTTACGCGGGCTGTGCCATCGGCGAATATTTTATGAACTCCGGGCGTCATGCGCTGGTGGTGTATGATGACCTGTCCAAACATGCCTGGGCATACCGTGAAGTCTCGCTGCTGATGCGCCGTCCCCCCGGACGTGAAGCCTACCCCGGCGACGTGTTTTATCTGCATAGCCGTCTGCTGGAACGTGCCGCGCAGCTTTCCACCGAAAAAGGCGGCGGCAGTCTGACCGCCCTCCCGATTATTGAAACCCTGTTAGGCGATATTTCCGCCTACATTCCCACGAATGTGATTTCCATTACCGACGGGCAGTTGTTCCTGGAGGCCGACCTGTTTAATGCAGGCCAGCGCCCCGCCGTGAACCTGGGTCTGAGTGTGAGCCGCGTAGGAGGCGATGCCCAGACGCCCATCATGAAAAAACTGGGCAGCCCGCTTAAAGCACAGCTTTCCCAGTACCGCGACCTGGAAGCCTTCGCGCAGTTTGGTTCTGACCTGGATAAAGAAACCCAGCGTTCGCTGGATCGTGGCCGCCGCCTGATGGAAATCCTCAAGCAGCCGCAGTTCAGCCCCGATCCGGTGTATGTGCAGGCTGCATTGATTTACGCGGGGTCTAACGGCTACCTTTCCGACGTACCATTGGATCGCGTGAAGGAATGGGAACGCGACTTCATCAAGTTTATGGATACCAGCTATCCCCAGATTCAGGAAACCCTGCGGGAAAACCCCCGTCTGGATGCGGTTGAAGCAGATTTGAAAAAGGCGCTTAAGCAGTTCAACGAGCAGTGGAGCTAAATCATGGCTACCGTTCGTGAAATACGACGCCGCATCCGCAGCGTCAAAAATATTGGGCAGGTAACGCGGGCGCTGGAAGCGGTTTCGGCCTCCAAAGCCCGCCGCGCCCAACTCCAGGCCGAACGCAGCCGCGCTTACTCCGGGAAAGCCTGGGAAATCCTGATTAACCTGTCCGGCCAGCCGGGAACGATTGAACATCCTCTGATGAAAACACCTGAGGAAATTAAAAAAATCGACCTGGTGCTGGTGACAAGTGACCGGGGGCTGGCGGGCGCGTTTAACATGAATATCATCCGTGTGGCGGAAGATTTTGTTCAGCGAATCGGCGTTCCAGTACGCTGGATTACCGTTGGGCGCAAAGGCCGCGATTATCTGGTACGCCGCCGCCGGAATGTGGTGGCGGAGTTCACGGGTTTACCGGACCGTGACCTGTCCTTTAGCCAGATTTCCTCCATTGGTAGCCTGCTGGTACAGGATTTTTTGAGTGGGGATGCCGATGGGGTGTTTATCGCCTATACGGATTACATCAGTGTGCTGGCGCAGCGCCCCAGGGTAGCGAATCTGCTGCCCCTGAAGCCGTTTGAACACCGGATGGTTGACGCAGATTATTATAAACCTGAACCGCAGCAAACCGTTGCCAACCGCGAATATATTTATGAACCGGGTGCGGCGGCGCTGCTGGATGAAATCGTGCCACGTTTTACCGCATTACAGGTCTACCAGGCAATTCTGGAAAGCCTCGCCAGCGAACATGCTGCCCGTATGGTCGCTATGCGGAACGCTTCTGAAAATTCCGATACCCTTGTTGAAGGGCTGACCCTGGTTTACAACAAAGCCCGCCAGCAGAGCATCACCTCTGAAATTCTGGATATTGTGGGCGGGGTAGAAGCGTTAAAAGTCAAACCCAAAGAGGACAAAGGCAGCGATAACGCGGTCTATGAAGGGGAGCGTTCACTGCCTGGACGGGTGTCGGCGGTGCTGGAATCGGTTATCAAAGCCGCCGATGAGCAGCTTGATAAAATCACCAGCGCCCTCAGGGGTGAAGATGAGGAGGACGACCTAACGCTGATTGAAGGAATTGGGGAAAAGGTCGCTGATGCTTTAAAAACCAGCGGCATCAAAACCTTCAAACAGCTTGCCGAATCCGCCGCCGCCGAACTGGAACGAATTGTGAAGGAAGTGCATGGCGTTCGGATGGTGGGCAGCGCAGCAACTTGGGCAAAACAGGCACAGTATATTCTTGACGGAGATATGGACGGGTTAAAAGCCTATCAAGCCCGTCTGGTTTCGGGACGCGAAAAATAGGAGAAATAGCGACAGATGAGCGAAGTTCAGGGGTATATCAAGCAGGTCATTAGTGGGGTGGTGGATGTTGCCTTCCCCTCCGGTTCTGACCTGCCCGACATTTATCATGCAATTCGTGTCCCGCGCACGGACGACGACGATTTGATTCTGGAAGTCCAACTTCACTTGGATAATGGCGAAGTGCGCTGTGTAGCCATGGATACCACCGATGGGATTCAGCGCGGCCAGCCCGCTTTTACGACGGGTGATTATATCCGTGTCCCTGTAGGGGAAGCCTCTCTCGGGCGAATTTTTAACGTGTTGGGTCGTCCGGTAGATGGCCGTCCCGCGCCACAAAATGTCCCCACCTATCCGATTCACCGTGACGCTCCACCGTATGAAGACCAAAGCACCAGCACCGAAGTTTTTGAAACGGGTCTAAAAGTCATCGACCTGATTGCTCCCTTTGCTAAAGGGGGAAAAATGGGCGTGTTTGGTGGCGCTGGTGTGGGCAAAACCGTCACCATCATGGAACTTATTGACTCCATCGCTAAGGAACACGCCGGCCTTTCCGTGTTTGCGGGCGTAGGGGAACGTACCCGCGAAGGCACGCAGCTTTATCATGAAATGGAAGAAGGTGGTGTGCTGCCCAGCCTGGCAATGGTGTTCGGTCAGATGAACGAACCGCCGGGGGTGCGTCTGCGGGTGGCGCTGTCCGGTCTGGCGATGGCCGAATATTTCCGTGACCAGGGCAAAGATGTGCTGATGTTCATTGATAACATTTTCCGCTTTTCCCTGAGTGGGTCGGAGGTATCGGCGCTGCTGGGCCGGATGCCCTCCGCCGTAGGCTATCAACCGACACTGGCCGATGAAATGGGTCAGCTTCAGGAACGGATTACCTCCACCAAAAAGGGGTCAATTACCTCGATGCAGGCGGTGTATGTGCCTGCCGACGACTATTCCGACCCCGCACCCGTTGCCGTGTTCGCGCATCTGGACGGAACGATTGCGCTGGAACGTTCGCTGGCGGCGCAGGCGCTTTTTCCGGCAGTAGACCCGCTTGCCAGTACCAGCAAAGTGCTTGACCCGCGCATCGTTGGAGAAGAACATTACCGCACAGCCAACGAAGTGAAAAATGTGCTTCAGCGCTACAAAGAATTGCAGGATATTATCGCTATTCTGGGTGTGGATGAACTTTCCGAAGATGACAAACTGGTGGTGGCACGCGCCCGCAAAATTCAGCGTTTCCTGACTCAGCCGATGAAGGTGGCCTCGCAGTTTACCGGGATTGAAGGGCAGTACGTCCGTATTCCCGATACGGTGCGCGGTTTCC
>CAZKZS010000021.1:7053-26750 GCA_964557285.1 uncultured Anaerolineae bacterium | reverse complement strand
CGTTCGGAAGGGGTAGGGGTCATCCAGAATAATCTCATCGTCGTCGGGTGGCAGCCCCACTACGCCCAGAATCCCACCCCGCGCCGGAAGGCCGAACTGCTTTTTGATGCTTTCTTTGACGGGTTTCCACGCGCCAATCGCAAATTCCACCCGCCAATACTGCTCATCCCCCATCAGCGTCTCAAAACCGGAGACATACATCCACATTTCAATAAACGCATCAATAAAGGTCTTGGGGTCGGCGGAAAAAAGGACCAGTTCTCCGGTTTGCGTGTTAAAGGTGAATAAATCATCCAGAAGCGAGTTGGCAAACAGAGGCGCGTTGGCCTCATCGACGTACATGATGACGGGTTTGGGATAGCTGGCAATCACAGGCCGGAGTGCCTCTAAAGTGGCAGGGGCAAGACGGTAAAAGCGCTTAATTTGCCGGATTGAGGACTCGACATCCGTTGGGTCAAGATAAACCTGATTATTTTTCACGATGGCACTCCTGTTGTGTTATCTACTATAGTACCAAAAAAAATTATTTTCTGTGCCATGCCTTTCTGCAAGAGGAAAATAGAATGAGAATTGGATAAAATGCTGCAAAAATGGGGAGGGTAAGCTATTCGTTCCCTTGAAGGGGCTTGTTATAATCCTCTCCCAAAACTATCACGAGGGAAACTTTGATGGACTTTCCACGCGCAAGCGGCATCCTGCTGCATCCCACTTCCTTACCTGGTAAATATGGCATCGGCGACCTCGGTACGGGCGCGTATGAATTTGTGGATTTTTTGAAACTGACCGGACAAAGCATCTGGCAGGTGTTACCCCTTGGCCCCACCAGCTACGGCGACTCCCCCTATCAATCAACGTCCTCTTTTGCGGGGAATCCTTTGCTGATTAGCCTGGATGAACTGGTCAAAGAGGGCTGGCTGACCGAAGAAGACCTGCCTTCCAGCACCGATTTTGATGATTATGTGGTTCACTACGGGCCGGTCATTGAGTATCATCTGGAAGCGCTGTCTACCGCATTTGCCCGTTTTAACGAAAAAGCGACCTCTGAACAAAAAGCCGCCTTTAAAAAATTCTGCACTGAAAACAAAGATTGGCTGGACGACTATGCCCTGTTTGCTGCCCTGAAGGATTCCCACGATGGCAAACCCTGGTGGGAATGGCCTGTTGGACAGGCGCTGGCTGCCCCCGAAGAAATGAACGCAGCGCGGCAGGCACTGGAAGAAAGCATTGAATCCCATATGTTCCGTCAGTGGCTGTTCCATGAGCAGTGGATGAAACTGCGGGTCTATGCCAACGAGCGCGGAATCCGACTGATGGGCGATATTCCGATTTTTGTAGCCCATGACAGCGCGGATACGTGGGGCAATCGTCCTCTCTTTTTCCTGGATGAGCAGGGCAACCCTACCGTCATTGCGGGTGTGCCGCCGGATTATTTCAGCCCGACCGGACAGCGCTGGGGCAACCCCCTGTATCGCTGGGACGTGATGAAACAGGATGGTTACGCCTGGTGGAAGCGGCGTTTTGCCAGCATGATGAAAAAATTTGACCTGGTACGTATTGACCACTTCCGGGGGTTCGTGAATTACTGGGAAATTCCGGCTTCCGAAGAAACGGCGGTCAACGGGAAGTGGATTGAAGGGCCAGGGGCGGACTTTTTTAATGAGGTTTTGAAAGCGTACAAAATGCCCATTGTGGCGGAAGATTTGGGTATGATTACCCCCACCGTTTATGCCCTCCGTGACCAGTTTCATTTTCCGGGCATGAAGGTACTGCAATTTGCCTTTGAGGAAGATTGCAAACCCAGTATTTTTATGCCGCATAACTTTGAGCAGAACAGCGTTGTTTATACCGGAACACATGATAACAATACGACGCTGGGCTGGTGGCATGAGGTCAGCGACGGAGTGCGGAACTGTGTTCGGGCGTATATGGGGCCGGTGAATGACCCGCCGCGTGATTTAATGCGGCTGGCGATGATGTCCGTCGCACATACGGTGATAACCCCGCTTCAGGATGTGCTGGCTTACGGCGCAGATACCCGTATGAATCATCCGGGGATTGGCATGGGCAACTGGACATGGCGGTTTCATAAAAGTGCGCTGACGGAACAGGTGCGTTTTATCCTGGGCGATATGACCTATCGGTATGAACGCTGGCCGTTTACCGAAGAAGAACGCCGCAAACTGCGTGAAGGCTCTGTTCACGGGACAGCCTAGAGAGTTATCGGTAACAAGTTTTCAGTAAAAAAGGCTGAAAACCAAAACCTATCCTCTCCGACGGGAGACAGGAATCCACAACAAATGCTCCCGGATGTCTAAGTCCGTGCTGCGGATTTTGGTGGCTAAGTCCAGCGCCAGATTCCGCATGAGCTTATACCCCAGTTTGGGGTAGTTGTCGCACAGCAGCATGATCCGGTCATGCGGAATCACCAGTAGCTCCGTATAGGTACGGCAAAGGGCGGTTGCTGTGCGGCGGCCTTCATCCAGCAGGGCAATTTCGCCAAAATTTTGTCCCCGGCGCAAAATGGTCAGGGTTTTATGCTCGTTGTCATCCCCGATACCCAGCAGCGCCGGATTCACCTGAATTTCCACTTCGCCTTCAGTGATGACATACAATTCATCACTGATGCTGTTTTCGTTAAAGACCACTTCATAGCGGTTGTAAGCGCGTTCGTGACAAATAGAAGCAATCAGTTCCAGCGAAACGTCGTCCCATTCATGGAACAGGTCGGCCTGTCGGAGTTCACCTTTCATTTTTTCGGTATCGGTCACTGGGTTGTTCTCCTGCGTACAAGAATATTGTATCCTGAATCGTAATAGGGGAAAGTTTGCCTGTGGAAAATGTTACACCGCACAAATTAGGCTATCAGGGGGAAGATTATGCCGCCGATTATCTGGTCGGATTGGGCTATACCATCGTGGCGCGGAACTGGCGCTGTAAAACAGGCGAAATTGACCTGATTGCTGTCGATAAAAATGAACTGGTGATTGTGGAAGTTCGTACCCGACGCGGGGCGGAGGCAGTCACTCAGGCCGCCGAAAGTATTACCCCCCAAAAACAGGCCAGGTTGTACAGGCTGGCTGAAGCATATACCGCAGAAAATAAAGTTGAAAATATTAATAGTGTACGTATTGATGTGGTGGCGGTTGGCATTGAAAAAACACACGTCACGCTTGAACATTATCAAGATGCCGTAGGATGGTGAGTTTTGCTAACTTCTGTTTGAGGCAAACTCTATGCAAAAAGTGGTCGTGATAGGCGCGGGGGTGGGGGGACTGACCGCCGGAGCGCTGCTGGCGAAAGATGGGTTTGATGTCACCGTGCTGGAAGCGCACGTTTATGCTGGTGGCTGCGCGGGAACGTTTTATCACAAAGGTTATCTTTTTGACGCGGGCGCGACTCTGGCGGGTGGTTTTCAGTCCGGCGGCCCCCACGCCATTGTAGGCGAGATTCTTAGGATTCAGTGGCCGATATGCCGCGCTGAACCCGCCTGGGTCGTCCAACTGCCTGACCGCCGAATCGTGCGGTGGGGGCTAGAGGAAACATGGCGGGCGGAACGTGAGTCTCAGCTGCCTGAAATGACTCATTTCTGGCAACAGCAGGAATATGCTGCTGATGCCGTATGGCGGTTTGCTTCCCGTATTCCCGCATGGCCGCCCGCCAGTTTAGGAGATGTCAGCCGCCTCATCGGTCAAATTCGACCGGACATGATTCCGGTATCGCCGCTTGCTCTGCTCAGCTTTGAAACGTGGCTTCGGTTGAACGGCATTACAGACCGCACCAGCCGCGCCTTTATCGACTCGCAGCTTCTTATCAGCGCTCAGGTCACGGCGAACCGCGCCAATGCGCTGTATGGGGCGGTGGCGATGGATTTACCGCGTGCTGGAGCGTATCATGTGAAAGGGGGCATCGGGACGATTGCCAAAACGCTGGCCGAAGCGCTGCGAAAATATGGCGGCAAACTGCACTATCGGCAAACCGTGACCGAAATTCTCCCCCGCAAAAATGGCATGTATCGGGTTAAAACCAATAAAGGCATGGAACTGGAGGCCGATATAATCATAGCGAATCTGACCCCCTGGGCGCTGGTTCATTTATTGGGCGACCATGCGCCGCAAAAATTACGGGCGGAAGTGCAGCAGCATGAATCGACCTGGGGCGCGTTTACGGTCTATGCTGGAGTCGATGCGGAAACGGTCAAGGGTGATTGTAACCATTATCAGGTGGTGAGGGATTATGACCAGCCATTAGGCGAAGGCAATTCCGTGTTTATCAGCCTGAATGAGCCATCCGATGGGACTCGCGCTCCGGCAGGGCAGCGCACCGTCACCATGAGTACCCACACCCGTATTGAGAACTGGTGGACTCTATCACCGGAAGCCTACGAGGAAAAACGGGCAGTGTATCAGGAGCAATTTTTACGGGCGGCAGAAAGCGTTCTACCCGGTTTCCGGCAGGGGATTCGATTTATCATGACGGGGACACCCCGCACCTTTCAGCGTTTTACCCGCCGCCCGCGTGGGATGGTCGGCGGCTTCCCACAAACGAGTCTTTTTGCGGCACGTGGCCCCCATACCGGACTCAAAAAGGTGTGGCTGGTGGGGGATAGTGTGTTTCCGGGTCAGAGTACGGCAGGCGTGACGGCGGGCGGTCTGCGTGTAGCGGCAGAAGTGCGCCGGGGATAAACACAATCACCATCGGGACAAGGAATAGGCGGGTTTCGGCCATCACACTATAAAAAGCATGAACGGTAAACCAGACGGGAACGATAGCCCAGAAAAATCCCTTGAGCGCCTGCGGCCAGCCGCGATAGGCCAGCAGCGCCAGCACCGGAATAATATTCAGGGTCGCAAACAGCAGTTCCCAGGTCGGATACCGCCGTATGTTGAAGTTGAATAACTCCCACCCCGGTGATTGTCCGTGCGGCCGGATAAGTTCCTGCGGTTCGTACCTGACATAGCGCAAATACCCGTAAATCAGACCATAGAGGGCAAACGCGGCTAAAAAAATCAACAGGTCACGGCGGGAAAATTTTGGGTAATAAGCCAGCAGCATGAAGGGAATCAGGCCGCTGGTTTCGCGGTTCAGCGCAGCCAAAAAAGTAATGGGGATAATCAGCCAGGGTTTTTGACTCACGATACTGATAGCTGCCAGCAGATAAAAAATAATGTCCGAATGGGTGTTAAACTGCAAATCGCTGTCTAAGTAACTGTGGGTCATTGCCCACGCCAGCATTGCCATGCCCACAAATGCAGCCTGCAACTTCATCCCCAGGGTTTGATAGTACCAGGCAGCAAGCATAAAAATGAGCAGATTCTGGAACAAACGAAATCCCTTAAAGGCATTGCGGGCAGCGTCCGGGTACGGAAATCCCAGGTTTTCCAGCAGTTTAATCCCTTCCTCAACCCCATATTCAGACAAAACGCGATACTGCCAGGGATTGCCTGCCGTGCCGTTGAGGACATTTTCATGACGGGGTATCTGATAAATCTGAATTTCGTTATCCCCAAAACGCTGAATCTGCCAGCGATAGGTAAAAATTGCCAGCGCCAGCGACACGTAAAAAATAATCATCAAATTTACAGTGGATTTTTTTTGCATGGCTGCCCCTTCCAGAACGCCCCTTTTATAACGTAAAAATGCTCGCTGTGATAGAATTTGCTCATGCGCTGGCTGGGTTTCCTTGCGGTCACGGCGATTGCCGCCGTTCTTTTCCTGTATATTCCCTCCCTTTTTATCGCGCTGTGGGTAGGTTTACTCATCATCCACCGCAGCCTTGTCTGGATAAACCGTTCGCCGAAACGTGCTGCGCTGTTCCGCAAGTGGGGCAGAATCGCGGTGCAATGGACACTCAGGCACTATGCGGTTTTTCTCTACGGGGTGATTTTTGTGGGTTATATCGTCCTGTGCCAGCAGGTTTTTGAGTATGCCCGTCCGGTGTTCTGGAATGATTCAGCGGCCTATGTCGATATTTCGCAGCGCTCCCTGCTGGATGAGGATTTCTGGATTACGACCCGCCCCTTTACCATTCCATTGATTTACAAATTGACGGGGAGTAGCGGCGAACTGGTTGCGCTGCGTCAATGGCAAATCGCGGCGGGCTGCTGGGGAATATTTGCCTGGGCAGCCGCACGAACCTTGCAGACTCGATGGCTGCGTTTTCCGGCATTTGCCGCGATTTTGCTGTTCAGCCTGAGTCTGGATATTACCCTGTGGCATAAAGTGGTTCACAGCGAAAGCCTGTCGATGTCGCTGTTTGTGATGATGCTGGCAAGCTGGCTTCTGGCGCTGGACTGGCTGAAAAATCATCCGACTCCTTCCTTCCGCCAGCAAATTTTAATCGGGATAGGGCTGGGGGCGCTGATGGTTTTGTGGTCATTTGCGCGGGATATTCATGCCTATTTTGTACTTGGAACAGTAGTTTTTTTGACTCTGGTGACGCTGGTTGTCTGGCGGCGTACCCATCAGATACGGATAGCGGCTGGTGTAGTCATCCTGTTTGGCGTGGGGACTTATCTGATTCAGGATGCTAATGCCAATGCAGGGCAGCGCTGGCAGGCGCCCCTTGCCAATATCCTGGGGCAGCGGATTTTGCCCGACCTTGAACGAACCCGATTTATGATGAAGCAGGGGATGCCTTACACGGCGCAAGTGCGAGCGTTTACGCGGGAACGGTCGTATACGCAGGACTATAAAAGCGTCTTTGGCGACTGGCTGATGGAAGGAACGCAGGCAAAACGGGCGTATATGCGGTTTTTGCTTTCTGACCCGATAGGTCATCTGCGCGAAACCCGTGACAACCGCCACCGGTTATTTGACCGCGATTTACGCTGGTATGCTCGTCTTGAAGCAACTCCGATTCCGGAATGGCAGGTGCGGCTGACGGATTTTTTTTACCCGAAAGGGAAGGGGTTAGAACGGCTGGTGTATATCGCGGTGGGGCTGCTCATGGGGTTCGGGGTGCTGCGGCTGACCGATAGGCGCTGGCTCGTGCCGCTGACTCTGCTGCTGCTGGTCGTGCCAACTGCTTTTGTCGTCTGGCATGGCGACGCGATGGAAATGGAGCGTCATGCGGTGGGGGTGAATTTGCAGGTGCATCTGGGCGCGTGGCTGATCATTTTATTCGCCATCGATTCAGTATTTAATCGCTTACAGTGGCGGAAAGTCCCCCCAAGCGAGCCAGAAGAATTGCTTTTGTGAGGCGTGGAGGATGGTTAGCCTCAAATTCACGGCGGAAGGCTTCCGCTTCCATTTCTTGCTGAAGCAAATATGCATCCACTTCATCACGATGGCGCAAATAGTAGCCGATGGTGAGATAGACATCCTCTAACGATAACGAAGGGTACTGTTCAGTGATAGTTTCCGGCGTGCTGCCCAATCGAAAAGAATAAACCACTACATCCAATAAAACGCGCGTTTGTCCGACGCGCATCCGTCCATGCTCATCCATGCGGATAGGAATTTGTTCAGTGATAGGAAAAGCTGTCATCTATTTCATCCCGTCATGCTTTTCACATTATAAGCGATTTGTGAGTCTTTCTCAGAAAATGCGTTACACTAAAAGGCAGTTCCAGAAGGGAAAAATATGGCAACAGATATTGTGATGCCGAATCTGGGTTTTGATGCTCAGCAGGGGCGGCTGGTCGAATGGTTGAAACAGCCCGGAGCGTCTATCCAGAAAGGGGAAATTATTGCGATTGTTGAATCGGACAAGGCCAATGTGGAATTGGAAAGTGTTGCCAGTGGGGTGATTCTGGAACTGCTGCACACGGCGGGCGAAGAAATTCCCGTCGGTCAGGTGATTGCCCGAATCGGACAGCCAGACGAATCCCCTGCAAAAAAACAAATTCCCCATGAAATTTCTCCTGTAGCGCGGCGGCTGGCTGCCGACAAACAAATTGACCTCAGCACGGTTAAAGGCACAGGACGCGGCGGGCGAATTATGCGCGAAGATGTGGAAAGTCTGCTGAAATCCAATGGGGGGATTCGGGCGCTGCCTAAGGTTCGCAAGGCCGCCCGCGAAAATGGCATTGATTTATCTGAGGTCACGCCCACTGGTTCACGCGGCGAGATTACCCTTCAGGATGTGCAAAATTATCTGCGGCCAGTCCAAACCGTTGAAGAAAAAGTCGAACCGGTTTTAAGCGAAGGGCAGCATGAAGTCCCGCTGAGTCGTCTGCGGCAGGTAATTGGTGAACGGCTGAGCCGGAGTATGCAGGAAGCCCCTCATTTTTACGTGACAGGCGAATTTGACCTGGAGTCGGCGCTGGCGCGGCTCAAACCCTACCGTATCAATGATTTGCTGCTTTATATCACGGTTCGGAGTTTGCTGCGTGTACCACAGTTAAACGCGACGTTTGAAAAAGGACATTTTTACCCCTCTGCAACAGTGAATCTGGCGATAGCTGTGGCACGGGAAGACGGCCTGATTACCCCTATCATCCCCAATGCGGAACGGTATTCGCTGCAAGGGCTGGCAGCAGAAAGCCAGACTTTAGTTCAACGGGCGCGGGAGAATCGGCTTAAACCGGAGGATTTGCAGGGTGGGACATTCACGGTGAGTAATTTAGGGGTGATTCGGCAGGTGGATGAGTTCACCGCCGTGATTAATCCGCCGCAGGTGGCGATTCTAGCCGTAGGAACGGTGAAACAGCGTCCGGTGGTGATTGATGGTGGGTTGTTTGTGCGTCATACTGTGCGGCTGACCCTTAGCGGCGACCACCGCGTGGTTGATGGGATGCATCTAGGGCAGTTTATGGCCGCTTTTCAGGACGAGTTAGACAAATTTAGTGCTTAGGGAACAGGGATGGCAAAAAAGAAATTTCGCCCGCTTCCGTCTGAAGTACGTCAGACGATGTTACAAAAAATGTTAGAAATCCGCCTTGCCGAAGAAAAAATTCAGGAACTGTTTTTACAAAATCTGGTACGCGGCACGACCCATTTAGCCATCGGGCAGGAGGCGTGCGCGGTAGGCGTTGCGGCGGTGATGCAGGAAGGCGATACCGTTACCTGCACCTACCGGGGACACCATCACGCGTTGGCGTTGGGCATGAGCCTGAAGGCAATGATGGCGGAAATGATGGGCAAACAAAGCGGCGCGTGTAAAGGCAAAGGCGGCAGTATGCACATGACCGATGCTTCGCTGGGGCTGCTGGGTGCAAACGCGATTGTTGGGGCGCAGCTTCCCATTGCAGTGGGCGCAGCGCTTACAGCTCAGGTCAAAGGCACAAAACAGGTCGCCTTTACCTTTTTTGGGGATGGTGCATCCAATATTGGCACTTTTCATGAGGCGCTGAATCTGGCGGCTATCTGGAAACTGCCCGTCGTCTTTTTGTGTGAAAATAACCTGTATGGCGAATACAGCGCCATGCACAAAACCACCCCAATTAAGGATATAGCCGCCCGTGCGGGGGCGTATAACATGGCCGGCGTGATTCTCGATGGGCAGGATGTGGAAATCGTGTACTGGGGGGTGAAAGAAGCAGCAGACCGCGCCCGCGCTGGCGAAGGTCCGACTCTGATTGAATTAAAAACCTACCGCTACCGGGGACATTCACGCACGGACACCGCCCCTTATCGTCCGGCGGGGGAACTGGAGCGCTGGCTGGAACGTGACCCCATCAAAATCCTTAAAAACCGCATGATTACCGACGGCCAGCTTGACCAGACCGAATTTGAAGAACTGCAACAGGCCATGGAACGGGTCGTTTATGACGCGGTAGCGTGGGCAAAAGCTGAACCCTATCCACCCCTTGAAGCGCTGTATGAAGATATTTATTACGAAGGGTAAATTTAAATGGCAAAAATGACCTATCGGGAGGCGGTGGCGAAAGCGCTGGCCGACGAAATGCGGGCTGACCCTACCGTCATCTTTTTTGGGGAGGACGTGGCCGAAGCGGGCGGCGTGTTTAAAGTCACCCCCGGGTTATATGATGAATTTGGCCCCAGCCGTGTGCGTGATACCCCGATTTCCGAACAGGCGATTTTAGGGGCAGCTCTGGGGGCGGCGCTGACGGGTTTGCGTCCTGTAGCGGAACTCATGTTTGCCGATTTTATTCCCATAGCGATGGATCAGATTGCCAACCAGATTGCCAAATATCGCTATATGAGTGGCGGCCAATTTAAAGTTCCCCTGACCGTGCGGGCGGCACAGGGTGGCGGTGCGGGTTTTGGGACACAGCATTCGCAGTGTGCGGAAGCGTGGCTGATGAATTTCCCCGGTTTAAAAGTCGTTGTTCCCAGCACACCGGAAGATATGTACGGGCTGCTGCGCGGCGCAATTCAGGAAGATAATCCGGTGTTTGTTCTGGAACACAAAGGTTTGTATGCCCTCAACGGCGACGTTCCCGACAGCACCCCGCCGATGCCATTGGGCAAAGCAAAAATCGTGCGCGAAGGCCGGGATGTGACCGTCGTGGCAACCCAGTTGATGACTCACCGTTCGCTGGAAGCGGCGGAAAAACTGGCGCAGGAAGGCATCGACGTAGAAGTGATTGACCTGCGCTGCATGGCGCCGCTTGATAAGGACACGGTGTTAAACTCCATCGCCAAAACGAATCGGCTGGTGGTGGTGGAAGAAGCGCCTCATTCTGCTGGATGGGGTGGGGATATTGTTTCGCTGGCGGCAGACGAAGGCATTTACTGGCTGGAAGCACCTGTGAAACGGGTCAATATGGGGCGGGCGCTGGTAGCCTACAGCCCTCCGTTGGAAGATGCCGTCATCCCTAATGTTGACCGTATCGCCGAGTCCATCCGTGATGTTCTGCGGTAAAAAAATTACCCTTAGCGCAGCAGAGTTTTGATTTTTCTGGCGGCGCTGTCAGCAGCCTGACCTGTGCCAGCCTGTTGCAGCGCCCCCAGAATGACCTGAAGTTCATCCGCCGAAAAAATGGTCGGGGGAAGGGGGTAACGCGGCGGCAAAAAGTATCTGCCATAACAACCCATCTCTCCTTCTACCGGAACACCTAAATCACGCAGCATGGTAATGTAACGGCGGACTGTCCGCGTATCGACTTCGAGTTCGGCAGCGATTTCTTCTCCGCGCAGCCCGTCAGGTCGCCCATGCAGTAAATGTAAAATAGTGAGTACACGGGTCACAGCAGTGTACATGAGTTCATTTTCTCCACAAAAATAGCGGACATCTTTTGTCCTACTTCTCAAGCATACTGAAAATAAAAGGTAAAACCAAATGCGTATTTCCCGGACTCATGTTCTTCAATTTCACGCAGCCCTTGAGGAAGTTTTTCCGCTGTTTACGCCTGTGAAGGAAAAATACTGGGCGGCTCATTGGGACATTCACATCATTTTTAGCCAGACACCAACAGCTGAGGAACAGGGCTGTGTTTTTAGCACCCGGCACGGTAATTTGCCTGAAACGCTGTGGGTGATGTCCCGCTACGAGCCGCCGTATCGGATTCAATATGTACGGTTTGCACCGGAACATCATGTTGCCACCATTGAGATTGTGGTTGCCGAAGGCACACAGGTACAGGTCACTTCTACAGTGACCGGATTAAGTGAGGCAGGCTATCAGTACATCAAAACTGAGTTTTCGGAAGAAAGCTACCACCATCAGATGCTTCACTGGCAGCAGGCCATTGACCATTACCTGAAAACAGGCAACCATTCAGCGTAAAAAGCAGGGAGATAGTAATACGACATATGAAAGTGCTGGTGCTGGCGGGGCCAACGGCGGTAGGCAAAACACGGCTGGCCGTGGAATGGGCAAACCGTTTTCACGGGGAAATCATTGGCGCGGATAGCCGCCAGATTTACCGCTATATGGATATTGGTACGGCCAAGCCGACTCCCGAAGAACAGACCGCCGCTAAACATCACATGATTGATGTGGTGAATCCTGATGAAACCCTCACGCTGGCGGAATATCAGGAACGGACGGTTGCCCTGATTCATGAGATTCACGGGCGGGGCAGGCTGCCCATGCTGGTCGGCGGGACAGGGTTATATATCACGGCGGTGATGGAAGGCTGGCAGATTCCCGAAGTGCCGCCGAATCCCGAACTGCGGGCGGAACTGGAACAAAAATCGGCGGAAGACCTGTATGCCCAACTCGAACTGCTTGACCCCATCACCGCCGCCCGAATTGACCGCAGCAATCCCCGTCGGCTGGTGCGGGCGCTGGAAGTCACTTTGACCACCGGACGCCCGTTTTCCGAACTCCGGCAGAAAAATCCACCGGATTATGATGCTTTGTATCTGGCGCTGACGATGGATAGGGCGGCCCTGTATGCTCAGGCCGATGCGCGGGTGGATAGGATGTTAGCTGCTGGATGGATTGAGGAAGCCCGGAACTTACAGGCATATGCCCCAACGCTGCCTTCAATGAGTGCGCTTGGCTACCCTCAGATTTTTGCGTATTTGCGTGGGGAACTGACCTATGAGGAGCTGCGCCAGCAGATTCAACTGGCAACGCATAAATTCATCCGGCGGCAGTATACCTGGCTGCGTGGACATGACTCCGGCTGGCAGTGGATAACGCAGGATGTCAGCCCGCAGATTGGAGAATGGCTGGCGTCTGGCTGAATCACGGCTATACTTGAAGGCGTTTCAATAAAGGAAACCCACTTTTTGAGTCGCATAGGCAAGTGGTTTCGTGACACTGACAATATCATTTTGCTGCTGATAGGGATTGCGATTGGATGGGCGCTGGTGGTATTTGGCCCCCCTGCCCTTGACCGATTTGCTCCGGCGACCATTCCCCTATTTGAACGCAGTATTTTGTGTGAAAGTGTCGGGTCGCCAATGGGCGAAAATCACCGTTCGCTACTGGCGCTCAAAGGCAATGACCGCCAGAATCTGGACCTGGATATTCGCCTTTCCGAAGAAGAAATTGTGCAGGGCAGCGATTTAGAAGTGCAGGTGATTTTCAAAAATGAGGACATCGGGCCGGTGATTCTTTACCTGCCGGAAACCGATCCGGTTATCGGCACGAATCCCGCCAATGTGGGTATTAGTCTGGAAATTGAAAACGCGGTCACGCGGCTGGTGTCTCAGGATAATCGCGTGGTTAGCCCGCCCCCCCAGACTTTTGATCCCGATGAAATTCATCTGATTAAATCTCATTCGCGCTGTTCGGTTATTACGACCCTCAATGCGACAACTTTTAGTACGCTGGGGTTGGGGCCGGGCGAATATATCATCCGGGCCGTGTATCGTAATACGCAGCCGGGGGTTTCGCCGCCGCTTGAAAATCCTGCTACCCCCGTCCTGTTTCCGAGTCAGGGGGTCTGGGCGGGGGGTGAAATCCGCAGCGAAGCCATCCAGTTTGTCATTTTGCCACAGCCGACCCCCACCTTCCCGACGCCGTAGGAGCAAAAATGCAGCGAAGCCCTGCCGAAGCCAAACTCCGCCAGTACATCGAGCAGCATGGAATCAATGCTAAACAGCTGTGTTTTGACCAGTCATGCCATTCCGTTGCAGAAGCGGCGGAAGCGGTTCAGGCCAGCGCGGAGGATTTTGTAAAAAATATTTGTATGCTGGGTGCGAATACCGAACTTATTGTCGCTATTGTCAAAGGGGAGGATATGGCGAGTACATCCCGCGTTGCCAGCCTTTTGAATATCGAGCGCCCGCGTCTGGCGAACGCGGAAGAAATTGAAACCCGCACGGGGTATGATTTTGGCGGCACACCCTCCTTTGGGTTTGAGGCCATCTGGTTGATTGATGATCGGGTCATGGAAAAACAAACGATTTTTACAGGCGGTGGCAGCGCTCAATCGCTGGTGCAGATGGAGGTGCAGGAACTTCTGAGAGCCAACGGCGGCAGGGTCGGCCGGATTCGCCGCTAGGAGGTTTCTGTAGCCTCTGACGGATTTTTTTCATCTGGTAATCCGATTGACCGTGCCGACGGTGAGCGTGATTATAACGCCCGCCGAAAGTGCTTCCCAGGGAGAGATGGCGAAGGTCTGGCGTCCGGCGGCCAGCATGACTCCCCAATCCGGCGCGCTGGTATCTCCCACAAAGCCTAAAAAGGTTAGGGCGGCGCTGTTCAGCAGCGACCAGCTAAACGTGACTCCGGCAAAAGTCAGCAAAAGTGGACGGATATTCCGCAGCACATGATTCCACAGCAGGTAAAAATCGGCCGCGCCCAGACTCACCGCGCTTTCCACATAGGGCTGGATTTTTTGCGCCTGAATCGCGTCGCGGGTGGTGCGGGCAAACGGCGCGATTCCAGCCACCCCAACGGCAAGCATAACGCTGAAAAAACCCGTATCCAGTATTGTGACCATGACCAGCGCCACTAGCAGCGCCGGCATCGCCAGCAGTGCATCCAGTAGCGCGGACAGGAAAGCATCTATCCAGCCGCCCATGTGTCCGGCCAGTGTCCCCAGGATCAGACCCACACCCGCCGCAATGAGAGTCGCGCCGCCCGCGACAAGAAGCGACTGCCTGCCGCCGTACAGAATCCGGCTGTAAATATCCCGTCCGAATAAATCCGTGCCAAGCCAGTGGCTGGAAGAAGGGGATTCTAAACTGGCTTCCAAATCCGTATGGCGTGGGTCATGGGTTGCTAAAATGGGGGCGGCAAGGCACATCCCAACGATGGTGATAAGAATTGCCCATTTCCAGCCCTGCCGCAGGGTCATAAGGACACTCGCAGGCGTGGGTCAGCCAGATGGCGTAAAAGATCGGCCAGCCCGCGTGTTACGGCATACACCAGCGCACTAAAAAGGGTCAGCCCCTGCACCACCGGATAATCCTGATCCTGCACCGCCTGAATCATTAAACTGCCCAGCCCGCGACGGGTAAAAATGATTTCGATGATGACCGTGCCACCCAGTAAAAATCCGGCTTGTAACGCGGCGATGGTAAAAACGGGCAGCAGACCGACTCGCAGTGCATGTTCAAACATCACCTCAAAGGGCAGCCCTTTGGCGCGGGCAGTCTGGATAAACGGCTGAGTCAGCGTGTCGTGTAGAGAGGTTTCCACGACCCGGGCAATCGCGCCGCTAACATGAAATCCTAAAATCAGGGCGGGCAGAAAAAGACTCCGGACGCCTTCTGTGCCGCCAGAAGGCAAAACGGCCAGTTGATTGCTGAAAAAATAAATGACCAGTGTTGCCGTCCAGTAGACCGGTGCGGCAA
This sequence comes from uncultured Anaerolineae bacterium, assembly GCA_964557285.1. GTDB lineage: Bacteria > Chloroflexota > Anaerolineae > Aggregatilineales > J027 > SB15. Next base: position 11,648 of record CAZKZS010000021.1, on the reverse strand, counting down.
GGGCAAACGTAGTGAAAAGTTTGCTCACCGTGCCTAAAATTCCGGCTGCCCTATGTAAAAACGTGCCACGTTCCGCCAGTTGATTCAGGATGGGCAGTGTTCCCAGCAGTAGCCCTAAGAGAACCGCCGTCAGAAGTGCCAGCAGCGCCAGAGAAAAGGTCGGGCTGAGGCGCTCCCGAATCATGTCTGTCACCTCCTCACGGGTGGTCAGCGACTGACCCAAATCACCACGCAGCAGCCCCGCCATGTACCGAAAATACTGCTCGTAAAGCGGTTTATCCAGCCCAAGTGCGACGCGGCGGGCGGTGATGTCCTGTTCGGATGTTCCGGTGATTCGTAACTGCGTTTCCACCGCGTCCCCGGGAATCACACGCAGCGCGATAAAAGTCAGCGTGACGGCCAGCCATGCCGACAGCAGAATCCCTAATTTGCCCATTGAAAGTTGTTCAGCAGAGGCCACCAGCCGTTGGCACTAAAAATAATCCCTTCCAGGTCACTGCGCGCGCCGTTCAGATTCACGTAATCGCGGATAGGCAAAATCAGCGCTTCATCCATAATAATTTGCTGGGCGGACCCATACAGGCTGGCACGGGTGTTGGGATCAGGTTCGGCCAGCGCCTGAGTCAGCAGTTGGTCAAGATCGGGGTTGCTGTAGCCCGTAAAATTGTTCCTGCCATCCGTCATAAAATAGCTGTTGAGAACACTGGCGTCCGTCCCAAAATCGTACAGTGCGACCAAATCCCAGTTGCCTTCCTCAATTTTTTCCAGCAGCATTCCAAAATTTGGCACCTGCTCAATCGTAACCGGAATCCCAAGTGCTTCCCACTGACCTTCAATCGCCTGGGCGACTTCGGGAATCAAGCCCCAGGGCGGGGTGAGAATCGTCACCGTGAGTTCAACCCCGTTCTGGTCAAGCGTGCTGTTTTCGTCCGCGTCTGCCACATTTGCCAGGTCAAAAAGGCGGCTGGTTTCTTCTGCGTCATAAGCATACATATCCTCTAATTCCGTGTTGTAAAACGGCGTGACTGAGGAGAGGGGCGCATAGGCCGCCGGAGATGAGCCAGCAAAAACCACATCGGTAATAGCAATTCGATTGGTAGCCGTGATAAGGGCGCGGCGGATATTCACATCACTGCCGGGGAAACGATTCAGGTTAAACAGAAATTGCAGGGGCTGGCCGGGAATTTCAACAGGGTACAGCCGAATCTCACTGTTGCCAAGCAGTAGTTCCGCATCGTGGGGCAGCAGTTCCCCCACAATATCCACCTGACCGGATTCCAGCGCATCGTCGCGGGTGGCGGCATCAGTAAAAAAACGAAATTCCACGACTTCGATAGGATTGGGGTTGCTCTGCGTATAAAAGGGCGGCCCCCATGTATATTCCGGGTTACGTTCCAGCACGATGACCTCCCCCGGAATCACGTTAGTCATGCGGTATGGCCCTGTGCCAACCTGATGCCATTGATATGTGCCGTCGTTATGATTCGCCAGCGCTAGCGGGCTGGCAATCCCCAGATAGACCTGACTCAGCCCATCTAAAAGAGGTTCATACGGCTGAGAGAGTTGAATTTGAATCGTGTATTCGTCCACCAGCGCGTACCCTTCGTAATAAGGACCCAGCAGCCCACGCGCCTTTTGTGACCCAAAATTCGGCTGGGTGATTCGGTCTAAATTGACGCCGACGGACGCCGCATTAAAAACTTCCCCGTCATGAAACTTCACGCCTTTTTTGAGGGTAAAAGTGTAAACCTGACGGTTTTCCGAAATTGTCCACGACTCCGCCAGCCCTGGCTCAAATCCCTGCGTCTGAGGATGACGGTAGACCAGCGTATCATAAACGGAATACAGGGGGATGCCTAATTCGGCGGAGGCATTAAAATGGGGGTCAAAGCCGCTTGGATTCAAGGTGAGGCCGTAGACCAGCCTTCGTGCATCAGTGTTTTCTTCGGAGACGGGTTCGGTGGCGGTCAGAATCACAAAGCCAAGAATCAGAATCACGATTCCAAAAAATAGGATAAAAGGCAGGCAGCAGGCCGGACGAAAACGGCGGGGCTGTTTGGCGCTTAGTTCCAACAGACGGGTTCTCCTACAAATCAGCGCCCGAATTATATCGGAGTGCAGACGTAGGGTAAACGTTCACGGTACAATTGGCCTGTCCGATATAATGGTGGCGCGAGGTTTTCTGGTGGATAAATACGAATTTACCCTCATCTCGCCGGAAGAAGCCCCCAAAGAAGTGTATCCTTATCACCGCGTCTGGCGGTCAGTGACCCTCGTTATGGCGGCGGTGGTGGGGATGGTCGTTGTGGTTTATCTGGGGGTGCTGGTGGGGATTTTACGTGATGTGCGTTCCCGCAACTGGGGGCTGCTGCTGATTCTTGTACCAGTCGGCGTTTACCTCATTGAAGCGGTGCGCGGTGAACAGCGTTCTCAGCGTCCCCGTGAAGGGCTGTTTACGGTGGCTCTGTTTAGTGCGCTGCTGGCGAATGGGGTTGGCGTGCCGCTGATTGACTCATTTTTTAAACCCCATGAATGGCTGTCGGACGCTGGCTTTTTTAATCGGGTGCTGGGGTATACTCTGACCGTCGGAGTGTCGGCGGAAGTCCTGAAATATATCGCTATCCGGTATACGGTCTGGCCGCGCCGCTTCCGAATCCGCATGGATGGGATTGCTTATAGTTTTGCATCGGCCATCGGTTATGCAACGGTCATTAATCTGCATCTGGTATTTGGGAATGAAGCCACCGTGACCGCCAACGCCCTTCGCATCGGGATTAATTTTATTTCGCAAGTCGGATTTGGTACGGTGATGGGCTTTTTTATCGCGGAACTGGCGCTGCACCGCGCTCCGGCGCTGTTTTTGCCTGCCGGATTGTTCCTGGGCGCCTTCATTAGCGGCTTATATATTGCATTTCGGGCGGTGGCCTCCGGTTCAGGGTTTAATGTGCAGCTTATCAGCAGTCTGCTGCTGGCGCTTGGATTTGCGGGCGCAGTCATGATAAGTGTCAATTTTTTGATTGAAACGGCTGAAAATCGGGATGCCGGACTGCAAGGAGTCAAACGGATTCGATGATTCTGGATGAGAGGCAGCAGGGACTTTCCCGCGCGCAAATCCTCAACAGTTTTACTGTGCTGGCAGCAGCGGCGGTTATGATGCTCATTGCGGTGTTCATGCGAAATTCCGCACTTGCGGCCACACTGCCGTTTGTGCATGAACAAAGTGGGATTCGCGCCCGTGTTCCGGCCAACTGGCTGATCACCACCGATAACCCGAACTATATTATGCAGGCCGAAGACCCCGGCGCGACGCCGTTTAAAACCCTGCTGCGAATCAGTGTGCTTCCGGTGGGGGAAGAAGCCGCGCCGCGTAACGTGGTTGACCTGCTGACCTTGCAGCGTGCGGGCAGCCTGTCGACCTATCGGGTGCTTTCTACAGAAATTATCACCTTTGGCGAAGAAGAAGCGCTTGAACTGAATTACACCTATGTGCAGGCCGAAAATAACCCGTTTTTAAGTGCGGTGCTGGTGGTGGTGCGGGGGCGAGATGTGGTTGTGATACGGGGGTCGCAGGCCATCGTCATGACCTATCTGGAAGAAAGCACCCGCTTTGAGCAGAATGAATTTATTTTTGATCAGTTTCTCGATACGCTGGAGTTTTAAGTGACTGTTCGCTGGATGCTGATTTTGCTGCTGCTGGTAGGCAGTTCTGTGTATGCTCAGGAGGGTGGGGATGATGAGGTTATTCCGCCGCCGCTTCTGGAATTAAACGAAGATAACATCAAACAGGCGACGGTATTTTTAATGATGGTCTATGATACGGCAGGCGGGCCAACGATTAGCTGTGTTGGGTCGGGGACGCTGGTCAGCGCCGACGGTTTGATTCTGACCAACGCCCACAACGCCGTCGAAAGTGAAATCTGCCAGGCAGACCGATTGGTAGTGTCAATGACTCTGCGGCTGGATGAACCCCCCGTACCAACATATATTGCGGAGGTGGTGGATGCCAGCCAGGGCTTAGACCTGGCGGTGTTAAGAATTACCCGTTATCTCGATGGACGGGTGGTGGAAGCCGGAGCGCTGCGCCTGCCGTTTGTCGAAGTCGGCGATTCTAATCGGGTGAATCTGGATGATACGATTCTTGTGGTTGGGTATCCTGATATTGGGAACGACGCTGTGGAGGCTGTGCCGGGAACAATTAGCGGATTTACCGCCGAAGCACGGGTCGGCAGCCGGGCATGGCTGCGAACCAACGCCCCAATTCCGGGCGGGATGAGTGGCGGTGGCGCGTATGACAGCACCGGACGCCTCATCGGGATTCCGACGATTGCACCAGCGCGGGTCAGTGGCGAAATTGTGGACTGCCGCCGTGTTGGAGACAGCAACGGGGATGGGCAGGTCAACGAAGAAGATTCCTGTATCCCTATTGGAGGATTTATCAGCGCGTTACGCCCGTCGCGGCTGGCGCGTGGTCTGGTGCGGGCGGCGGCGCTGGGCATCCGTGTTGGGGAAGATCGCTATCCGGCTGAATTACTGCCACCCAACAATCCAGCAGAATTTTCGCGCCTGTTTGTGTCTACCGGAGTCAATGCGGCAGG
>CAZKZS010000021.1:0-7043 GCA_964557285.1 uncultured Anaerolineae bacterium | reverse complement strand
GCTGCCTGCGGGTTCGACCAGTTTATACCTGTTTTTTGACTATGATTATATGGTCAATGGTTATGTGTATGAACTGCGAACCACTATTGACGGGCGGCCCAACGCGACCTTCAGCCTGCCGCCCGTAACGTGGAATGGGGGCAGACGCGGCATGTGGTATATCGGGTCGGCAGGTGTCCCCTGGCCGAACGGGACGTATGAATTTACCCTGTTCATTGAGGGGCGGCAGGTTGCCAGCCATCAGGTCACTATTGGCGGTGGCCCCCCGCAAGTTCCGACCTTTTCCGACCTGGCGTTTGGCCTGCAAGACCCTTCCGGCAGCATCGTCGGTACCAATTATGTGATTCCCGAAGGCAATATTGTGCGGGCGCAGTTTAACTACCGGAATATGCAGCCGGGGCTTGAGTGGACCCAGGTCTGGTATCTGGAAAATACGGAACTGGCGCGGATTCCGGGAACGTGGGCAGAAGGCATACAGGGCGTCAGCACCAGCGCCAGTATCGCCAGCGAAAACGTGCTGCTTTCAGGACGCTATCGGCTGGAATTGTATATTCAGGATCGGCTGGTAGCGACTTCGGATTTTGTGATTGCGGGGGGGGCGCAGGGCGCAGTCGCCGATATTTTTAGCAACCTGCTTTTTTCCGGCAGCCAGATTGCGGGCTTTCCGCAGCCGCCCGTCGCTACCGAATTTGCGGCGGGCATTGAGCAAATTTACGTGTTTTTTAACTGGCGGCAGATTTCCCCTAATACACCCTGGACATGGCGCTGGAAGGTGGACAGCGATACGCTGTTTGAAGCCAACACCACCTGGACAACTTCTCCAACAGGCGAAAATTATTATCTTTCTATCGCGGGTGAGCCGCATTTGCCCGACGGCACATACACGTTTGAGATTGAAATGGGCGGTATTGTGATTGAGTCGCTTCAGGCGCGGGTCGGGTTGGGGCAGCTTCCGGTAGATGCCTTTGCCAGTGCGGAAGGGGTACAGATGACGGGGTATATCCGCGACGCGGAAACCAATCAGGGGATTCCGGGAGCGTTGTTTATTCTGCTGTTTCCCGAATATGATGTGAGCGAATTTACCTGGGATGAAAGCCAGATTCTGGCGATGTCGCTGGCAGATAGCGAAGGCTATTTTCAGCTTCCGGCGCTGCTTCCACGCGGCACAACGGATGACCCCCTGTTATATAGTTTGCTTGTGCGGGCAGATGGTTATCTGCCAATGTCGGCTGATGGAATTGCCATAACCGATGCCACGGAAAGCCCCCTTGAGTTAATTGTGGAGTTAAACCGCGACTGATGCGTGTCGTATACGTCCTGATCCTGACGCTCTGGTTGAGTGTGTTATTTTCACCCGCGCACGCCCAAACGGTTGACCCGATTGACCGCACCGTGCAAAACATTCTCGCGGATATGACTCCGCAGCAAAAAATCGGCCAACTGGTGCTGGTTACATTTGAGGGAACGTATCTGGGGCAGGATTCGGACATTGTACGGCTGATTCAGGAGTATCATGTGGGGAATGTGCTGCTGCTGGCGGATAATGACAACATCAATGGGCGGTTTAATACCCCGGGGCGGGTGCAGGCGCTGACCACCGGACTCCAGACCGTCAATTTTAATGCCTCCCAAAATATACCCTATGTGCCGCTTTTTATTGCCACAACGCATAGTGGCAACGGGCTGCCCCATACGCAAATTGTCACAGGCACAACACCCTTGCCCAGTTATATGGCGCTGGGCGCTACATGGGAGCCGCGTTTTGCAGAAATAACCGGAGAAACGGTAGGGCGTGAACTGGCGGCGATGGGGATTAATATGCTGCTGGGGCCGTCGCTGGATGTGGTTGCGCCGCAGCCGGGCAGTTTTGATGTGCTGGGGGTGCAAACTTTTGGAGGTGAACCCTACTGGGTCGGTCAAATGGGCGCGGCGTATGTTCAGGGTGTGCATCAGGGCAGTGAAAATCGTGTGGTTGTGATCGCGCGGCAGTGGCCGGGGCTGGGCAGCATTGACCGCCAGCTTGAGCAGGAAGTCCCTGTTGTCCCCGGTTCTGCGGAACAGCTTCGCCGCTTCGATTTGCAGCCGTTTTTTGCGGTGACGGGGCAGGCTGCTGGAACACCCGCCCAGGTAGAAGGTTTGCAGTGTGCCAATTTGCGCTATCAGGGTGAAAGTATTCGTGCCGAAACCCGTCCGGTGTGCGTGGATGAAAATGCCTTCCGCAGTGTGATTGAACTCACCGGATACGGTGATTGGCGCAGTCAGGGACTCATCATCAGTGACAGCCTCGGCACGCGGGCAATGCGCCGTTTTTATGATGTTGACCCTTTTCCCCATCGGCAGGTGGCGCGGGATGCGCTGCTGGCAGGCAACGATTTGCTGCTGCTGGCGGATTTTGGACCGACTCCTGATGCCAGCGCGTTTGAAAATGTCGTCGATACTCTGAATTTTTTTACGGAAGGTTATCTGGCCGATCCGGTGCTGCGTGGGCGGATTGATGAGGCTGTAGGGCGTATTGTCCGGCAAAAAGTCCGGCTCTACGGTGCAGATTTTGACTGGAACTCCGTCCTGCCTGCGCCCGAAGCAGTAGAAACGGTGGGGCAGAACGCGCAGCCGTTTTATGAAATTGCCCGCCGTGCCGTGACTCTGATTTCGCCGCAAATGCCGCAGCTTCCCCCGCCGCCGCAGGCAGGGGAAAATCTGGTCTTTTTTACGGATACCCGCGACCAGCAGCAGTGTTCTTTTTGTGTCACTGAACCCGTGATTGCGGTAGATGCGCTGCAAAACGCGGTTCAACGTTTGTACGGACCGGCGGCCAGTGGGCAGGTGACAGAGGAATCGCTTGCCAGTTATACGCTGGATGACCTGTCGATATTTCTGGAAACCCGTCAGAGTGCGGCGGTCACTGCCAATTTACGGGATGCGGATTGGGTCATTTTTGCGATTCTGGATGCTGCCAACGTGGAAGTCATACGGGATTTTCTGGAAGCCCGTCCGGAACTACTTTCTCCCCAAACTCGAATCATCGTGCTGGCGCTGGGCGCTCCATATTATCTTTCGGCAACGGACATCAGTAAGCTCACCGCGTATTATGGGATTTACGGCCATACACAGCCCTTTATTGATGCCGCTGCCCGTGCTGTTTTTCAGGAAGTACCGTATACAGGGGATTTACCCGTTTCCCTGCCCGCCGTGAATTATGATTTGATTGAAGTCACTTCTCCCGACCCCGATCAGACAATCCGGCTGCTGGTGTCGCGGGTGAGCGAAAGTAATGTTGGGGAGGTGCGGGTAGAGGACACGCTGCTGATTCAAACCGAGCCGATTCTTGACCGCAACGGCCATCTTGTGCCGGACGGCACGCCCGTAACTTTTACGCTGAGTTTTGTCACCGAAGGGGTACAGACTCAGCAGGATGCCATTACGATAAACGGGGTCGCACAGGCGACCTTTGTTTTGCGGCGTCCGGGGCAAATTGAGATTCGCGCGGCCAGTTTGGAAGCAACCAAGTCAGTCACGTTTGAAATTACGGTGCGTTCGTCGGAAGATGTTGCGACGCTGCAAACCATTGAGCCGCCTACCGCAACCCTGACTCTTACATTTACCCCGTCCCCCACCGCAACCGATACCCCTACCGCGACTCCATCCTCAACTTCGACTCCTACTTCCACGCCCACCGATACGCCGACGGCAACCCCAACGGACACCAATACCCCAACGAATACCCCTTCTCCTACCTCAACAAATACCGATACGCCGACGGCAACCCCAACGGAAACGAATACGCCTACCAATACACCTACTGCCACATTTACACCCAGTTTGACTCCCACCTCAACTTTGATTAGCGCTCCTCTGGCGTCATGGACACCTTCGCTGATTCTCCCGCCACCCACCGCCCGTGTGGAAACCGAAGTTGAACGGACTTATGTCAGTGTAAGTGACTTTTTGCTATCGCTGGTGGGGGTGCTGCTGCTGGCAATTCCCGCATTTTCGGCGGGCTGGGCAACCACCCGTTCCCTGGATGGCAGTATTCGGGTGGTGCTGGGTATGGTGGTGGCGGGGCTAACCGGATACGTGTATTACGGCATTGGCGCACCGGGCGCCAGCATTTTACGCGCCGCCTTTGGCGACCTTTCCGCCATGCTAATTACCTTTGTGGCGGGCGTGGTCGGCCTGCTGTTTACCTGGTGGACAGTGAAAGAGATTGAACGATGAGTAAATACGGCTATGTTATAATGAATGTTTAGGAGGCTGATATGGTAGCAACGTCTGTTAATGGGATGACACTTGAGGACTACAAACGACTGTTTGATGAAGAAGGGGCATTTGAATTTATTGAGGGGCAAATTACTTTTATGCCGCAAAAAACTTCAGGCGACAACTATCGGGCGAATATGCTGGCGCTGGCGATTAACAACTGGGCTGCCCCACAGAACCGAGGAATTGCGTTTGTTGAAACGCCTTTTGTCGTGCCAGATGCGGAAAATCAGGGCTGGATAAAGGGGTCACGCATCCCAGATGTGATGTTCATTCGACAGGAACTTTTGAACGACTATGCTCAGCATAACCCAGAGTGGGATGAAAATTCCTTCGCGCTCATTCCTGATTTGGTAGTTGAATTTATTTCCCCTTCGGATAAATATCTGGATGTGAGCAAAAAAATTCAAACCTACCTTCGAGATGGGGTACGATTGGTTTGGCTGATCAATGCAGAGTTAAAAACAGTAACTGTTTACATGCCAAATAGTGAACAGCACAGCATCCTTTCTGTTGAACGTAACTTGAAGGGCGGTGATGTACTGCCCGATTTTGAAATCCCCGTCAAAGAAATTTTCAACAAAAAATTGGTTCAATGGCAAATTAAATCGTAGGGGAGAAAAAGGTCACAAAAATAGACGCGATGAGCAGCAGGGTCGCTAGGGCAGCCAGAATCACGTTGCCTTTTGCCATATCTGCATCAAACACCACCACATCCGTTTTATATTCGGCACGGGCAAGGCCGGAGGCAACCATATACGGAATACGGCCTTTGCCAATGAGCGCCTCACGCAGTTCTTCGACGTGTTTAGGGCGGTCATCCGGGTGCATGGAAATCGCCCACATGATGGCTTTAGCAGTGCGTTCGGAAATGGACTCATTCCATTTGCGCGGGTCGGAAAGCACATGCGGCGACAGGAAACGCTGACGGGCTTCAGCCGGCGGGCGGTTCGTCACCAGATGGTACAGAGTCGCGCCAAACGCATAAATATCGCTGCGAACGTCGGTGTGTCCGGTATCACCGCCGTACTGTTCCAGAGGGGTATAATGGGCGGAGCCACGCCCCTGTACCACCGTAATCGTTCGGCTTTCATCCCCATTCAGCAGCTTGACCAGCCCAAAATCCACCAGCTTGACCATGCCATTCGGCATAATTTTAATATTGGCAGGTTTAATATCGCGGTGAAGGACGGGCGGCTCCTGGCTGTGTAAATACATGAGGGCATCGGCGATCTGGTCAGCCCATCCCAGCACCTGATCCTCCGCTAGAAATTCTCCCTTGCGAATGGCTTCTTCAATCAGGTAGCGTAAGTCGCGCCCCGGCACATAATCCATCACCAGAAAATCGCGTTCGCCTTCCACAAAAAAATCTGAGACTTTGGGCAGCATCGGATGGTCAAGGCGGGCTAGCACGCTGGCTTCGCGGTGGAACTGGCGGCGGTTTTCTTCCTGTTCTTTATCGGGTGCGTTCAGGTCAAATAGGATTTCTTTAATCGCCGTCAAACGGCCTTCCAGACGCATATCCTCTGCCTGATATACGGCTCCCATACCTCCCTGACCAATCAATTGCAAAATGCGATAGCGTTCTTTGAGAATATCATCCGGTTTGAGGTTACTCATCAGGGGAAACTCCGGTAAAATGGAACATCAACTGCTGCAATTAGATTATCAACTGCTAAGGAATCCGTCTATGTCTGAATACAATGACAAACCCGTACTGATTATCCTCGAAGGCGAACAGACAGGCCAGCGCTGGACAATCGAAGGCGATGAATTTGTCATCGGGCGCGGCGCAACCTGCCAGATGGTGCTGCCAGAGCGTCAGGTGTCGCGGGAGCATCTGCGGATTTACCGTCAGGGGGACAATTTTTATCTTAAAGACCTCGATAGTAAAAATGGAACGTGGCTCAACAGCGAACAGGTCAAAGGCGAAACCGTGCTGCTGCAAGACGGGGATGAAATTTCTATCGCGCTGGCCGTCCGTATGATGTATGTTGCCAGCGAAGCCACTGCGCCGCTTCTAATGGATGAAATGTCCGCCCAGAAAGGGATTTTAAAACTGGATCGGGAATCGCGGCGGGTGTTTATCCGGGAGATTGAAGTTGACCCGCCCTTAAGTCTGCCGCAGTATCGCCTGCTGGAACTTTTGTATGATGGCAATGGGCGTGTCTGCACTCGTGATGAGGTCATCGCGGCGGTATGGCCGGACGCAGTAGGTGAGGGTGTCAGCGAACAGGCGATTGATGCGCTGGTGCGCCGTCTGCGTGATCGCCTGAATGAAGTGGACAAGGAAACCCAGTTTGTGGTCACGGTGCGGGGACACGGTTTCCGCCTGAACAACCCGGAAGCCTAAACAAAAATGGTCGTTCTGGAAAAAGCTGTTACTACCGTTGAATATGAGGCGTTTATTGCTAAACATTCCGAACGCCGTTTTGAACTGATTCATGGGGAAATCGTCGAAAAATTGCCTACCCAACTTCATGCCGCGATTGTTCACCTGATTAGCGGCTACATTTTCATGTATCTGTTGCAAAATCCTATAGGGCGGGCGCTGGTGGAAGCCCGCTATCAGATTCCAGGGGATGACCAGAATGCCCGTCTGCCGGATTTGTCATTTGTGAGTGATCTACAGCGTCCGAAAGGGGCTGCGCCTTACATGCCTGATTTAGCGGTTGAGGTGCAGTCTCCCGATGACCCCCTCAAGATGATGAGCGATAAGGCCGCCTATTATTTAGCCAACGGAAGCCGGATGGTCTGGCTGGTCTACCCCAATAAACGTCTGGTGG
>CAZKZS010000020.1:23694-27949 GCA_964557285.1 uncultured Anaerolineae bacterium | reverse complement strand
CGCCGTCAAAAACGGGTGTAATCGCCCGGAAGCCCAGACGGTCAGCCGCCCAGCCCAGATGTGTTTCCAGAATTTGACCGATATTCATACGCCCCGGCACACCCAGCGGATTGAGCAGGATTTCAATCGAGCGACCATCTTCCAGATAGGGCATGTCCTCACTGGGAACAACTTTGGAGATAACCCCTTTATTCCCATGCCGTCCGGCCATTTTATCGCCCTGGCTGAGTTTGCGTTTCTGCGCGACCATCACCCGCACCATCTGGTCAACACCGGCAGGCAAATCGCGGTGATCTTCGCGGCGGAAAATTTTCACATCCACCACCTTGCCACGTTCACCGTGCGGCAGCCGCAGCGAGGAGTCTTTCACTTCACGGGCTTTTTCACCAAAAATTGCCCGCAGCAGTTTTTCTTCCGGGCTGAGTTCTTTTTCGCCCTTCGGGGTGATTTTCCCCACGAGAATATCATTTGGCCCCACATCAGCACCGATACGGATAATCCCGTGTTCATCCAAATCCTTGAGCGCATCTTCGCTCACATTAGGGATGTCGTAGGTGATTTCTTCGGGGCCAAGTTTGGTATCCCGCGCTTCAATTTCATGTTTTTCGATGTGAATCGAGGTGAATTTGTCATCCCGAATCAAATCTTCATTGATAATCAGCGCGTCCTCATAGTTCCCGCCCTGCCACGAGATAAACGCACACAGCACATCATGTCCAAGCGCCAGATTGCCTTCGTGGGTAGAGGAACTGTCGGCAATCACATCGCCGGGAAACACATGCTGACCTTTTTCCACGACAGGACGCTGGTCAATGCAGGTTGATTGATTGGAACGGTTATACTTCCGCAGGTTGTAGACCTTATCACCGCTTGCCGTGCGAATGACAATCTGGTCGCCCTGTACGCTGATGACATCCCCTTCTTCTTCGGCCACCGCAATCTGACCGGAGTCATAGGCGGCGCGGCGTTCCATGCCCGTGCTGACAATCGGTACATCAGCCTTCAGCAGGGGGACGGCCTGACGCTGCATGTTTGACCCCATCAGGGCGCGGTTGGCGTCGTCATGTTCCAGAAAGGGAATCAGCGCGGCGGAAATCCCCACCACCTGACGCGGGGCAATATCCATATAATCAATCCGATCTGAAGAAGTCAGCAAAAAACGCTGCTGGTGACGGGCTGACACACGTTCTTCCATAAATTCGCCCCGGCTGCCCAGTACGGCATTGGCCTGGCTAATCATGTAACGGTCCTCTTCATCAGCCGAAAAGTAGCGCATATCATGGGTCACAAAAGGCTGCACAGGTACAGTAGTCAGTTTGGCCTTTTGCAGGGTCTTGATGACCGATTCATCAATCACCGTGCCTTTTTCGACCAGGGTTTCTTCCTGCTCATCCACAATATCTTTGCCGATTCTGCGTCCCATCAAATCGGGGTCGTCAATCGGGAGTTCGTTTTTCACCCGGCGATAGGGAGTTTCAATGAACCCGTAATCGTTCACACGGGCGTAACTTGCCAGACGCCCAATCAGACCAATGTTCGGGCCTTCTGGCGTTTCAATTGGGCAAATACGTCCGTAGTGGCTGTGATGCACGTCGCGCACATCGAACCCCGCCCGTTCACGCCGCAGACCACCCGGCCCCAGCGCGGAGAGAGTCCGTTTGTGGGTTAGTTCGGCCAGAGGGTTGGTCTGATCCATAAACTGCGAAAGCTGGCTCGACCCAAAAAATTCCCGAATCGCGGCCACAATCGGACGGATATTCACCAGCATCACCGGCGTCACATTATCGTTTTCACGGATGGACATACGTTCCTTCACCACCCGTTCGGTCCGGCGCAGACCGATTCGTAATTTGTTCTGAATCAGTTCGCCGACCGTTTTAACGCGGCGGTTGCCCAGGTGGTCAATATCATCAGGGCGTTCTTCGCCGTTGTTGATGCGAATCATGCGCTCGACCAGTTTCACCAGGTCGAATTTTGTGACCGTGCGGTGCGTACGCGGCACAACCTCATCTATCCGCAGGCGCTGATTCAGTTTGTACCGCCCAACACGCTCCAAATCGTAGCGGCGGGGGTCAAAAAGCTGGCTTTCCAGATATTCACGGGCGTTATCCAGCGTGGGCGGGTCGCCCGGGCGCATCCTCTTGTAAAATTCAATCAGTGCCGCCTCGCCGATGGTCTGCCCATCTTTCAGCGTCCAGGGCGGTTCGGCGTTGATGGTGCTTTCCAGAAAACGATGGTCACTGTTGGTATCCACCGCCTCGTACAGCGCCAGCAGTTCCTCATCGGTCCCTTCTTTGATAGGGGAAACTTCATCCAGACCATCTTTGACCGCCGCCAGCGCCCGCAGCAAAATCGTGACCGGAACGGTACGTTTGCGGTTAAATTTGATGGTCAGATAGTCGCTTTTGCGGGTTTCAAATTCCATCCACGCCCCGCGATCAGGAATCAGCTTGGCGTTTGCCAGCAGTCGTCCGGTGGTGCGGTCTTCATCGGCGGCAAAATACACCCCGGGCGAACGAATCAACTGGCTGACCACCACGCGCTCCGTGCCGTTGACGATGAACGTTCCGTTTTCCGTCATTAAAGGGAAATCGCCCAGGAAAATATCCTGCACAATGGCTTCCCCGCCGGTTTCCTCGTTCACAAGCGCCACTTTAACATACAGGGGCGCTGCATAGTTCATATCCCGTTCGAGGCAGATTTCTTCTGTGTATTTGGGTTCATCAAACCAGTATTTCAAGCCATACTGCTGGCTTTCGGGTGAACCGTCTGGAAAGTAGAGCTTCAAGTTGCCATTGAAACTCTCAATCGGGCTGATTTCGGCAAAGAGGTCGCCCAGACCTTCTTCGCAAAACCACTGGAAAGATTTCAACTGCACTTCGATGAGCGAAGGTAAATCAGCAACATCGAAGGCTCGTGCATAGGTTTTTTCGTCAAGACGACGCTGCATCGAACACCTTTCTATCTGCTAGCAAGGGCCCTGGATTCATATTACGCATGTATCTAAAAGCGGAAATACGCATTCTGTTGATGAGTAGGGTTTGCCGCCGCCGCAACCGATTTGTTGACCAATTTTCTAGTATAGAGCGAAGTTATTTCAGTGTCAAGATTCAGGCGAAAACTCCATCTTCTCTAAATCTTCATAAAATTCCCCCCTGGATACGTTGCCGCCTATCCTGCCAGTGGGTATAGTAGGGGTGCATTAAAAAGTTTAATTAGGAGATTTTTAGGATGACCGTTAAACGTTTGATTTTTGCGGTACTTGTCCTGATTCTCATCGCGGGGATGCTGCCTGCGGTAACGGCTCAGGATACCAAAGCTGTCACCCTTTCCTATCCGCAGGAATTGGATACCTTAAACCCCATGTACACTGTCATGTTTTTTGTGGGGATTACACGCAGTCTGTATCTGGAAGGCGCGTGGACATTTGATGACGAACTTAATCCTGTTCCCCTGCTCGTGACCGAAATTCCCAGCGCAGAAAATGGCGGGGTGAGCGAAGATGGCAAAACCATCACCCTCAAACTGCGTGACGACATTCAGTGGTCGGATGGCGAACCCATCACATCGGCGGATTTTGTCTTTACCTACAACATGATTATGGATGAAGGCAATTCTCCCGCCAGCCGCTATCCCTATGCCGAATTTGTTTCCAGCGTGGAAGCACCGGATGACACCACAGTGGTGGTTAATTTTAGTGAACCGTTTGCGCCCTGGGTGGCTACCCTGTTCCTTTATGTGCTGCCCGAACATGTGCTTGCGCCGGTTTTTGAAGCCGAAGGCACGATTGATAACGCCGAATGGAATCGCGCTCCAACCGTTGGGGTTGGCCCGTTTGTTTTTGATGAATGGGAAGTTGGCAGTTTTATGCGGTTTGTGCGGAATGAAAACTACTACGGCGACCCTGCGAATCTGGATGTTGTGGTTGTCACCTTTATTCCCGACGCCGAATCCTATGTTGTGGCTTTAGAACTGGAAGAAGCTGACCTGGGGACCTTCCTGGCCTATTCCGATGTGCCGCGTTTGCAGGAAACGGGTTTCTTGAACATTGAAATTGTACCCTCCGGTTACAACGAAGGCTGGTACTTTAATGTGAATCCTGAAACCGGACATCCCGCCTTACAGGATGTCAATGTCCGACGGGCGCTGGCAATGGGTTTCAACCGTTCCCAGATTACCGAAGACCTGCTGCTTGGCCTGACCTATCCCGCCGCGAGCTTCTGGGAAAATACCCCCTTTGCCAGCCCGAACGTAG
>CAZKZS010000020.1:0-23684 GCA_964557285.1 uncultured Anaerolineae bacterium | reverse complement strand
AGTCGCCCTGCTGGATGAAGCGGGCTGGGTCGATACCAATGGCAACGGCATCCGGGATAAAGATGGGGTTGAACTCAGCCTGCGTTACATCACCAACACCCGTCAGATTCGCCAGGATACGCAGGTGGTCGCGCAGCAGCAGCTTGCCGATATAGGGGTTGAACTGGTGCTGGAAAACTACCCGTCGGATATTTATTTTAACGGTTATGCCGATGATGGGCCAGCAGCCACCGGACAGTATGATATTGCTCAGTGGTCGGCCAGCCCGAACTTCCCCGACCCCGATACCAGCCGCTTCCTGTGCAGCCAGATTCCGTCGGATGAAAATCCCACCGGCGCCAACTGGACAGGCTATTGCAACCCCGAAGTGGATGCCCTGTTCACGCAGCAGGCCACAACCACCGATCCGGCTGCCCGCATCGAAATTTATCACCAGTTGGATGAATTGTTCTCGCAGGATGTTATCTGGGTAGGTATCTGGCACGACCCCGACCTCTATGCCTATAACCAGAGGATTGAAGGCGTGCGTTTGAACGGTGTGTTCCCCTTCTGGAACATCGCGTCCTGGGACGTTCAGTAAACTGCATTTCAAAAGGGAGTGGATAGGGTTATCCCTCCCTTTTTTGTTATCAGGAGCCGGAAGAAGATGACCCAATACATCATCCGTCGATTAATCCAGGCTGTTTTTTTGTTACTGATAATTAGTGTGGTGATTTTTGTGCTGATGAACGAATCGGGCGACCCCCTGGCAACGATGGGCGGCCGTGAACCTCCACGACCGGAAGACCGCGCCCGTCTGGAACGCCAGTTAGGGCTGGATAAACCCGTCCTGGTGCGCTACGTCTACTGGCTGGTTGGCAACGACTGGACAGAAATTGATGTCGATGGCGACGGAGAAGGCGATACGGCTGGCACAAAAAAAGGGGTGCTTCGAGGTGATTTTGGCGATTCCTTCCGTACCCGCCAGCCCGCGCTGGAAGTGGTCTGGGATTTTCTGCCCAACACCCTGCGCCTGATGATTCCTGCCCAGGTGCTGATAGTCGTGGTGGCGCTGTTTATTGGGATTTATTCTGCCATCAATCAATACTCTGTCTTTGATAACCTCCTGACCGGATTCGCTTTTGTGACCTATTCCATGCCCATCTTTTTTGTGGCGCTGGCGCTGATTTATCTTTTTGCTGTCAAACTGGAAATGCTGCCCGCCTCCGGTATGTATGACCCAATTGAAGGTGAATCCACAGGCCAACTCATTAAACACATGATTTTACCCGTCGCCAGCCTGACTCTCATCGGCCTTGCCAAGTACAGCCGCTATGTTCGCGCCAGCATGTTAGAGGTCATTCACTCCGACTACATTCGCACGGCAAAGGCCAAAGGGCTGCCGGAACGCCGAATCCTATTTACCCATGCCTTCCGCAACGCGGTTTTGCCCATCGTGACTCTGGTTGGGCTGGATATTCCATTTTTGCTGGCGGGGGCAGTGGTGACAGAAAATATTTTTGCCTGGCCGGGTATGGGACGCCTGTTTTTGGACAGCTTGAATCGCTCTGATTTTCCTGTGCTGATGGGCATTTTGATGATGACGGCTGCCGCAGTCGTGATTTTCCAACTGCTGACCGACCTCGTATACACACTTTTAGACCCCCGTATCCGGCTCACATAGGAGGGTAACATGGCAGCTATTGAAAATATTTCGCGTGTTGAACCTGTACGCATTACCCCAAAAGAAACGCCAGCACAGTCGCCCTGGCGTATGACTCTGCGGCGGTTTCTGCGGCACAAAATGGCCGTTGTGGGGTCGCTGATTTTGCTAAGCATTTTGCTGTATATCACCATTGGTTCGATTATCTACAGCGAATCCGATGCCAACTTTAACGATACCAGCATCCGTCTGCAAGAACCCTCCTCCGACCATGTGCTTGGGACGGATACCGTTGGGCGGGATGTGCTGGCACGGACCATTTACGGCGGGCAAATTTCGCTGCTGATTGGGGTTTCCGCTATGCTGGTCGGGGTGACGATTGGAACGATGGTGGGTGCGGTAGCTGGATATTATGGCGGCCTGCCCGACGCAATTTTAGGCCGTATCACAGAAGCCATGCTGAGTATTCCGAGTCTGCTGGTGCTGCTGGTAGCCGCCAAATTTTTAGGCGGACGGATTCAGGATATTTCCCTGTTGGGGCGCACCTTTAGCGGCAGCGTCGTGGTCATTATCCTGATTGTGGGCTTTACGAGTTGGATGGAACTGTCGCGGGTGGTGCGGGCGAATGTCCTGTCCCTCAAGGAACAGGAATTTATCGTCGCTGCCCGTTCGATTGGCGTTCCCAACCGCCGTATTATTTTGATGCATA
Organism: uncultured Anaerolineae bacterium; assembly: GCA_964557285.1. Classification (GTDB taxonomy): domain Bacteria; phylum Chloroflexota; class Anaerolineae; order Aggregatilineales; family J027; genus SB15. The sequence continues at coordinate 21,333 of CAZKZS010000020.1, read as the reverse complement.
TTTTACCCAACACCCTTGCCCCGATTATCGTGGCTGCCACTTTAGGCATTGGCGGCGCGATTATTACCGAAGCCTACATTAGCTATCTGGGGCTGGGGGTACGACCCCCGTCGGCCAGTTGGGGAAATATGCTGGATGGGGCGCGTCGGTTTGTGGAAGCTGCCCCCTGGTTATGGATTTCGCCCAGTGTGCTGATTATTCTGACGGTCCTGAGCATTAATTTTGTGGGCGACGGGCTACGTGATGCCCTTGACCCGCAATCCGACAAAACCGTATAAAACCCTTGCCGTTGGAACGTTTTCACCCCTCACCCCGTGCAACTTCAGGGGTGGACAGGAAGATGCATGTAGGGGCGGGGACAAGGGCGGTACGCCCGATACCCGCCCGAACAAGGGCAGGAACAAGCGACCAAAGGGAGCGATGCCTGCCCATGTAAGCCCCTCGCCCAATGGGAGAGGGGACAGGGGTGAGGGGTATATCTCTACACCATCCCCACCGACAGCGCTAGCATAAACTGTCCCGCGTAATACAGAGGCAGCCCCCAGAAAGCATTATTGAAGGCGGGCTGCCTGAAACGGTCAATCGCCACCGCCATATCCGACGCATAAAAACAGGTCGCCCCCACCGCTACCAGCGTGCGGAAACTATCTTTAAGGTCGGTTTCAAAAAACACCGCCCATGCGCTCCACACCATCGCCGTGATGACCAGCACATACGCAAAAACGGGCATTTTCATGTCTCCCAGGTGCGGACTCAGCCAGCCGTAAAAACCCGCGCTGAAAAAGGCAATAGCAATCAGCAGCACCGGAGACAGTTCAGCAACCCCAATCAGCGAATTAAAGGCAAAAACGTACAGAATATGCCCCAGCAGAAACACCACCAGCCCCGCCAGAAACCAGCGCTGATCCTGCACAATCAGGAACACATCCCCCAAAAAACCGCCGATTAACCCTGCCAGAATCAGCCAGTCATAGCTGCTTTCCGGCCCACCACTCAGCGCAGTCGCTAAAAACAAAAGCGACGTGGCGGGTTTAAAAATCCATTTTAAGCGCCTGTTCTGGCTGTATTCGCTGTAGAGCAGCCCCAACAGGGTAAAAAAACCAAAAATCACAAAAATCATGTTCCCCAACCGCCTCCCCCCGGCGTTTCAATAATCACTTGATCGCCTGCCTGCACGCGCGTTGTATGTTTCGCGCCGACGATTTCTTCAGTTTTATCTTTACGAACAATGCTGTTTTTTCCTGGCTGAGCCGGTTTTCCGCCCTGCAATCCATAAGGCGTCAGGCGGCGGCGTTCGGTGTTAAAGGTAACTGTCGCCGATGATAAAAATTCATATACCCGCCGAATCCCGTCCCCGCCGCGATATTTGCCGTCGCCGCCCGATTCTTGCCGGATACTGTATTCCAGCACACGGACGGGCAGCGCAAATTCAACCGCTTCAACGGGCGTATTCAGGGTGTTGGTCATATGGCTGTGGCGGGCGCTGAGGCCGTTCCCTATAGGGGTGCCGCCGTGTCCGCCGCCAATCGTTTCGTAATACACAAAGGGCTGTCCATTTTGTATCCCCCCGAACGTAAAATTATTCATGCTGCCCTGGCTGGCGGCGGGAATCCGGTGTGGTAGCGCTTTGGCAAACGCACCCAGAATCACATCCACAATCCGCTGTGACGTTTCAGTATTGCCTACCGCGACGGCAGCCGGAAAATCAGGATTGAGCAGGCTGTGCGGCGGTGTAACCACCGTCACTGGCAAAAAACAGCCGTGATTCACCGGAACATCTTCCTCAGCCAGCAGCCGCACACAGTAAAAAGCCGCCGATTTTACGATGGCTTCTACGGCGTTTAAATTACCCATTACCTGCGGCGCACTCCCCGTAAAATCCAGCGTGAGCGTCGAATCATGCACGGACAGGCTCACTTTGATGGGAATGACATACTCCTGCTGACCGTCGCCTTCCAGCGCATCCTCAAATTCATACGTACCATCGGGTAGCGTGGCAATCACCGCTTCGGTCATCCGACGGGAATAATCCAGCAGGGCGGCGGCATGTTCCTGAACGCGGGCTAACCCGTGTGTTTCTACCATGGCTAGCAGCCGTTTTTCCCCGATTCGATGAGCAGCTAACTGGGCATCCAGGTCGCCCCAGCGTTCATCCGGCGTGCGGCTGTTGGCGGCAATCAGCGCCATCACCCCCTTATCCACATTCCCGCCTTCAATCAGCTTCACAGGCGGGATAATAATCCCCTCCTGATACAGTTCCGTGCTGAGGGGCAGTGAACCGGGGGTCATGCCCCCTACATCGGCATGATGGGCGCGGCTGGCGACAAAAAACACCAGCTTTTTGCCGGAAAAAACCGGAGAAACCATCGTAATATCGGGCAGGTGCGTGCCGCCCCGATACGGGTCATTTAAAATCACCACATCCCCAGCATTGAGGGTTTTAAAATGATGTAAGGCAGCCGCTACCGACGCGGGCATACTGCCCAGATGCACGGGAATATGGGCGGCCTGTGCCACCATCCGACCCGCCGCGTCAAACACCGCGCAGCTAAAATCCAGCCGTTCTTTGATGTTCGGGCTGAAGCTGGCACGCCGCAGCGCCACCCCCATTTCTTCTGCTGCCGCCTCAAACAGATTTTTGAACACTTCCACGCTGATGGCATCTACTTTTGGCGTTTTCATCGGCCACTCTCCAGAATTAAATTGTGGTAGCTGTCCACATGAATATGCCAGTAGGGAGGCACAAAGGTGGTGCTGTCAAGCTGGAAAATCAGTGCCGGCCCGATAAACGCCGCCCCGGGAATGAGTTTTCCACGGTCATATAGGGGGATTGTGGTTTCTCCCTGCTGGAAGCACACCATTTTTTCTCCAATTTGTGCCGATGACCCGTCGTTAGGCATCAGCGATTCGGGAGTAAAGGTTGGTTTTTCCACCGTACCAATGGCCTGCAACCGCACATTTACAATTTCTACGGCGCGGTCTGGCAGGGCATGGCCGTAAATTTCAGCGTGGGTATGGTGGAAATTTTCAACCATGCTGCCATCCATCGGCAGGGTGAGTTCATATGACTGCCCCTGATACCGCATATCCAGCGCCCCCTTAAAAAACATGGCTTCTTCGGGGATACCCTCCTGAGACAGGTCCTGTTGCGCTTGTAGGATAAGCGCTCCCAGAATATGTTTCATCTGCTGAATGGTTTCATCTGTAACGGGCTGCAAAACCGCCTGGCTGTAATCGCGGATGACATCTGCCACCAGCAGCCCCAACGCGCACAGCACCCCCGGATAACGCGGCACAAGCACCCGTGGAATTTGCAGCCGTTCCGCCACCTCACAGGCATGAAGCGGCCCCGCCCCACCAAACGCCATCAGCGTAAAATCTCGCGGGTCGTGGCCTCTAGCAATCGAAACCCGCCGCACCGCCCGGTCAATTGTCACATTGGCAATTTCGATGATTCCCAGCGCGGCAGCTTGTCGGCTAAGTTTCATTTGTTTTGCCAGCGTTCCCATCATCGAATCGGCAATACTCAATTCCAGGGGCATTTGCCCGCCCAGAAAATGGTCGGCATCCAGACGGCCTAACACCGCATTGGCATCACTCACGGTCAGTTGCTGGCCGCCGCGCCCATAAATCACCGGCCCCGGCGCCGCGCCCGCGCTTTCCGGTCCAACTCGCAGCGCCCCGCCCGCGTCCAGCCGGGCGATAGAGCCGCCGCCCGCCCCGACAGTTTCAATATCCAGCAGCCGGATTCGCAGGGGTAGCCCATCAATTTCTGTTTCTGCACGACGGGAAGGGGCGCCGGGGCAAAGCGCCACATCGGTGGATGTGCCGCCCATATCCAGCGTGATAATGTGGTCGTACCCCGCCAGTTTTGCCACATGAAACGCCCCGATGACTCCGGCAGCGGGGCCGCTGAGGGCGGTCTGCGCGGCCTGATGACGGGCAGTGCGGGCGCTGATAACTCCTCCGTCCGATTTCATCACCAGCAGCGAACTTTGTGGGGGCAGTTTATCTTCCAGATGCTGCAAGTAGCGGCTCATCACCGGACGCACATAGGCATCGAGTGAAACCGTGCTGGTGCGTTCATATTCCCGAAATTCCGGCAGCACCTCACACGAGAGCGACACCTGCCACTCCTGCAAAATGCCGCGTTCGACAATACGCTGGCGCACCTGCTGTTCATGGGTCGGGTTATGAAAGCTGTACAAAAAACACACCGCTACCGATTCAATCTGCTGTTCCGCAATAGCATCCAGCACGTTATCCAGCGCGTTTAGATCCAGAGGGGTTAAAACCCGACCCGTATAATCCAACCGTTCCGGCACTTCATAGCGCCACTGGCGCGGAATCAACGGCGGTGGAATCTGCGGATACAGCGCATACAATACCGGACGATTCTGCCGCCCGATTTCCAGCACATCCCGGAATCCCTGCGTGGTAATTAAAGCGGTGCGGGCGCCCTTACGTTCTAAAATGGCGTTGGTTGCCACCGTTGACCCGTGCGAAATTCGCGCGTTTCCGGTAACACCTACCGCCGCGAGTCCGGCGAGCATAGCCTCAGCTGGATGATGCGGGGTGCTGAGCAGTTTATGAATCTGAAGTTTTCCGGCGTCACTCACTACCAAATCGGTGAACGTGCCGCCAATATCGACGCCAACAAATTTCATCACAGATTATCGCATTGTACTATAAAGAAGTTCTTTCCAGCGCTGGTTATCCAGTTCCCAGCAAACCGTAACGTGCGGTTCACCTTTGGCGCGGTGCGGCTGCCACGCTCGCACCGGATGGTCCTCTTTTTGAGCGACGTTCAACTGGTCAACCACCGTCATGCCGCGTGTATACGTTCCCTCACACTCAATTTCAACATAGTGTTTGCTTTTGCGAGTGCAGAGCGTGGGGTCAATGGCAACAGCCATCGCTACCGGATCGGGCAGCCCGATGCCAGGGTCGCCCAGCCAGCCCGTATTCACTTTCAGGGCGAATCGGTTGCAGTCGATGGCAAAATGGGAAAGGGGTGTATTAATCACTTCACGGCAGTAGCGCACATCTTCCGGTGTTAAATTGGCTTCTCCCCGACACAACTCCCATCCCACCATTTCAATCGGCATCCCAGAGCGAAAGCAGATTCGTGCCGCTTCTGGGTCGCACCAGATGTTATATTCCGCCGCCGGAGTCACATTCCCTACCGAACACGCCGCCCCGCCCATCACCACACATCGGCTGATGTTGCGGGTTATATCGGGTGCTTGGGAAAGTGCCAGCGCGACGTTGGTCATGGGGCCAAGTGTGACCAGAATGATTCCGGGGTTCGCGCGAATCGTATCAATCAGGGCATCAACAGCGTGGCCGTCGGCAGGCGGATTTTTCGGGTCAGGATAAAACATTTCGCCCATGCCATCTTTACCATGAAACCATTCGGCATGGTGACGCTCCCGAATCAACGGTTTTTCCACGCCATGATACACAGGCACAGCTTTCCCGCACAGTTCCGCCGTATAACGGGCATTGATGCTGCCCTGCTGCACATCCACATTTCCCGCCACAATCGTAATAGCAGCAACTTCTATGTCCGGGTGACGCAGCGCCATCATCAGCGCAACCGCATCATCGGAGGCGGTATCGGTATCAACGATCATTTTTCGCGTCATGAGCCATCCTCTTATTCAAAGCCTCCGGTAGTCTATCCTATCTGATTTCGCTAATCCATTTAGAAATTTCGGTCTTAAGCCGTATAGCGTTGATTTCAGGCTTTTGTTAGACTTTTAAGCAGCTTATTAAGGAAATTGCTTTGCACGCCATTTTAAAACTCTCGCGCTGGCACGAATTTATTCCTTTTACCCTGCCGCTAACATTGGTAGGCGGGCTGCTGGCAGCGCGGTTTAATGACTCCGTTCAACTGGATGAGCGTTTGCTGTACGTTCTCATCGCCAATTTTCTAGCCATGTCCTACGCCTTTATGATTAATGATATTGAGGACGCGGAGGACGATAAGCTCAATCCGGCGCGTGGTGCTAAAAATGCGGTTTCGGCGGGTGAAATTTCTAAATCGGCTGCATGGGGCGCGGCGCTGGCGGCGGCGGTCATGGCGCTGGTGTTATATGCGCTGGCGGGGCGTGGAGCGCTGATTTCCGGTCTGCTCATCCTTGTACTTTCTCATTTTTATTCATGGAAGCCGGTCCGTTTAAAAGCCCTGCCCGTGGTTGATGTTTTATCGCATGTGCTGATGCTCAGTACCCTGCTCATGCTGGCCGCGTATTTTATTTACACCGATACTCCTGGCAAAGCCTGGCCGATGATTATCAGCGTGACCTTATTCTCCGCGTATGGACAGTTGTATAATCAAATTCGAGACTATGAGGAAGACCGGACGGCAGGTCTAAAAAATACGGCTTCTTTTTTAGGCAAACGTCTGACGATGGCGCTGAGTTATCTCGCTTTTGCGGTAGCGCTGGCCTGTATTTTTATCGCTATTTTTAACGGGACATTTCCGCTTGGTCTCATGGGAGTCGTGGTGGTCAGTATTCCACTGCTGCTCTGGATGGGCAAAGGACGTGATTTTCGTGGCACCCAGACAAGTGACCTGCTGGCAAATTTGCAGGTACAATTACTGGCAGTGGCGAATCTCATCCTGATTTGTTGGCTAGCGTATGTAATCCTTAAACCCTGACTGAGTGCCTATGAACAAAAAAATGCTCATCATCGACTCAAAGTTGGAAGATATAGCCTTCCTGCCACAATTTTTAGCCCAGTATGATTACTCGGTGTCTATGGTGGCAACCAGCAAAGAAGGATTAACGCTGGCAAGCCGACAGCTTCCCGATATTGTGATGCTGAATATCAACATGCCCGATATGGATGGCATCGAAGTCTGCCGCCGTTTACGTACCCTGCCCCAGACCATGGACATTCCTATCCTCCTCACCACCTCCTATTATGACAGCCGTATTCATGCCGAAGGACTGCTGGCCGGAGCCGTGGATATTCTGACCAAACCCCTGCACATGGCCGACTTATTAGAACGGCTGAAAAGAGCAATGGACAAACGCGGGACCTATGAAATTACAAGACTTTTAGAAGAAACCGCCTATTCTGCGCTTAATATTCTTGAATGTAAACTCGCCTGGTTGCTGACCGCCAACGATGCCCTGAGTTTAATTTCACATGGGGCGATTGCTATTGACGGGGATGAACGAGAACGGCAGGAATTTCTCTCTCAGATTGATTATCAGTATCCGCAGCGCCGTTTTAGCATGAATCGGGGGGATAATCCCCTCTCCGAAGTGGTGCTTTCTCATCATCCTGCCATTAATTTGAGCTTGCAGCAGGTACAGACCCTGCCAGGGGGGAATGCCTTTCAGGGCGCTTTTGCACAAATTGGCTGCAAGGCCATCAGTATGCTGCCCCTGGCTATTTTTGGCCGTCCGGTAGGAATTATGGTGCTGGCTGCCACTTCTCCCACCCTGATGAGTGGCCCGCGTCTGGAACAGATTTTGCGGGCGCTGGCGAGTCAGGCTGCCGCCGCCGTGGATAATACCCATCTGATGATTGAACTGGCTGAACGCGAAAATGCCATGAAATCGGAACAGGCATTTCGTCAAATGGTGCTGGATTCGATGACCGATAGTTTGGCCGTCATTGACAAAGAGACCCGTATTACCTATGTGAACAATCGGTTGTGTCTGGTGACGGGCTACCAGCGTTCGGAATTATACGGGCAGCGCATTGAAATCCTGTTTCCAGAAGACCGCCGCGAAATGCTCAGAACCAGCCTCACCAAAACCAGAGGCACAACCCTGTCTTTTGCTCAGGAAGTGCTGACCCGCACGGGTAAAACGGTCCCGATGCTGATGTCTCATGTGCTGACCCAGCAGGGCGACCACAATCATGCAGTGGTGGTCTTAACCGACATGACCGAAATCAACCGCCGTGAGCAAACCCTGGAAATGCAGGCGGCGCGTTTGAAAGCCCTCAATGAAGCTACCCATGCCATTACTTCAGCCCTATCTCAGGATGAAGTGATTGACATTATCCTGAGTACCGCGCTGGAAACCGTCAACGGACTTCATGCAACCCTGTTTTTGTGTGACCCCATTCATAACGATGATCTGGTAGCGGTCGCGGATAAGGGCGAAGGCGACACCCGGGGAATCCGAATCCGGCAGGGCGAAGGGGTAGCCGGACAGGTCGTTTTTGATGGCAAACCCGCGCTGATTTACGATTTAAAACGCCAGAAGGATTTTCAGGCCAATTATCTGCTCAGAAGCGGAATTTCTGTCCTGTCCGTGATTGCCGCGCCGCTGGTGGTGAATGAAGAAATCATCGGGGCGGTCGAAGTCATTAACAAATCCAGTGGCATTTTTGACCGCTATGACCTTGAAATCCTGGAAAGTCTGGCCGCCACCGCCGGAATCGCCATCGAAAATGCCGGCCTGTTTGACCAGACTCAGCGCCGTTTGACCGAAGTCAGCACCCTGCTGGATGCCAGCGCTGCCGTATCCTCCACGCTGGAATTTGGCCCCATTTTACAGCGTATTGCTCAGCGTTTAATTGATGCCCTTCAACTTGAACATGTCATCATTACCTCATGGGAACGGGATGCAAGTCATCTCATGTCGCTGGCGGAAGTCGCCGATGCTTACTGGCTGCCCGTCAATGGGCCCGTGCAGCATCTACCGGAATGGCCGAACAAACATAACGTTATTAAAACAGGGCGTCCCAGCGCGATTGCCATTGAAGACATCAATCCGCATCACCCCGAATATCAACGGATGCTTGAACACGGCTGGCGTTTTATCCTGAATGTGCCTCTGGTAATTGAAGGTAAAATTGTTGGGCTGGTGATGGTATGCAGCGAAAAAAGCGATTCCCGTTTCCACCTCAAACATCTGAAAGTCATTGAACAAACCATCGAAGGCTGGCGCGAGCATGTGCTGGCAACCTCTAACGCTGCCTGGTATGAGGAAGAAAATTTAGATACGCTCGTCCAGCAAATTAAAAAAGCGGTCCCTGCCAACTGGATTGAAGTGGGCGCATGGGCGCCTGCCGAAAACGCCCTGCATATTGTTCGTCAGGTCGGGCATCTGCTCTGGACAGAAGATGCGGGCATGATGTGGAAGTTAAACAGCTATCATTCGATGGCGTTTGTGGTGCAAAACAGCGAACCCATCACCGTGAGCATTGATGAACTCAAAAACGATCCAGCGGAACGAGAGTTTATGCAGCAGATTGGCGGCAAAACGATGCTGCTGGTGCCGCTGTTCATCCGGGGGAAGCCTGCGGGTGTTTTAAAACTGGTGCGCTCCAATTCCGACCTGCAATTTGACACAAACGATATTTCCCTCTGTCAGGGTATCGCTAATGTCGTCGGCAATGCGGTTGAAAATTCGCAGTTGTACAGTTCGCTGGAACAGCGTGCCGCCGCGCTGGAAGTGGCTTACACCGAATTGAAAAAAATCGACCAGCTAAAAGATGACCTGCTGCAAAATATCTCTCATGAACTGCGGACACCCCTCACGCACATTCTGGGCTATGTCAATCTTATGCAGGATGATGCCTTTGGCCCCACCACACCGGAACAGCAGGAAACCCTGAATATCCTCATGCGAAAAACGCAGCATCTGGCCGATCTGATTAAAGATATGGTCGCGGTACAGGCCACGCCAGATAACCTGAATTTGCGGGCGTTGCAGTTGGATCGGGTGGTCGCAATGGCGGTACGGAATATGTCGGCCAAAGCTGCCGAAGCCAACATCCGTATTGACATGAATATCCCCGCCAACCTGCCGATGATTGCCGGAGATGTGGTGCGGCTGAGCGAAGCCATTGAAGCCCTGATTGACAACGCGATTAAATTTTCACCCGGGTCGAATCATATTGAAATCTCAGCGCAGGACAGCGCCGGTCCGGTGGTGCAGTTGAGCGTTAAAGATTATGGCATCGGGATTCCGGTGGAAGAACACGACAAAATTTTCCAGCGTTTTTATCAGGTGGACAGCAGCACGACTCGGCGTTTTGGTGGCACAGGGCTGGGGCTGGCGCTGGTTAAAAATGTCGTGACAGCACACAGTGGGCATATCTGGCTGGAAAGTGAACCCAACAAAGGCTCAACCTTTCATATTGACCTGCCCAAAGCCAAAAATCTGAACGGACATTAATGTGTAGGGGCGTGACCCGCCCTCTTGTGAATCACTGCCGTTCGGCCAGCATCTCCAGAAAATTTTGGATACGCGGGTCGTGCGGCGCTAAATTCACCGCCTGCTGCAAGAGGGTTTCCGCGTCCTGCAAATTTCCGGTTTCAAGGTACGCCCGTCCCAGGCTGGCAAGCAGAGAAGCATCGTCAGGGAATGTTTCAACGGCTTCCTGAATAAAGGTCATCCCGCGCCCATCCAGCAGATAGGCATTTTCAGCATAAAACGCGGCCAGCAGCCGCACAAATCGCACATCTTCCGGCGCGAACGACACCGCCAGCTTAAACCAGTTTTCTGCCGATTCATAATCCTTCGCCAGTTGAAACCCTGCGGCCACTTCCGCCGCCAGCGCGGGGTTATCCGGCTCAAGTAGATAGGCTTCTTGCAGGGCATTGAGGGAAGCGGGCAAATTGCCTGCCTGTCGTTCGTGCAGCCCCAGCATATAAAATCCAAGCGCAAAAGTCGGTTCAAGTGCAAGTGCCTGCTGAATATCCAGCAGACCGTTTTTGCCCTGCTGGTCGCGCACAAATCCCCGGTACGCATATGCCCACGCATCCAGGCTGTTTTGCTCAAGCTGCTGGGTCAAGAACCGTTCGGCAAATGCCCATTCTTTTCCTTCCACCAGCCGCAGCGCCACGTCCGCCGATGTGTATCCTTCCACCGAAACGACTCCTAACAGGGCAGCCGCCAACGGCTGTTTTTCATGCGGCACGCGGCTGCTGGCTTCAAGGTGATGGATTCCTTCGGAGTCTGGCAGCAGGAGCAGCCCAAGCCATAAATTCGCTTCGGGGTGGGCGGGGTCATGGGTGAGAATGGTTTTTAAAGTTTGTTCCAGGGGCATCCATTCCAGGGAATCGCGCTGCTGCTGCGCCACCGCCCACAGCACCGGAATCGACGGCGACTCGATAAAAGGCAGGCGGCGGGAAATCATGTCAAAATCGCGGCGGGCGGCCAGCAGCCGATTCAGGCGGTCCTGATGGGCATCCGACCATGTGCCGTGAGTCTGCTGAAACAGCCGGACAAGCTGCACATCGAGATGGCCTGTTTGCGCGAGTGAAGGCGGCGAAGGACTTTTTTTCTGAAGCACCAGCAGCACCAGCAAAAACGCGGCCACCAGACCGAACCGCGTTAAAAGCGGTCTAAGGGGTGGCACCCGTGACCTCTGAATCCAGACCGAACAGCTTCCCCACCACCTGCTCTACCTTATCGGGCATAAATGGCTTAATCAGGTAGCTGTCCACATCCTGCAATTTTCCGGTCAGGCGGTTGGCCGGATCACCATATGCGGTAATCACGACCACATGCGGACGGTGGTCTTTATCCAGTTCCCGAATGGCATCCAGCAGTTTCCAGCCAATCATATCCGGCAGGCCAATATCCAGCAGCACGACATCAGGGCGGTTGCTTTTAAACAGTTCCAGCGCTTTGAGGGCATGTGTTTCATGAAAAACCTGGAAACCCATCCGTTCCAGAGTCGCCTGAATAACTTCCGCCAGTTCAATCGCATCTTCGACTATCAGGATTTTTTTATCTTTTAAATCGATTTTCTGAGTATCTTCGGACACGGACTCACTCCCATGACTGATACAGCAGACCATTATAGCACGTCTGGCAGGGCATGTTATAATTTGCGGCAATTAAATGACCATTTAATAACAAAGGTTTCCCATGGATTTCTCACTTACTCCCGAACAGAGCGCCGCCCAAAAGATGGTGCATGATTTTGTCATGAAAGAAGTCTATCCCACCATTGGCGAGTGGGACCGCAAACAGGAAATGAATCCCGATATTTTGCCCCGTATGGCAGAACTAGGCATTTTAGGGATAAATATTCCGGTCAAATACGGCGGGCAGGGTTTCGATTATATTACGCTTGGCCTGGTCTGCGAAGAACTGGAACGGGTCGATACCACCCTGCGGGTCGTCATGTCCGTTCATGCCGGACTCAACAGTTTATCGCTGCTTCAGTGGGGAACAGAAGAACAAAAACAACAGTTTTTAGTGCCGCAGGCGCTGGGTGAAAAATATGCAGGTTTTGGCCTGACCGAACCCGGCGTTGGCAGTGATGTTGCCAATATGCGGGCAACCGCCAAAAAACAGGGCGATGTCTACATTTTGAACGGCGAAAAAATGTGGATTAGCCTGGCAACCAAAGCCCATCATTTTCTGGTGGTTGCCAAAACCGACCCCGACGCCAAACCCGCTTCCAAAGGCATGACCGCTTTTATCGTGACCAGTGACATGAAAGGCGTCACGTCCGGCGATATTCATGGCAAACTGGGTGTTCGGGCGGGGTCAACGGGCTGGATTAACATGGATAATGTCGAAGTGCCGGTCAGTCACCGTCTGGGCGAAGAAGGCGAAGGTTTTTATGTGGCAATGGGGTCGCTCGACAACGGACGGTATACCGTTGGCGCGGGCGCGGTGGGGCTGATTCGTGCCTGTTTGGAAGAAAGTATCAAATATGCCAAAGAACGGCATACCTTCGGCAAACCCATTGCTGCCCATCAATTGGTCAAACAAAAAATCGCCTACATGCAGCAGTGGTACGACGCCGCCAAACTGCTGGTCATGAAAGCGGGCTGGATGAAAAATCAGGGGATGCGTAACACCCGCGAAACCAGCATGGCAAAATGGTATGCCACTGATATGAGCGTAAAAGCGGCGCTGGAAGCCGTGCAGATTCATGGCGCGTATGGCTTCAGTGATGAATATCCGGTAGAGCGTTATCTGCGGAACAGCAAAGGCGCGGTTATTTACGAAGGCACAAGCGAAATTCACCAGTTGATGCAGGCCGAATTTGCGCTTGGTGAACGGGAAAACAAACCCATGCGCTGCGAACTGCCCGCCTACGATCCGGAAACCTGGTTAGAAGAAGTCCAACCTGCATAAATGGTTATCGTTTTTAGTTTCAGGAGTGAGAAAAATTGCATGTCGTAGTGGTTACTAAAAGTACGCCGGATACCGCCGCCAAAGTGACGGTAGAGGGGGGGAAAGTCACCTGGAAAGAAGCCATGGTGATTAATCCCTGGGATGAATATTCGGTCACGGAAGCCGTTTTACTTAAAGAAGCCCATAACGTCAAAGCAACGGTGCTTACCGTCGGTGATGAACCCCACAATGAAGCGGTCAAACAGGGGCTGGCAATTGGCTGCGATCAGGGCATCCGTGTCTGGGATGCAGCGCTGGCAAATGCGGACAGCCTGCAATACAGCCGTGCCGTTGCTGCCGCCGTTCAAAAATTGGGCGATGTTGATCTGGTGATTTTTGGCAAAGAGCAGGCCGATCTGGGGACAGACCATCATGTGTATCAGGTGGGGCGCAAATTGGGATGGAATGTTATCGGGTCGGTGTTCAAAATTCAGGAAATTGATTTTGCCGCCAAAACCATCAAAGTGGTGCGTCTGGTTGAACAGGGACAGCAGATTGTCACCAGCAAACTGCCCGCCGTGATAAGTGTCGTCAAAGACATTAACGAACCGAAGTACCCTTCCTTCATGGGGATTCGGAAGGCTTCCAAAGCGGAAATTCCGGTCTGGGACAGCGCCGCGTTGGGGACAGATTTTGGCGCTCCGGGGACAAAAGTCACCGCCTATCAAAATCCGCCCGAACGTGCTGGCAAAGTTCAAATGATCGAAGGGGAGTCCGCCGAAGAAAAAGCCCGTAAGCTGGTTGAAAAATTGTTCGAGGATAAAGTTCTATGACTGCGGTAATGGTCTGGCTGGAACATTTTAACGGAGCGCTGGTGCTGCCTTCCCGCGAAGCGCTGGGGCTGGCACGCACTTTTGGCGGCAAAGTCACCGGAGTGGTTTTTGGTAAAAATGTGGATGAGGTGGTTCAGCAGGCGTTCCACGCGGGTGCAGATGAAGTCATCAAATCGGATGACGACACGCTGGAAACCTTCCGTTTTGAACCGTATGTCGCGCTGCTGGCAAAAATTGTACAGGAACACAATCCTGGGATCGTGCTGGCGGGGCATACCACACGCGGGCGGGAACTGTTGGGTGGCACGGCGGCGGAACTGGATAAAGGGCTGCTGGCCGACTGTACAGAGCTTTCTCTGGAAAATGGCAAACTGAAGGCGGTGCATCCGGTGTATTCCGGCAAAGTGCTGAGTACCGTCGAAATGGTCAGCGACAGTCCGCAGTTTGCGACTCTGCGCGGGCGGGCATTTACTGCCGGTGAACCGGATACCTCCCGCAGTGGAAATGTTATCAGTGTATCTCCGGTCATGTCCGAAGATGAAATCGCCACCAAAGTAGAAAATTTTGAAGCCAGTGTTGGCAAAGTCAGCCTGAGCGACGCCGCAATTATCGTATCCGGTGGGCGCGGCGTTGGCGGGCCGGAAGGATTTGCCCCCATCCGTGAACTGGCGGACGTGCTTGGCGCGGCGGTGGGTGCAAGTCGCGCCACCGTAGACGCGGGCTGGATTCCCTACGAGCATCAGGTCGGGCAAACCGGAAAGGTCGTCAGCCCGGATTTGTATATTGCGGCGGGCATTTCCGGCGCGATTCAGCATCAGGCCGGAATGCGTACCAGCAAAACCATTGTGGCTATCAATAAAGATGCGGACGCGCCCATTTTTGGCCTTGCCACCTATGGCGTCGTGGGGGATTTATTTGAAATTTTGCCAGCGCTGGCAAAGGTATTTAAAGAAAAACTCGGTAAATAAGTCCGGGCAAGCGCCCAGAATTATGGGTGCGGGACTTTTGCTCCCCTCTCCCCGCGTAGCAGTGGGAGAGGGGTCGGGGGCAAAAAGCTCATAAAATTTACCACTTCCGGCGGGCGTTTTTATTTGCCTGAAAATACAGGGATGACACCTCAAAAACACATTATCCAGCAGGCTTTTCGATTCGGCCTGATCGCTGCCCTTCTGCATCGGCTTTTCCTCCAGCTATGGATGGGCTTAACTTGGCTGCTGGTGGGAGAATGGATGCTTGACCTGCCCACCATCCAGCGTAAAACGGAAAATGCCCCGCCCGTCATGGATAGCCTTCTGGAACGCACCCTCATCCAAATCTGGATACGCTGGGACGCACACAACTACCTCCGAATCGCTGAAAAGGGATACGCGGCGGCGGAGTCGGTTTTTTATCCTCTCTATCCTGTCCTTATCCACTATGGAAATAAGGTGCTGCCGGTTGGTGCGGAAATAACCGGACTGCTCATTAGCTCCCTCTGCCTTTGTTTCGCCTGTGCCTTTTTTTACCTTATCGTCCTCCACTACTATCAGAATGAAACCCTGGCACGTTTTTCCGTCCTCATGTGGCTCATTTTCCCATCTTCCTTTTTTTTAAGTTCGGTATTCACGGAAAGCCTGTTTATGGCGCTTGTGATGGCTGCGCTCTGGCTGCAACTAAAGCGGCAGTGGATAGCATCGGCGGTGCTGGGCGCTTTAGCCGTCCTCACCCGCAGCCAGGGGATTGTTTTACTCGCCCCTCTGGGATGGATCATTCTGGAAACGGCATGGGCAGATTACCCGACCTATCGGGAACGGATGGGATTTGTGCTTTCCCGTGCGTTCCCCCTGCTGCTGCTTCCGGCGGCGCTGATAGGATTTTTCCTGTGGAGAGAAGCGGCTGGTTTCCCGCCTATGAGTGAGGTATTTCGGGATTACGGCGTTCACGGAAAACTATATACCAACCCGCTGATCGGCTTTAAAGTGGAAGTCGAGTCGCTGTTTAAAAACCCGGGCTTGCCTTATCTGATTGACTTTGCGGGTTTTCTGGTGGCTTTCCTGCTGCTGCTGGTCATGCTGATTGTGCCGCGCTACCGAATCCCCGTTCTGCTGCTCTATGGGTGGGGAATCTTCCTCAGTCTGGGAACAAAAGTGAATTATTATCCTGACAGCGTGCCGACCATTCAATCCGGTTTGCGCTACGTCCTGATGATTTTTCCCATGTATATCGTGTTGGGAGATATGATGCTGCGTGGTGGGAAGGGGGTACGGCTTGGATTGGTGGCTTTCCTGTTTTTGGGGCTGCTGCTCACCAGTGGAGCGACCGCCCTCTCCATTGGGCCAGCGTAACGCCCTTTTTGTCCCCTGTACAGTTTGGTAGAATCCCGACCCTGATGACTGATACGTTTTTGACACCACAGATTAAGACTCTGCTGTGGCGGCTTCAGTTTTTTCTGACCGTCGTGGGCCTGCTGATGTTCATCCTGGGCATAGGACGAGTCGCGCTGGAAGCCCTGGGCGGATTAAGCAAACTTGCCAGCACCTTCAGCCCGGATTTTTTTACCGGATACTCGTTTGCAGTTGGAATCGGTCTGGCGCTGGCTGGATACGGAGCGCTGTATGCGGCGGCGGCGGTGGGGGCGCGTGAACCCGTAGCGCTGTCGGCGGCACGCACCAGCCTGCTGGCGATTGCTGCCGTACTGCTGCTCACCACCTTCTGGCTGCTCACCGTGAACTGGCTGTATATGCTGGTCATGGGGGTATTGGCGCTGCTGGTTGGCGGGCTGGCGATTCGATTCTGGCAGCAGATGGAACGACAAAATTTGTGGCAGGTGTTCGGCCAGCCGATTCACCGCCAGCGCCGCCGCAAACTGGTTTATACGCTGGCCTTCCTGACTCTGCTGATTCTCGTCGGGGTAGGCGCTGCCAATGCCGTTTTAACAGATGTCATTGAACTGCCCGTTGAAAATCCAGAACCGGGTGAACTGCTGTATACCACCACCTTCGACACCTTTAACGACGAGTGGGATTTACCCCGGGGGTCGCGCAAGGCCGACATTCTGGATGGAGAACTGGTGCTGACTCTGGACTCCGGCAAAACGGAGGACGGATTTTATTCCCTGCTCGAATCGCGCAAATTCCGCGATTTTGATTTACGGATCACGGCGCGGCAGGTAGCCGGAGATGATGACAATGCCTACGGCGTGGTCTTTCGCCAGCGCGACCGGGATACCTATTATGTGTTTGAAATTAGCGGCGACGGCTGGTATCGCCTGAAAATCGTGCAGGATAACCATGCGACCAACATCACCCAGTGGATGCAATCGCCAGCGATTCATCAGGGGCAGGCAGCCAACGAAATTCGCATCGTTGGTCGGGGCGATACCTTTACCTTTTACGTGAATCAGGAACTGATGCGCCTGTGTACGAAGGGCGACAGCCGCGAACCCACCTATAATCGTTTTACGGGCGAGTGTGACAGCAACGAATGGGAAGACTCATTTCAGGATGATACTTTCCAGCAGGGACGGATTGGTCTGTCGCTGGGCAACACCCGCACATCTGACGTAACTCAGGCGATTGTGGTAGCATTTGATAATCTGGTTATTATGGGCCCAACGGATGAATAAGCGTGTGTATCTGGACAGCATCGGCTGTCGTTTAAATCAAAGTGAAATTACCCGCATGGCACGCGAATTTCAGGCCAGAGGGTACACCGTGACCGATTCACCGGAGGAGGCTGATCTGGTCGTGGTCAATACCTGCGCCGTGACTCAGGATGCCACCAAAGAAAGCCGCAAACTGGTACGTCACATGCACCGCCAGAATGACCGTGCGGAAATCGTGGTTACGGGCTGTTACGCGCATATCGCGCCGGAGACGATTCAAATCCTGCCGGGCGTGAAACAGGTCGTCAACAATTTTGACAAAGATCATCTCGTGCCGATGGTTACAGGTCAGCCGTTTGAGCTTGAACCCCTCCAGCGCCACTACATCCCCGGCACGGCAGGCCACACCCGCGCTTATATCAAAGTGCAGGATGGCTGTGACAACAAATGTACCTTTTGTATGACCACCCTCGCACGCGGACACAGCCGCAGCCGCCCCCTTGAAGAAGTCATCCGGGAGGTGCAAATGGTTAGCGGCGGCGGGTATCAGGAAGTGGTACTAACGGGTGTCAATCTGGTAGCTTACGGGCAGGATTTAGGACTCTCGCTGACCCAACTGCTGCACACCCTGTTACAAACCACCGATATTCCCCGGATTCGGCTTTCCAGCCTTGAACCCTGGGACCTGGACGAATCCTTTTTCCGCCTGTGGGAAAATCCCCGCCTGTGCCGCCATTTACACCTGCCCCTGCAAAGCGGCTGTGACCGGACGCTCAAACGGATGCTGCGCCGCACTTCTCAGGTCGAATTTCGGAACATTGTCCAGATGGCACGGCAGGCCGCGCCGGAAATCGCCCTCAGCACCGATTTGATTGTGGGATTCGCCGGCGAAACCGAAGCCGAATTTGCGGAAAGTTATGCCTTTGCTGCGGAAATGGATTTCATGAAAATCCACGTTTTCCCGTATTCTGCCATGCCGGGAACCCCTGCCGCCCGCATGAAAGGGCAAATTGATAAACACACCGCCAAAAATCGGGTGCGCCAGATTCAGCAGCTTTCGGATGAGGGCGGACGGCGGTTTTATACCCGCTTTGTCGGCCAGACCATGCCCGTCCTGTGGGAAGGGGTACGCGGGGCTGCCGAATCGGGATTCCTGCACACGGGGCTGACCGATAATTTCATTCGGGTAGAAGTCACCGCGCCTGATGTTTTGACCAATACCATTACACCCACAAAACTCGTATATTTAACACAGAGTGATGTGATGCACGGTCAAATAAAAAAAGAGGGTGCTTATGTCTGACAGTGTTTTTACGCGAATCATCAACGGTGAACTGCCTGCCGAATTTGTGTATAAAGATGACCTCGTGGTAGCCATTCGGGATATTAATCCGGTAGCGCCGTTTCATGTGTTGATTATCCCGCGTAAGCCGCTGGTCAACGCCTATGATTTTGAAAATGAAGAAAATGCCCGTATCGCCGGACACATGATGCAAGTGGCCGCTAGAATCGCTCAGCAGGAAGGGTTGAAGAATGGGTTTCGTCTCATTATGAATAATGGCCGGGACGCCCGTCAGGAAGTGTTCCATGCGCATCTGCACCTGCTGGCCGGAGATGATCTTGGCCCGATGTTTTGCAAATAAAAAGGGATGTTAAAATGACGATTAAAGAAAAAATCACAGCAGATTTAAAAGAGGCCATGAAAACCGGAGATGTGTTTAAGCGGGATACGTTGCGGCTGATGACCGCCGCCTTTAAACAGGCCGAAGTGGATACCCGTAAAGAACTCACTGAACAGGATGTCATCGCCATTTTAAAAAAGGAAGCCAAAAGCCGCCTGGAAACCATTGCCGATATGGAAAAAGCCGGACGCGAGGCCGGCGATACCCACAAAGAACTGGCGTTGATTGAATCGTACCTGCCCACCCAATTAGACCGCACCGCCATTGAAGCCGCCGCCAGAGAAGTCATTGCCGAAGTGGGCGCGACTTCCGCGAAGGATACAGGAAACGTAATGAAAGCGCTGATGGCACGCCTGCAAGGGCAGGCCGATGGTAAACTCGTCAGCCAGGTGGTACGCGACCTCCTATCCTGATGTTCACCTTCTTGCAGAGCCGCCTTTCGTTGGACAGTCAGGCACAGCTTCAGGTGTGGTCACGCCGCCTGCTCAGGGCTGGCGCGATTATTTTATTCCTGCTGCTGGGTACGGCGGCGCTCTCCTTTGAAACCCTGTTCGCAGCAGGGGACAGAATTGATTTTAAAGTGGGCGAAGTCGCTACACAGGATGTCCTTGCGCCGCGCAGCCTTGTGTATAACAGCGAGATTCTGACCGAACAGGAAAAACAGGACGCCATTGAAGCGGTGCAGCCCGTTTACGACCCCGACCCGGATGTGACCCGTCGGCAGATTCGCCTTGCGCCCGCCGTCACCAACTATATCAGCGAAATCCGGCATGATGATTACGCTTCCGAAGAAGTTCGTATCCAGGATTTAAATGATCTGGAAGATGTTTCCGCCGGTGATGACATCTGGCATGAAGTGCTGCTTTTATCAGAATCGCGCTGGTCGCTCATCAGCCAGGAAATTGTCAGTGTGGTCGAAGAAACCATGCGCGGCGACATTCGTATTGATAACCTGGAGTCGGTGCGGGGCAATCTGGTGAACAGTGTCGCCAGCCGCTTTTCGGATAAAGAGGGGCAGCTGGTCATTGCCATCGCCGAAGATTTAATCCAGCCTAACACCTTTTACAACGAAGAAGCAACCCTTGAACGGCAGCGCGAAGCCGCCGAAGGGGTCGGGATTCAGGAACGGCGTTTTGAAAAAGGCCAGTTGATTGTTCGGGCGGGCAATATTGTCACGGATTTAGACATGGAAGCCCTGCGCCAGTTTGATTTGTTCCAGCCTTCCAGTGTGCGGCTTCAGGTGGTGCTGGCGGGTTTTCTGGCGATGTGCCTTTCTTCTATTGTCTTTATCATTTACCTTGACCGTTTTAAGCCGGAAATCCTGCGCGATACCCGGATGCTGGTGCTGATTGCCGTTTTATTCCTGCTTTTCCTGTGGGCGGTACATCTTTTTGGGGAGGACGGCGCAAATCAGCCCTATCTATATCCTGCCGCAGCGCTGGCGCTCATTCTGACCAATTTAATGGGGCCGGAAGTCGCCATTATCAACATCAGTATTCTGGCGCTGCTGGTCGGCAGCATCGAGCCAGATGATCTGGGGGTTGAATTTGCCACCCTGATTCTCATCGGCAGCCTCACCGGAACCCTCAGCCTGCACCGCGTTGAACGGCTCAACAGTTATTTTGCGGCAGGGGTGCTGGTCGGAATTGCTAACTTTTTTATTATTCTGGTATTTGGCCTGCTTCAGGAAGATTCTCCGGCGGCCTCCGCGTTACTGACACGCGGATTTGTGGGAGCAACAAACGGCTTATTTGCGGCGGGAATCGCGCTGGTCGCGCTGTATTTTATTACGGCGGCTATGAATCTCACGACCAATTTGAAACTCATCGAATTGATGGATTCCAAACATCCCCTGTTACAGCGCCTGCTGCGAGAAGCTCCTGGTACGTACCAGCACAGCCTTCAGGTCGCCAACCTGTCCGAAATTGCCGCCGAAGCTATTGGCGCGAACACCCAATTAGTACGGGTGGCAGCCATGTACCACGACATCGGCAAAATCCTGAATCCGTACTATTTTACAGAAAACACCACCGGCGGCATCAACCCGCATGATGATTTAAATGACCCCTTACAGAGCGCCAAAGTTATTATCGGCCATGTCATTGAAGGGGAACGGCTGGCGCGGCGGCACAAATTACCTGCCCGTATCCGCGATTTTATTCTGGAACATCACGGCA
>CAZKZS010000019.1:8150-28337 GCA_964557285.1 uncultured Anaerolineae bacterium | reverse complement strand
GGGTCCCATCAGTGACACCATTACCGTGACGGGATATGGGACTGCTTACGCTGCACCTGATGTAGCCTACGTCAGTGTAGGGGTTGAAATTCTTGATCCTGATGTCACCACCGCCGTGAACTCAGCCACAGAAACTATCAACGCGGTCAATGCTGCGCTGAGTGAATTTGGAATCGGTGAGGCCGATGTTCGCACGGAAAATTTCTATATCTACCGGGAAGCGATTTATGGCCCCGAAGGGCCGACAAGTGAAGGCAATTTCCGGGTAAGTCATTTCCTGCGTGTCACCGTGCGGGAAACCGAGAAAGTGCCGGAGCTTTTATCTGCGGTTCTGGAAGCGGGTGCAAATTCTGTCGGGGGTGTGACCTACGACGTGGAAGATAAATCTGCACTTGAAAGTGAAGCCCGCAAAATTGCGATTGATAATGCCCGCGCCAAAGCTGAAGAGCTGGCTCAGTTGCTGGGCGTTTCGGTAGGTGATGTGGTCATGGTAAGCGAAGTTCCTAACTATGGCCCTGTATTTGGTGGATTTGGCGGGGGCGGAGGTGCGGCTGAAGCCTCTGTTGCGCCGCCTCCCCTTGCGCCGGGGTCGCTGGCTGTCAGCGTCAGTATTCAGGTGACTTACGCCATCGTGCGCTAATCTATCCCGGGTGATAACCATTCATGGTTATCACCTTTTTCTTCCCTAATCAAAACCTAACCCATTTAAATCCCTGATCCTGACCGTAATCGTTGTAAGTAAATTGATAAGGTTAGTATCTTATTCATAATATATTCGTATAGACATTATCAACATCTAACAACCTCCAGAAAACCAACCAGAAATAAAGCAATTTTCGCGCTTGATATTTCTCCCCGCTTTGGCTACAGTCGTATCGTAGGCAGAAAGAGGCAACTTTGACCAGACGACACGGCCCGAGTACCCGTTCGGTTCACGCAGGTGTTGAGCGTCACAAACCCGGACATGCCATTACGACCCCCATTGTCCAGAGTGCAACGTATACCTTCCAGAACACCGATGATTTAACCAGTTTTATGCACGCAAAAATCTGGACAGGTGCAACCAACGGACGGGAGGAATACGGGCGCTATGGCAACCCGACAGTTCATGCCGTTGAGCAAAAACTGGCACAGTTAGACGGCGCGGAAGATGCACTCTTGTACTCCTCTGGGATGGCTGCCGTGACCAGCGTCCTGCTTTCCAGCCTGCCCACCAATACCCACATCATCATGACCGACGACTGCTACCGCCGTACCCGCCAGTTTTGTAACACCTTCCTCCAACGGCTGGGCATTGATACTACCGTTGTTGCAATGGGAGATTACGATGCAATTGAACAGGCGATTGACTCCAAACGTACCCGCTTTTTAATTTCTGAAAGCCCAACCAACCCGTATTTGCGTGTGGCAGATTTTGAACGGCTCGCTGATATTGGCAAAAAATACCGGATTCGCACCCTCATCGACAGCACTTTTGGCACACCCATCAACCAGCAGCCCTATACCTTTGGCATTGATTACATTGTACACAGTGGCACTAAATATCTTGGCGGGCATCACGATATTCTGGTAGGAGTTGTCGTCGGCTCACGGGAACGAATCGCAGCACTGCGGGATGCTCAGGGCGTTTTAGGAGCGCTGGTCGCACCGCAAACAGCCTTCCTGCTGGAACGAGGGCTGCGGACTCTTGCGCTGCGGGTCGAACGGCAGAATCAAAGCGCGTTTGCCATCAGCCAATTCCTTGAATCCCATCCTAAAGTTGCCCGCGTCTGGTATCCAGGGCTGGAATCGCACCCTGACCACGCCATTGCAGTTCGGCAGATGAAAGGCTTCGGCGGTGTGGTCAGTTTTGAACTTCATGCCGATTTTGCAACCACAGGCCGATTCATTGATGCCATGACCATTCCCTACATTGCGCCAAGTTTAGGTGGCGTAGAAAGTTTGATTGAACAGCCCGCCATCATGTCCTATTATGAAATGGACTCTGATGACCGTGCCGCCATTGGGATTCGGGATAGCCTGGTGCGGCTGGCGGTTGGGATTGAAGATACAGACGATTTAATCCAGGATTTAAAACAGGCCCTAGAAAAGATTTAAATCATGAGACGAGTAAAAGCCTTTGCTCCTGCAACAGTCGCCAACATGGGCGTTGGTTTTGATATTCTTGGTCTGGCTGTGGAAGGATTGGGAGATTTTGTTACTGTCGAAAAAAGTGACCGTCCGGGTATAGAAGTGGTTGAAATCATAGGCGATGGCGGGCGGCTCTCCCGTTCTGCGGATAAAAATACAGCAGCAATTGCAGCAAGGAGTGTATTAAACCATTTGAACCTGCAACAGGGAATCCGCTTATGGCTGGATAAGGGATTACCCCTTGCCAGTGGATTGGGCAGCAGTGCCGCCAGTGCTGTGGCTGCCGCCGTTGCGACCAATACCCTGTTTGGCGATACCATGACCCGCGAAGATTTACTGCCTGCGGTGCTAGACGCGGAAGAAGCAGTCAGCGGACGGCACGCCGACAATGTTGCACCCGCACTTCTGGGAGGAATCGTCCTGATCACGGGCAACACCCCCGCCGAAATCCATCGGCTGCCGATACCGGAAGGGCTTTACCTGTCGCTGGTCACACCCAACGTTGAAGTCCCGACCGCCAAAGCCCGCGCTGTACTGCCGGAAGTGATCCCCCTCAAAGCAATGGTGCATCAAACGGGCGTGGTGGCCGAGCTTATTCACGCGCTGCATATGGGAAATATTCATCTCCTGGCGCGTTCGATGCAGATGGATACCGTAGTTGAACCTGCCCGTGCCAAACTGATTCCCTTTCTCAAAGAAGCAAAAGAAATAGCCTACCGTGCCGGAGCGCTGGCAACAGTCATTAGCGGCAGCGGCCCAACGTTATGCTCCCTGTGTTTGACTCTGATGGATGCCGAAGCCGTGAATCATGCCCTTGTGGGGTTCTACGATGCGGAAAAAATCGGGGCAGCCGCCCATGCTGCTACCCCTTCTACATCCGGCGCCGCCGTTGTCGAAGTTTCATAACCCCGCGACAGGCAGCCGGAAACCGAATCGGCTGCCCTCTCCAAACTGGCTGGTAAAATAGACTTCCCCTCCGTGCCGTTCCACGACTGTTTTTACCAGGCTCAGCCCCAACCCTGTCCCTGAGATATGTTCCGTTCCGGGCTGTTTGGCACGATAAAACCGTTGAAAAATACGCTCCTGCCGATCTTCAGGAATCCCATAGCCGGTATCAATCACCACAAAATGCAGCCCAACCTCTCCCTCAGGTTCAAGCCGCACCGTCACCCGTCCCTCATCGGGCGTATACTTCACTGCATTACTCACCAGATTAGCGACGGCCTGCTGAAGTTGGGTACGGTGTCCGCGCACCTCATAATTTCCCGGCAGCACATCTAACAGCATTTGCTGCCGCTTGAGATTGGCAGACGCCAGCAGTTCATCAAAAACAGCACGAATCAAATCATCAAAGCGCAGTGTTTCCCAGGGCTGGTTGCGCTGGCTTTCGACCCGTTCCAGGGTCAGCAGATTATCCACCAGATTGCCCATCGACTTTAGGCTGCGCCGGATGCTGTCCATAAAAATGACCATATCTTCCGTTTTAATGTTCTGAAGCTCCATCTCCAGCAGTTCAAGATAGCCAGTCGCGTTGGCAATAGGGCTGCGGAGGTCATGAGAGGCCATCCGAATCATTTCGGATTTTAAGTTTTCCAGTGCGGAAATTTCCGTGTACAACAGTGCCTGACGCAGCACCGATGCCGCCTGAGAGGAGAGCGACTCCGCTACAAAAACCTCTGACGCCGCGTAACGGTAGGGCGGGCGGGATTTTAACAGCACCGCGATTCCAATAACTTCGCCCTGTGCCGTGAGGGGTGTAATGGCGGCGGCACGAGTTCCCAATTCTTGAAGCCACTGTTTTTCATCTTCCTGATCGGTTTCATCTGCATACAGGGTCACAAGCCGATTCTCTTTGACGGCCTGCCGCACCGAAGCATAGCGGCTGAAATCCCAGTGGGTACCAATCGCAGGCAGATTTTCCTTTTCCGGTGAGAGGGTGACTGAGTAAATGGATTGAAGCTGCGCCCGATGGGTAAAAGGTTCGTAGGAATAAATCAGTGAACTTGTGCCGCTTACGGCCAGCGCCATGCCCTGCGCGATACTCTGAATCGCTTTATCCCATTCCAGGGAGGATGAAATCGTCCGCCCCGCATTGTAAATCAGGGACATATCATCGGCCATTTGTTCCGCCTGTTCAAGCAGTTGAGCATTATCCAGCGCAACGGCGGTAATGCCGGCAATCCGTTCCACGAATCCAACGGCGTCCGATTCAAAACGGCCTTTGACACTGCTTTCCAGGGCAATAGCTCCCACCACCACGCGGTTTGAAATCAGCGGCACAACCAGTTTTGTGACCGTAGCAGGCAGCACAAGCTCATAGTCCCCATTATGATGGACATCATCTACAACAAGGGTGCTGCGTTCTCGAATCCCACGTCCTACTACGCCTCGTTTTACTGACCACGGAATATGTTCCAGCAAATCGACCGGATAACCGAAAGATTCACGCACTTCTAAATCACTGGTATAGCGATTAATGGTCAAAATCGCGCCCGCGTCCGCGCCGGTGCGTCGCATCGCCCAATCCAGCGCCAGTTTAACAATCCGTGTGGGGTCAAGTCGGGAGGACAATTCGCGGTCCGCATTGCGGATAAATTGAAGTTCATCCACCTGCTCACGTAAATGTTGATTTTCGACCCGTAGCCCCAATTCTTCGGCCAGTGCCATCAGCGGTTCGGCCTGAATTTCATGACCCTCTTGATGCGGGCGGGACAGTTCTACAACGGCGTGTAATTCCCGAACAGAGGTGCTTACCGGAATCACGATTCGTTCACAGTCGCCTGGATAAAAGTACAGCCCGCCGACCTGTTTCGTCTTATCATCGTTGAACTTGCCCGACCATTCCGGTAGAGGACAGGTATCCGCCAGCCCGTACTGCATTTCCGGCTTTCCATCATCATCGAGAACAACAATGCGTACTGTCGGCCATCCCATCGCCTGGAACTTGTGTACCACAGCTTTCACCAATTCTTCCAGCGCATGGTTAATAAAGAATAAAGAAGTCATCCTCACCGCCCGCCTATTCTGAATGTAGTTTAACCAATTTGTTTCGCCGGGGCTACTGCGGCGGCGGGAGATACAACCGCCCATATCCAAAGAGATTATCTGGACCAGTATCCCCCAAATCCAGCGTGTTCTGGGTTAAAAAATCCCGCACCTGAGTTTCTGTCCAGTCGGGATATGCCTGCCGGACAAGCGCCGCCGCCCCCGCGACAATAGGGGCGCTGAGACTCGTTCCCATCATCACCTCCTCCTCTGGCGAAAGCTGCAAACGGGTCGGTGCTACCAGGTCCGGTTTAATCCGACCGTCCCAGGTTGGGCCGCGGCTGCTGCGCTGCCACAGGGTTTCGTTGGCTTCAATCGCGCCTACTGTCAGCACACGCGGACTGTCCCCCGGCGCAACAATTGAACCTGTGAGGGAGGGGTCGCCTAAGGTGGTTTCCTCAACATAGAGATAAAACGGTGTGCCGTCGGGAATGGTCCCCGGAATCTTGGCTTTTACCGCTACATAAACAGGAATACCGGAGGTCGTCGGGTAAAAAGAATCTTCATACGGCCAATCTGCTGCCCCGCCTTTTTGTACCTGGGTGGAGGCTTCCAGAACCGTTTGCCCATCCGACCCTATAACGTATAAATCAAGGTCGATTAAAGCACTGGTATACACATCCTGCCAGCGCAAATGAGCTTCCCCAAATGGAGTCGTGAGCAGAGGGGCCGCCCACATCGACTCGTAGCCCCATTCAAATTCGTGCCAGCCGTCCCCATCGGCATCCTGATACGTATCCGTCACAAAACTCAGGCCGTAGTTGCCCGCCGCCACCACCACCACCACATCATTATCCGCCAGCCGCGCCATCTCCCGGCTCTGGTGGTTATCTCCATTGAAGGGGATTTCCAGCACCGTCACGGAATAATTGACCACCTCCACACCCTGCGCCAGCAGCCAGTCCACCGCCTCAGAAATATTTTTTCCGTTGGGGCTGAGTTGAAACAAAAAATAGTCGGCTTCCGGCGCCATCTCATGCAGCACCCGGTAGACCAGCGTTCCATGATCGGTATAGGCGTTGTAGATCGTTTCAGGGTCTGCCGATTCGGGGAAAGTAACCTCTGCCGCCAATTGATCTATACCCGCAAATCCCCGGTCAATGATCCCAACACGGACACCCCGCCCGGTGAATCCGGCGGCCTGCCAGTTGAGAATCCCCGTATATTCCCGCACCGCCGCTAATGGAATCCCTGCCGTTTCCTGTGCATGACTCTGGGGAAAGCTGCCAAGCAAAATAAGCAGCAGCACGATACCTGCAACCCGTCGCATCAGCCATTTACCTCTTTGCAGCGCATTGTATCAGAAACAAAAAGCCACGCGACCTCTGGCGTGGCTTTTTAAGGGACAGATGAGGCTATTTTAGTGCGGTTTTGAAGCCTTATACGCCAGCGCTGCACGTTTGGCATCTTCACTGGGGGCAGGGTCTTCGCGGATAACAACTTCTGTAGCAGCATCAAACAGATGTACGTTGCCCAGATTTATAATCGCACCGGTTTTGCCGCCCAGATGCACATCCGAACGGGGGTCCATACGCGCCAGGAAGGTGCTGGCACTGCTGTCATCAAAGCTCAGATAAACAATTTTTTCATTGCCCATCAACTCAATCACATCCACTACCGCTTCAATAGCGGCAGACTGAATATCCGCCGGTTGATAATTGGGATGATGAATGTCCTCAGGCCGCACGCCCAGGATGACATCTTTACCAACATAGGCCCGCAGCAAATGTTCACGGTCAGGTGGCGCCGGGATGCGGAATGAATTGGCATCAATCATCAATTTGCCATCCACTTCTACCACCTTGGCATTAAAGAAGTTCATTGAAGGGCTGCCAATAAAACCAGCAACAAAGAGATTATCCGGGTAGGAGTAGAGTTTAGAGGGACTGTCAATCTGCTGGAGATAACCCGCCGACAGCACCGCAATCCGCGTTCCCATCGTCAGGGCTTCTGTCTGGTCGTGCGTCACATAAATAAAAGTAGTGCCAAGACGCTGATGCAGACGGCTGATAAAAGCCCGGGCTTCTACACGGAGCTTTGCATCCAGATTGGAAAGCGGTTCATCCAGCAGGAACACGGCGGGTTCACGCACAATCGCACGTCCCAGCGCTACACGCTGACGCTGACCACCCGAAAGCTGACGGGGACGGCGATCAAGCAGGTGGGCAATATCCAGACTCTTGGCTGCCTCCCGCACCCGTTCGTCAATAATCTGTTTAGGAGTACGACGCAGTTTTAGACCAAACGCCATATTGTCGTACACCGTCATATGCGGATAGAGCGCGTAACTCTGGAACACCATCGCAATGTCGCGGTCTTTGGGGGCGACATTATTCACGACGCGATCCCCAATGAGAATTTCACCATCGGTAATTTCTTCCAGACCTGCCAGCATCCGTAAACTGGTCGATTTTCCACAACCCGACGGCCCTACAAAGACCAGAAATTCACCATCTGCAATCTCAATATTGAGGTCATTGATGACGGTAATTTCCGGCGAGAACCTCTTGTAAACGTGGCGGTAAGTCACACTCGCCATAGGGATTCCTCCAAAAAACATTTTTCCGATACGTTTCGCCCCTATTATTACACTTCTTAGCGTTAGGGGCAAAAATCTATGCCTGTTTACACGCTTTTTTGTTCTCTTTATCCTATTCTCACGGCGACCAGTCCGGGAACAGACCGTTGCTAATCACTTTAATGGTGCGTCCGGTGGCAAAGTCCGTCATAAAAATATCCTGGGTGTTGCCCGTGCCGCCCACATACAGCAGTTTGACCCCCGTATTCGACCAGCGTGCAAAACGATTGTTGTTCTCAAGGGCAAACAACTCCTGAAAACCGCCCGCGTCCGGGTTAATCGCATAAAGCTGATAGTCACCTTCCGACCCAGCCGTAAAGACCAGCCGGCCAGCGTCAAATACCCAGTCCGGGTAAATGGCTTCTTCCCATCGCCCTTCCGTCACGTCAATGCGACCCGTGCCATTCACATTAATCATAAAAATCTCATACCCCCCATTCTGGTCAGAATGAAAGGCAATGCGCTGACCATCCGGCGACCAGGCAGGTGCTAAATCATTAAAATTCGATTTGGTCAGATTCGTCGATTCGCGGGTTTGCATGTCATAAATATACAGGTTGTATTTCCCTGTCGCGTTGCTCTGATACACAATTTTGCTGCCGTCCGGCGACCAGCTTACGTTCCGTTCGTCAGCAGACGTGGAGGTAATGCGCTGCGGATTCGTACCGTTGGCGCTCATCACCCAGATGTCCGCCGGACCGTTTGACCCCTCATAAGCATGATACGCAATCTGAAATCCATCCGGTGAAAACCGGGGGGCGCTTTCGTTGGTCGTGGTGGTTGTCAGCCGTGTAACGCCCGTCCCGTCAATATTGGCGCGGTAAATATCCAGATTCGTACCACTTAATCCGGCATACACAAATACCCGGTCCCGATTGGCCGTGGCCGCGTTTGCCACATTGCCCGACGGTGCAGAAGTCGCTTCCTGGGCATCGTCATCACCAGAAAATAACCCAAAACCAAGCGCCAGCGCTCCCAGACAAACCGCCAGCACAAAAACCGCCCCCAGTCCGACCACCGCCCAGAACCAGGGCTGAGAGGTATCCAAACCAGAAGCAGGGGAGTCGGATTGGGTGTTATAGGGAGAGGTTTCATACGGGGAAGTATACGCCGGAGGAGGCGCAGGCATCGGCGGTGGCACTTGCACGGGCTGCATATGCGGCTGCGTCGATTTGGCCGCCGGAATTGCAGGTCGAGTCTGCGGAAAAGTGGGCGCAGCAGGTGGCACCCCCGGACGACTGCCGGGCATCGTCGGCTGTGAGGACGGTGAGGCAGGCGGCTGCTGAGATTGTGTCGGCTGCGACGGGTCAAGCGTCTTAAACTGCGACGCCGAATCCACTTTGCCCATCATGCGCGACCACTCCGGCAGTTTGACATCCGGTGGCGCAATGGTACGCGGGTCAAGTTCCACAGGTTCGACTCCGGCCGGCGGCGCACCCACTGTTTCCGCCAGCGCATCATGCACCGCCACCGCCGACGGATAGCGGGTGAGGGGGTCTTTCCGCAAACAGGTTAAAATCACTTCCTCTACGGCGGGCGTCACCACCGACGGGTTAATCTGACTGGGGCGGGTCGGCGGTAAATTGACGTGTTCATACGCTACCCGGTCTGCCGCCGTTGCGCCCTGTGCCTGAGGACTTTTCCCCGAAAAAGGCACTTCGCCCGTCAGCATCCGGTACAGCAGCACTCCCAGCGCGTAAATATCCGTTGCCAGGGTAATGGTTTTCCCCATAATTTGCTCCGGCGCCATATACAACGGCGTGCCAACGGACATCCCCTGAGTCAGCGTTCCCGCATCATCCAGCAAATGCGCGATCCCAAAATCCGTCACATACACCTGTCCGGTTTTGGACAGCAGAATATTCCCTGGCTTAATATCCCGATGGATAATATTTTCACCATGAGCAAACGTCAGCGCCGTGCTAATGGGTTTCAGAAATTGCAGCGTTTCGCGCACGCTCAAAGGACGATTTAAGTGATACAGATGGCTGTGCAGCGTGGTGCCGTCGATGTAATCCATCAGGATAAACACCATGCCGTCAAGTTCAACCACATCGTAATAACGGACAATGTGCGGATGCTGCAACCGCGCCAGCACCTGCGCCTCCCGCCGGAAGCGCTCCACGAAGGTTCGTTCATGCGACACATCGCTCCGCAGCACTTTGGCCGCCAGGTCAACCCCGCGTTTCAGGTCATACACACGGTAGACTCTGGCGAACGTGCCTTCGCCAATCATCGCCTCAAAACGGTAGCGATTGCCCAGGGTAGTTCCCGTCAAATTGCTCATCTTTTAGCCGACCTTTCAAAAAGGATGTCAGATTATGCGTGTTCTCCTTGCCACGCTGCCCGCCGCCGGACATGTGAATCCCATGATGGCCGTTGCAGCCGCGCTTCTTGAAAAACACCACGATGTTTATTTCGTTACAGGACAGCAGTACGCGGCGGAAGTTTCCCGCCTGCCCGTCCGGTTTGCCGCTTTGACCTATCCGGACGCCGACTACCAGTTTATTTTAGCGTCTTTCAGCCGTCCACTGCCGCATTTTCCGCGCCTGCTCTGGGATCGCCCGCAGGCAGGATTTTTCCGCGGACTGCCGGAAATCACGGCACAACTCATCCAGATTATCCAGCAGGCACAGCCTGATGTTATTTTAGCAGATTACAATTTCTACGCGGGGTCAATTGCCGCCGAAGTCTGCGGCATCCCCTACGCCACGTTCTGCGCCATTGTGTGCGCCCTGCCCGACAGCGCGATTCCGGTATTCGGGGCGCGTATGGACTGGAAACCGCCTTACCATCCTGAACGCCTGCTCTGGCCGATACTGCGGTGGGGGAGTCGGTTGTATCTCTCGCTGGATGACCGACATGTGAATCAGTTAAGAAAATTTTATGGCCTGCCTCCCGTACCGTTTCCCATGTTCGGCGTGACTCCCTATTTGTTTATCATCCCAACCACCGACGCTTATGAATATCCCCGTCAAAACTTACCGCCGCAGGCCGTTTATGTGGGGCCAGTGCTGCGTCAGGATACCCTGGAAAATCCCTTTCCCTGGGACTGGCTGAAGGATGACCGCCCGACGCTGTTTGTTTCGATGGGAACGATTGTACGGGTGCGGAAAGTTTTTGATATGCTTATCCAACTGGCAAAAAATGCCCCCTGGAAAGCGGTGCTGGCCGTCGGCAAGGAAGTGGATTTAGCGCAGTTCGGGGCAGTGCCGGACAATATTTTGCTGCAAAATTTTGTGCCGCAGCGCGACCTTTTACCCCATGTTGATGTGGTAATCAGTCACGGCGGCAACAACACTGTCACCGAAGCACTCTATCACGGAAAACCCCTGCTGATTATTCCCATCACAGGCGACCAGCCCGAATCCGCCGGACGGGTAAAGTATCGCGGGGCAGGACTCCGCCTGAACCTGAACCGCCTCACCGAAAACCGATTACTATATACGATTAACCAATTACTCCATGCCCCCTCTTTCCGACAAAATGCCGCCCGTATTCAGGCCGACTATCGCGCCTGTGACGGTCCGCGAACGACGGTGCGGCTGCTGGAAAAGTTGGCGGAAAGCGGCACACCCCTCTATCGTGTGCCAGACAGCCCGCCGACCCTGTATCATCCTGAGGAGGTGGACAAAAGCATGTTATCAATCAGGCGGGTTTGACCGATGTAAACTGCCATCGAGAGCAGCAGGGGGGAGGGCGTTAAAGCTGTGGCTTCTTGCAGGGTTTGAGAATCATTCAGGCTGACATATTCCACACGGGCAAGCGACTCCTGCTGCAAAACCGCCAGCGCCGCACCGCGTAACACCTCCGGCTGCCGTTCTCCCTTTTCATAAGCCACCTGTGCCGCCAGCAGTGACTTATGTAGCACCCCCGCCGCCCGTCGTTCTTCCACCGACAGCCGCACATTACGGGAGGACATCGCCAGCCCATCCGATTCGCGCACCGTTGGGCAGACCATAATCTCCACCGGAAAATTTAAATCACGGACCATTTGTCGAATCACCGCCACCTGTTGAGCATCTTTTTGCCCAAAATAAGCGCGGGTCGGCTGCACAATATTCAACAGCTTGGCGACCACCGTCGTGACCCCTTTAAAATGCCCCGGACGGTACTCGCCCTCTAACGGCTGCGTAATGGTTTCGACATTCACGTAAGTCTGAAAATGAGGCGGATACATTTCTTCATTGGATGGAATAAAAACCACCTCCACACCAGCCGCTTCCAATAGGGATAAATCACGCTTTTCGTCGCGGGGATAAGCGGCTAAATCGGCGGCGGAATTAAACTGGGCTGGATTCACAAAAATGGAAGCGGCGGTCAGGTCATTTTTTTCGCGGGCAGCCCTCACCAGCGACAAATGTCCTTCATGTAAATAGCCCATGGTGGGAACAAATCCCACCGTCCCTCGCGCCGCCGCCCGAAACGCCCGAAACTCACTGACCGTCCGGCAGACCCGCATTGACCGTTCCATACAACCCTTGTAACGCTTCTTCCTCCATCGCAAAGGCATTGGCTTCCGTGGGGAAGGCACGATTTTCCACATCTTTTTTGTAAGCCGCCGCCGCCTCCCGGATCGCCTTCCCCACCTGGGCATACTGCCGCGAATGTTTGGGCGACTCCTCCAGCAGGCCGATAATATCATGGAATACCTGCACCTGACCGTCGCATCCCGCGCCCGCCCCGATTCCGATGGTTGGAATCACCAGGCGCTGACTAATCAGTTGCGCCAGTTCGGACGGCACGAGTTCCAGCACCACCGCATACGCGCCCGCCTCCTGCACTGCCTCGGCATCTTCAATCAGGTGCATAGCGCTTTCGGCTGTTTTTCCCTGCACTCGCCAGCCGCCAAACTGATGCACACTTTGCGGAGTTAACCCGATATGCGCCAGCACCGGAATCCCATTTTCCACCAGCCGCCGAATCGTGGTCGCTACCCGCACGCCCCCTTCCAGCTTGACCGACTGAGCGCCCGCCTCCTGAATGAAGCGGGCTGCATTTTGCAGCGCCTGGTCGGACGAAATGGTATAAGTCATAAAGGGCATGTCCGCGATAATGAACGCCTTTTCCGTGCCGCGCACCACCATTTTGGTGTGATAAATCATCTCGTCCAGCGTGACCGGAATCGTGGTTTCGTGTCCCTGAACTACCATCCCCAGTGAATCTCCGACCAGCAGCGTTTTAATACCCGCCTGTTCCGCCAGCCGCGCCGTAGTCGCATCATACGCGGTCAGCACGGTAATCGGGATGCCGCTGTTTTTCTGCTTCTGGAAATACCCTACATTGGTACGCATTATGAATCCTTATGCTTGAATAATTTCAGCAAATCATGACGCTGGGCGGGTGTCAAGTCTGGCGCGAGTCCAACCGTGCGCGCTCCTAAAACACGGTAAACGTCGGCTTCTGGTAAACCAGCCAGCGCATCCAGATGTTTTTTCAGGGTAGCCGTGTCGCCGCGTGCGATTGGACCTGTCAGCGCCCGTTCTGATGGCAGCACACGCAGGTTATTTAAATTTCCCTGCATCAACTGATAAAGGGCTTCCCGTGCGGTTTCGGCTGGCACGCCCGCCTGAATCATCATCTGCAAACTGACATCAAAAAGTGTGACCACATAATTGCTTGCGATGGCCGCCGCCGCATGGTACAGGGCTTTTTTGCCCGCCGACAGCACCACAGGCCGCCCGCCCATTTCCTGTGCAAGCTCAATCAGCGCCGTCCGCAGCCAGTCCGCCGATGCTTCAATCCCAATCAGCATCCCCTCTGTGCCGTTCAGCCGTGTCCCCTGCCGGAAGGGATATAACGGGTGAAATGACCCCACATCGACCTGACCCCTCAGCCCATCCAGCACCTGTAAATCATGCACACCGGATACATGCACAACGGCGCGGGTAGCTTGAAGCCCTTCCATCTGTGCGGCCACTTCCACAAGCGCATCGTCCGGCACGGCCAGAAAAACCAGATCGGCCTGCGGGGGAACATGGAGGGCAGGCGCATCGACCAGTTGAGCTAAAGCTGCCGCCGATTCAAAACCGCGCGAATAGATGCCTGTAATGGGATACCCACGCGCATGAAAATACACGCCCAGCGCCGTAGCGACCCGTCCGGCCCCAACAAAACCCAGTGTCCAAACCATGCCGGAGATTATAACGGGCAATCATCCTGCTGGGAAAGGAATTCCGCAATGGACTCCCCCGCCAGCCGATGCCCACGTTCATTCCAGTGAGAATCATAGGGGTAATAGGGAGGTTCGCCTGTAAAAACCGCTTCCTCAAATACGGGAGTCAAATCAATAAAATGAATCCCCACTTCCAGCGCCGCCTCCCGAATTACATTGCGCTGGTTGTTCAGGCGGCTGATGAGCATTTCATAATCCTGAGGCATCAATCCGCCAAAAGACAGCCAGCCCTGCTCATCCAGCCGCAGTTCCAGCCCGTTTTCCAGCACATACCGTTGATTGCCTGCTGGATCGCTATACGGAAAATAAATGTGTTCCTTGTTGGGCATGTACACCAGCGCCACACACGCATTTCCGGCAGCCGTTTTGATGCTCTCAAGCGCTTTGTGAAACTCCTCTACATTGCGCGACTGGCGATAAGTTTCTTCTGTACCGTTCAGCCACCATAGATAATCGCTCACATACGCCAGTTCATAAGTATTTTCCCCAACAAAATGCTGCAAAGGATACAAATAGCGGTTTTGCGGGTTGGTCACGGGTTCGGACGGGCGTTCCTCCTGCGTCAGTTCCCGCGTCAGGTCGAGAATCAGCGTCCCCTCCTTTTGCATCCGGTCATACGCCGACCGAATATTACTTAAATCATTCCCCTCAAAATACCCGATCAGCACCCAGGTATGGCCGCCGCGGCCGTACTCCTGCATAATCCGCGCTTCATCCAGCGTCCCCAACCCACGCCAGCCCAGATTTCGCACCGGAATAGCCAGGGTTTCCGCCAGCACGTCTACCCAGGGAACTTGCCCCCCTTCAGTAAATGAATCGCCCAGCGCGATAATCGGATAATGGTCGGCGGTCATACGCGGCAGCCGAAACCCATCTTTGTCATACCGCAGGATAAAATCTTCCAGCACGCGGTTTTCTTCCGGTGGGCGCACCATGCCCGGCGGGTTATAAAAGGTATCTCCCATGTAATCCGTAAAAATAAAACGCAGTTTTTCGTTGGGGGAGCGCTGGTCAAGGGGGTCATCGCGCAGCGTGGACGGCAGCACATCGGGGAAAAGCTGAATCACCAGCCCGAACGTCACCACCGCGCACAGCAAACCGCCCATCACCAGCAGCAGACGGGGAAGCAGTTTTTTCATACGACTCCTCACATGGATATTTAAACGTCAGCGTATCAATGGCATAATAAAAGTTTCCACAGAGGAAAACAACCTTTGCAAAAGCATACACTCGTTAGAACCATTGCTGCGCTGGCAGTGGCACGTCTGTTTAATAATATCGCCCGCCGTTTTGCCTACCCTTTTATTCCCGCCATCGGACGGGAACTTAGCGTATCCACAGGCAGTATTCAGGGCGTGGTCGCAACCCAGGCCGGAATCGGAATCATTAGCCCGATTTTTGGACCGCTTTCCGAACTCTATGGGCGCAAGCGGGTCATGCTCATGGCACTGGCGCTGATGGCCGTTGGCGCAGTTCCGGGCATTATCGCACCTACCTACGGCATTTTTTATCTGGTTATGCTGGCCTTTGGGCTGTCCAAAATTATCTTTGACCCCGCCATGCAAGCCTATATCGGTGACCTTGTACCCTACAGCTATCGGGGACGCGCCATCGGAACAACCGAACTGGCATGGGCAGGGTCGTTAATTGTGGCCGCCCCTCTAACTGGCTTCCTGCTGGATAAAATGGGACTGTCGGCCGTGTTTCTTATGCTGCTTATCGCCAGCAGCGCTGGATTTTTTCTCGTCTGGTGGCAGGTGCCTTCCGACCCCCCCGACAAATCTGCCCGGGTGCCGAACTTTATCGAGAGCTTAAAAATCGTCAAAAGCAGCCCGATTGCGCTGGCCGCCCTGTTTTACAGCGTGCTGTTTATCACCGCCAACGAACTGGTATCCATTTCTTTCGCCAAATGGATGGAATCCGCTTTTGACCTGAAACTCACCGCGCTGGGAACAGCCGCCATTGTGATCGCACTGGCCGAAATCACGGGCGAATTTGTGGTCATTGGCGTCGCCGACCAGTTTGGCAAAAAACGCCTGACTCTGGTCGGGATTCTGGGGGCAGGCATCATGTATTTTGCCCTGACACAGGCCGCCAGCCTGACCACCGCCCTGGTGGGGCTTTTTCTGGTTTATCTATTTGCAGAAATAGCAATAGTTTCTTCTATTCCCCTGTTCACCGAAATTTTACCGCAGGCGCGGGCAGTGATGATGAGTGCCAGCATCGCTGGATATTCCATTGCCCGTTTTACAGGGGGGCTGCTGGGCAGCCAGATTTACGCCTGGGGACAGTTTGAAGCGATTGGCATCACCGCCGCCGTGATATGCCTCACTTCGCTGGTGGTCATGTGGGGATTTATCCACGAAAATCATTCATCCAGCACAATCGGCGTCACCTGACCCGCCGAAAGTTCCCGGACTTCATCGGTAAAGGCTTTTATATTTTCTTCGGGGAAATGAGCGTACACGGTGACATCTGCCGTAAATTCTTCACCATCCAGCAGCCCATCGTAGCTTTCCAGCAGCCGTTTGACCCGTTCATACAGGCTGTAGGGCATTGTTACCCCGACCAGTTTCCGTGAGATTTTTTCCTCTGTTTCCAGCGCGGCCACCCCTTCTTTGGCCGCGTTGGTGTACGCATATACCAGTCCACCCGTGCCTAACTTGGTGCCGCCAAAATAGCGCGTAATCACCAGCACAATATCCCCAATCCCCGAACCGCGCAGCACTGCCAGCGCGGGCGGGCCAGATGTTCCCGACGGTTCGCCGTCGTCGCTCATGCCTTCGGTAACGCTTGTTCCGTATCCAACACGGAACGCATACACATGATGCGACGCATCCGGCATTTCCTCCCGAACGGCGTGAATAAATGCCCGTGCCTCGTCTACCGTATCCGCCCGTCCGACGGTGGTGATAAACCGGGAATTGGACATGTGATATTCAATGCGGGTGGTTGCTTTGGGAACAGGGTAGCGGCTCATTCCAGCAAATTTCCTATCTCTGCACGGCGAAAATAGCGGCGGTAAGCGGCGGTTTCTTCAATCGCCTGCTTGAGCCTGGGCGAAATTTTAATTTTATTCCGCGGCTCGAATTTCTGAACCCGTAAAGTAGAACGAGTCAACCACTCCACAGGCAGATGTTCCATCACCAGCCGAATCGTGTCCTCCGGCTGCGCCAGCCGTTCCGCGAGCTGCCGAACTTCAACTGCCTCGCCTGTTTTGGTTTTGAGCAGTGCCACCACTGCCGATAAAATTTCGTCCGGCTCATTCAGGGGCGGCATTTCCCCATAAATATAAATTCGACTCGGTTTGACCCGTTTTACGGCAGCTTGCAGTATTTTGAGATGGGAAGGCGCGGTATAAATCAGGAGTGCGTCGGCAGGTTCAAGTTCAGAAAAGGGTATACCCGGCGACTCGCGGCGGCTGTAGCCTTCCGCCCATATCATCAGCGACGATTCTTCCTGCTGGATAGCTTCCAGGGAAAACGACTGTCGGCAGTCGATCCATTCAATTTGGGAAAGCGGTTTGACCTCCGGCGGGCGGGTTTGCTCCCAGTCCACAAACGTGATTTGTAACTCATACCGCCCTTCTTCCACCACAGGCGCTATCTGATACGCAAACTCACACGTGCCTTCAGGA
Organism: uncultured Anaerolineae bacterium; assembly: GCA_964557285.1. GTDB lineage: Bacteria > Chloroflexota > Anaerolineae > Aggregatilineales > J027 > SB15. The sequence continues at coordinate 10,772 of CAZKZS010000019.1, read as the reverse complement.
AGCGCCTTTTCACTGCTGTTCCACCACATCACGGAATATGTATCGCCGCCTGCCTCCCGCACCGTCAGCCGCCGATGCTGCTCCCCGACTTTAGCGCTCCGAACCAGCTGCACCTCCCGCGCCAGAAATACCGGACGCGGATTGCCTACCAAATGGGGCAAGTTTTTCTAAATTTCGCGCTAAATCCAGCGTGGCGCGGGCAAGCGGCAAAATCCCATCGGCTTCTGTGGGCTGCAATTCCACTTGTTGAGCTGCCAGCGCATTGGAAAAACGGCGGCGGAACGCAGGAATATTTTCCGTGAGCAGCGAGAGTCCAGCCGCCTGTTCATGCCCGCCAAACGAGCGTAATAAATCCGAAACGGTTTCCAGCGCCGCCAGCACATTGTAGCCGCCCCAGCCGCGCACCGACCCCGACGCCGTTTCATGTTCACCGGAAACCAGCAGCACCACAGGTCGTTGATATTCTTCTGCTAGCTGTGTGGCTGCCGCTCCCACGACCCCGCCTTCCCAGTGAGGATTTTCCAGCACCAGCGCCGACCAGTTCAGCAAAGTCGGGTCTTTTTGAATCTGTTCCTGCACTGCCTGTCGAATTTGGCGGGTTAACAAACGTCGTTTATGATTCAGCGCGTCGGCCTGTGCTGCCAGAATCCGCGCTTCCCCCTCGCTGCGGGTGAGCAGCAGTTTGAATCCATTTTCCGCGCTGCCCAATCTACCAAAAACATTCAGGCGTGGCGCGAACTCGAATCCGATTTCTTTTTCCGTAACTGTCGATAGCTCAACGCCGGCAATTTCGGCCAGCGCCACCAGTCCGGGACGTTTGGACGATTGCAGTACCTTGAGTCCCCTTTGCACCAGATACCGCCCATCATCTACCAGTGGCACAGCGTCCGCTACCAGCCCCAACGCGACCCAATCCAGAAACCGATTCAAATCATGGGTTTTGTGCAGCTTTTCATAGAGCTGCTGTACCAGCAAAAAAACCACTCCCACCGCCGAGAGGGGTTCAAGCGGGTGATGGGCAGGCAGGCGTCGCGGAGTCACCAGCGCTGTGACTGCTGGCAGGGTAGGGGGGAGCGCGTGATGGTCAGCCACAATAAAATCAAGACGATTCTCACGGGCAAAACGCGCTGCCGCAGTCGCTGAACTTCCTGTATCACACGTTACTAAAACCGTAGGCCTTTTCTGCTTGCAAATTTCGTCGAGGGTTTTTACATCTATCCCGTGTTTTTGGGGAATGTGATACCACACATCCATCCCCAGCCCTGCCAGCGCTTCATAAAGAAGTGCCGTCGCAGTGAGGCCGTCGGTATCCATATCTCCCCACAACAGCACGGACTCCTGTTTTTGGTAGGCCGTGTATAACCGTTCCGCCGCTTGAGGTAAATCCGGCAGGGCATCCGGCAGCGCAGGGCGGTAAAAATCAGGATTTAAAAAAGCTCGCGCGTTGGAAGTGTATCCGCGCTGTGCCAGAAGCGCCGCCGTGACCTCTTGCAGGTCAAATTCCTGCACAATAACGGCCAATTGGGACGGATATTCCCAGGAATCCAGCTTATGTTGCACTTTTTAGGTATTCCTGTAAATACAAAACAGGACTTGCCAGGTGATTCACAATACCCTGATCCCAGTAGCGCCCCATATTCCATGTGATTATGAGTTCTTTACGCGCTCTGGTAATAGCTACATAGAGCAGACGCAGCCTTTCCTCTACATAATCCTCCCTGAAAAGCTGTGATGCCTGCCCTTCGGAGAGATTCTTATCCCCAAAAGCCATATTCAGTAGTTCGGCTTCCAGATTGAGATGGTCACGAATGAACCAGCGCTCACCTACATACGTATCTTCCGGCTGCAAGGATGGAAAACCGTAATTATTGACAGCCATCAGGTAAACCCGATCCCATTCCAGCCCCTTCGCCGCGTGCATCGTCGCCACTGTGACCACCCCCGGAGTTGGCTCAAATCCTTCCGTAGCATCGTCAAACCCGATAAACTTTCGCTGGTTTTCGGTGATGGAGCGCAGTTCTTCCGCGAAATCTTTCAGCCGCCAGGCCGGATTATTTTCCGCCATCGAACGCAGTAACACCGCGATTTTATACGCCAGCGCAATATCCGGCGGGCGGGTAAAAATATCCTGTGAAATCGTCAGCACAAGCTGGTCGATGGGCAGTTCCAGCGCTTCCAGCCAGCGCCGCACATACCCCAGAAAGTCACCCACATTCTGGACAATAGCGGGTTCATCCGGCAGGGCTAAAACTTCCGCTAACTCAAATTCCTCCGCCGGCCAGATGAGATTTTCCAGATACTTCTGGCGGGAAATCGCCTGAAAGGGTGTGCTTATATCCAACTCATCTTCCCGCCCCAGCGTTAGCGGCCACCACACATCCCGGTACAGCCGCGCCAGCATCCCCGCATCGTTCGGAGTCGCCAGATACAGCAAAATGGAACGCAGATACGACGCGGCGGTGCGGGCTTCAGTCGTGCTTCGCAGCAGCTCCTCATACGGAATATCTTCCTGTCGCAGGGATTCCGCCAGCTTGAATCCCCGGCTGTTTTCCGGCACTAATACGGCAACCGTTTTATCCCCATTATCCGGCAGCCAGCGTTTTAAATTCCGCACCACCAGTT
>CAZKZS010000019.1:745-8140 GCA_964557285.1 uncultured Anaerolineae bacterium | reverse complement strand
GCTGCGGGGTAACATTTTGCCCCATCTGGTGATGAATATAAATTGAAACGTCGGCTTCCGGCGGGTTCGGCTGCGGGTCATCTGCATCGGTGGGTAGAATATCCTGCTCATAAAACGCATCCCGCAGTTCCGCTACCGGATTCTCATGCACCGCCCACCGCACCAGTTCATTCGCCATCTGGATAATAGGTAAACCAGAGCGACCGGAGTTGGGCAGGGGACGACTCTGTACCCCGTTAGCCTCCAAAAATTGCAATAAAAAATGCGGGCTGGCAGTGGTAAAAGTGGTGTTAATCGCCTGATTCGGGTCGCCCACCCGCACCCAGTTTTGCCCGCCTGTCAGCAGCCGCAGCATTTGTTCCTGCAAGCGGCTGCTGTCCTGCGCTTCATCTTCCAGAATATACGGCCAGCGTTCCCGCAAACGAGCAAGATACAATGGGTCAGTTTGCAGCGCTTCCAGCGCCAGCCGGACGAGATCATCAAAGTCAACCGCGCCGCGAAATGCTAAACTGCGCTGGTAATCCGTATAAACCTCAATGGCAAACTGAGCCAGGGGAGCGTCCGCCCCTTCGAGTTTTTCCTGAAGGTCAATCGGCTGGAGCAGATTATCTTTGGCCTGTTTGATAAACCGTTCGCAAATTTGCACCAGATATTCGGGAAAATCACGCCGTTCGGCACGCTGACGCTGGGCGGGCTGCAACTGCGGGGCAATATACAGTTCCGCCAGCGACGACCACGCGGGCAAATGGGAATACACAATATCCCGCACCACCGCCGCCGCGATTCGTTCATCCACAATTTGAAAATCTTCGGCCAGCCCGACCAATCCGGGGCGTTCACGCACAATATCATGCGCCAGCCCGTGCAGCGTGCGGACACGGTAGCCCACATACGGCAGCATCCGGCGTTCGCGCTGAAGAATTTCCGCAATTTTGCTTTTAAAACTGTTGACAGCAGCGTTAGCAAACGTCACGATCAGCACTTCGCGCTCGTAAGGCACATACTCTCGCGCCAGTTCCTGCACCAGCCGCGCCGCCAGATAGGACAGGGTAAAGGTCTTGCCACTGCCCGGCACGGCGGAAATGCCCATCAGCCCGCCCTGATATTCTTCGATAATTTTACGTTGTGCTTCACGAAATCGAATCGGTGTCATGTCCGTAAGCCTGCAAAATATGATTGAAGATTTTTAACAAAGGGCCGCGCTGTTCAAATCCCTGTTCCCCCAGGTCAGCAAATCCCAGGTACACATGCCTGCGGCAGCGCCGTGCCAGCCCCAGCACCAGTTTCCGCAGCCGTTCCTGCTGTTTTTCGGCTTCCATCTCATCCGTCCAGAGGGTGCCTTTTGGGTAATCCCGATGCAGGACATAGGGATGAGTCAGCGGCTGGTCGAGCCGTTCCGCCCAGGCGTTGCTGCCGACATCCAGCCACAGTTGGTAATCCACAAAGCGGTTTCGCATCAGGAATGTGTAGGCAGGGGAGACAAACACCGCATCCTTAAAATAGGCATCCTGCCAGCTTGCAAAGTGCATGGCCGCCAGCACACCATCCCCAACAAGCTGCACATAGCGATGTGCGACATCTCCCCACGTCTTGACCTCTGTTTCCGGGTTTTCCGGGTTGACCACCGCCCGGAAATTCTGTGCCGATTCGATGAGTTCCGAAACCACGCGCCCCGCTTCCAGGTTCACATGAAAGCGATACCCCGGCTGCGCGATAAAATCAAACATGCTCTGCATAAAATAGTCCGGCGGGATTTCTACCGCGTTCTGGCGAAATTCCAGCAAACGCTGGCGCAGTTTTTCGTACCGTTCGCCCACACGATAGGTAATCCGTTGCTGCATGGTCTGATTCATCGTATCAAACGACCCCAGTTCATCCTGAGCCGGCCGGTAAACCACCTGCATCAGCAGTTCCGCCCGAATCGGGTCAAGCCCGTCAATCAACTGGACAAACGCCCGCGCCACATCGGATTTATTCGGTTTGAGGGGCGCGTTGGGATAAGCCAGCGAAATGAGCGTCAGCATCGCCTGTGCTACAGGCTCATCACGGATTGCCCGCGAAGGCCGATGAGACACAAACGGGATATTGGCCGCTTGCAGACGGTTAAAAATCGTAAACCGCAGCGAATCGCCCAGAAATGGCGCGAGAATCACAATTTCACGCGGCGACACTCCATGCCCGACCAGTTCCACCACCTTATTCACCGCCCGGTCAATCATTTCCGGGTAAAAGGATGCAAATTCAATTTCAAAACTGCCTTCTAAATGCGGCAGTTCCGGCGTTTCCTGAGTCTCACTGAAGGCCTGTTCCAGCGCCGTCACCAGTTCCACCATCGGCGGCTCATGGCTGACAGGTGTTTCCAGCACATCGTTTTTTTCACAGTGTTGTTTAAACGTATAAGCCAGCCCGGGGGACGCTCCGAGGAAAATCCGGTAGCCCGCGTCGGTATCGTACACCAGATAGGCATCTTCCAGCGACGGCCACAGCCAGTTGATAAAATCCAGCATCACCGGAAAATGTTCTTCCAGATTATCCGCAATCAGGTAGCGATAAGTGTCGCGCAGTTGCCGCGCGTATAACTCATCCTGAAGCAGGATTTTCATGTAGAGGTCAACCTGCAACGAAAAATCCAGCAGCAAATTTTCCTGGCAGTACGCCTGAAACCGCCGGGCAATATCCATCGTTGCCTGGTACACACGCGGACGGCTCGAATGTCCCACCCATGCCGCCGTTAAACGCTCGACCACTTCATCCAGAGGAAACGCATGAATTGCGGCTTTGGAAAGGTTATCCAGCGTTTGCGCCACAATCCGCGCCCTTTCCACGCTGATTCCATCAAAAAATCCCGCCTGCAAAGAGGGTTCAACAAACTGCGCCATATAATACTGGGCGGTTTCAATAGTCAAAAATACCGGATCACGCCCGTCCCAGTGGGGAGATACCTGAGGTGCGACCCGTCCCCAATACTGACTCAGCGCCTGCCGTGCCAGCCCGCCCAGGGTCGTGATTTGAACACTGGCCGCGTTAGGCAAATCGGAGTCGTTCAGCACCCTGAAATACGGGATTCCAAGCGTGCGCTGTGGCACAAACACCAGAATCTGATTCGCGGGAACACCCGCCCGCAGCCAATCCATAAGCTGAGCCGCCGCCCGAGTCGTTTTCCCGACTCCGGCTGGCCCTTCAATAAAATGCGCCATGTTGTTACTCTTTGACTGATTTTTTCAACGTGGTAATCACAGCAGCAATCAGTTCCGCGTCCAGAATCCCATCCTGAGAATAGCCGTGATAGTGATAGGGACGTTCGCCGTTCATATGGATATACCAGGATACACCTGCAAATTCGACCTGCCGAATATCCGTCAGACGGTGCGAACGATCCCGCCGCTGACCAAGCAGATGAATTTTGGTATCTGTCACGTAAAACTTGCCGGTATCTAAGATATTCGCATCTTTGTTGCGGCTCAGCAAGTTCACCTGACGGGTTTCGCAGTAGCTAATCGAAGGAATTTCAAGGTACACCCACTCAATCGGACTCATCAAGGGGGGCGGCGGCATCAGGCGAGTCGGCTTAAGCCAGCTTAAATCGCCATTGTGGGTTTGTTCCAGCCGTTTTCGATGCACATAAATCTGAGTGCTGAGTTCAACTGCCTGTTCCGCTTCTACCCATTCACTGCCAAATACCTGAGCAGCATAGGCATATCCCGAAGGAATTTTGCGATATTTGACCCGCCAGTGTTCCGGCTGCTCCTCATCCCAATCGAGAAAGGCGCTGGATTGGCAGGCGGAGCATTCCAGTACCGGAAAATCCCCACCCAGCCCTAAAAAACGCCGTCCCTCTAAAAGTGAGGTCGTTCCTTCACTGTGGCAGACCAGGCAGCCAATAAGGGGCGGCGGGAGTGTTTCGGTCATCGGGGAGGCAAAAATCCCATACGTTCTCTGGCAAGCGCCAGCGTCTGGTCGGCGACAGAGGCAGCTTTTTCCGCACCCTGTGCCAGCACCTCATCAATATAGCCCGTATCGCCTGTAAGTTCACGGTAGCGCTGCTGAAGCGGAGTCAGCGATTCAATGACCGCTTCCGCCACCTGAGTTTTTAATACGCCGTAACCTTTGCCCTCAAATTCCGATTCTATTTCTGTTTTACTTTTGCCCGTAAACGCCTGATAAATCGTCAGCAGGTTATTTACCCCCGCCCGTTCCGACTCATCCGAAAACCGGATTTCCCCCGCCGAATCTGTGACCGCCCGCTTGAACTTTTTCATAATCGTATCGGGGGCATCCAGCAGGTACACCGCATGAAACTGCGAGTCCGTGCTTTTGCTCATTTTGGCGGTGGGGGTGTCCAACCCCATGATTCTCGCCCCCTGCGGCGGATTCATCACATCGGGCAGGATAAAAGTCTCGCCATAGGTATTGTTGAAGCGGGTCGCAATATCGCGGGTAAGTTCGATATGCTGGCGCTGGTCCTCTCCCACCGGCACAAATTCCGCCTGATACAGCAAAATATCGGCGGCTTGCAGCACAGGATAATTCAGCAGCCCCGCGTAAATCGCATCATCGGCGCTAAATTTGGCCGATTTATCCTTAAACTGAGTCATGCGATACAACCAGCCGAGGGAAGTAATACAGTTTAAGAGCCAGGCCAGTTCGGTATGTGCCTTCACATGCGACTGTACAAACACGGTCGCATGTTCCAGCCTCAACCCTGCCGCCAGGTACAGCGCGGCAACTTCACGGGTTTTTGCACAGAGTTCCGCCGGATCTTGTGGAACGGTAATCGCGTGCAGGTCAACCACACAGTAAAACGCATCAAATGCTTCCTGATGATCCACCCACTGTTTAATCGCCCCTAGATAATTCCCGATATGTAAATCCCCTGAAGGCTGGATACCGGAAAGAACCCGGCGCTTTTTGTTTGCCATAATACTCCTGAACACGGTATGAAGTCGTTTCATTGTACCATTGGCGTATCCTGGCTGACAACCGCTATAATAGCCTGTGTGATGCTTGTTTAAGGGGAGTTTTCCACATGGCCTTATCTTATCTTCAGGCGCGGCGCGGCTACCAGACATGGTATGAACTGTTCCTGTCCCCTCTAGTTAAAGAGGAGGCGGAATCGCTGCTCGAAATGGTAGAACGACGGGCGGAAGGCTTTAACTTTGCTTCCGAAGAACTCACCGCCGCCACCAGGCCCTACTTGCAATCCGAACGGCATGAAGAACGTATCGCGGCGGTGGACAGTCTGCTGCACCAGATGGAAGGCGACCTTGAAATGGCAAACATCCTCTGGCGCGTCATGACCAGACTGGAAAACGAACCCGCCGCCGAATTTGAGAATTTGCTGCCCATGCTGGTCAAAAGCACCCGACTCGACAGCACCTATCAGCGTATCCGCAGCCAGATTCCGGCACGTATTGAACAAACGGCACGTTATTATCAGGGCGCGGTGTATCAACTCCCGCTTCCCCGCCCGAATCATCTGGACGCTGCGGTTGCGGATTTAGTCTATGAAATCGAAGATGCCATGTCCGTGATAGAGGAACGTTCGCACAGTGTCGCGCTTCGTCTAACCCATTATCTGTTGTTTCATGGGCGGGCGAATTGGCGCAGTGTGATGGATGGCGTTCAACTGCTGCGCGGCAGCCAGAAAGCGGGGGATATTGGCTGGGGGTTTGAGGATAAAGTCCGGCCTGAACTTGGTTTGCTGGCGGGCATCCTGCGAAACCTGCTAATTAACATCGTTGAGAAGGTGCTGGTCATTGTCGAAAAAAATGACCTTATCCGATATGTGATTTCCGACTGGCTGAACGATGTCCGCGAAACCGATCTTGAAGATACCGCCGAAATTCTGGCAACCCACATCGAACAGCTTTATCAGACGGAGCTTTTTCTGGAAAAAGACCTGCCCATCTGGTTGCGAGATGCCACCACCATCGAACAAATTCATGACTGTGCCAACCATGTGATGAAACTGGGCGATAACTACGAACGGCTGGCGCTGCAAATCAAACGTCTGGGGATTCTCATCAGCGCCAATTCCTTGTTTCATCATCCCCTGCTGCAAAGTGCGGGCTTTGGGGTACTGGTCGGGCTGATTGGCACGGTGGTTTTTGCAGGGTATGACCATCTGGATGAGGGCAGCCGTGCCTTAAATATCACACAGGGCATCCGTGAATATTTGATTCAGCATTTGCCCGTATCGCCCGCTACGCTGCAACTGGCCGAACACATCAAAAATAATGCTATCCGGCGTTAAAAAAGGCATCGGCATCGTCGGCGATCATTTCCGCAATCCGATACGTGGCCGTATTTTCTTTCATCGGCGCAAGGTAGCGGTGGGTCGTTTCGATGCTGCTGTGACCCAGCATCCGTTGAATTTCGCGGTCAGTGGCGCCCGCTTCCAGCGCAATCGCCGCCGCCGTCCGGCGTAAATCGTGCGGCGCAAGGTCGCCAATCATGCCTGTTTGCCGCCACGCATCCGTCACAATCCGCCAGACCGCATTTCCCGTAATTCCCTGTGCCGACACTTTGCCCGAACGGAACACCCGCCGCAGCAGATAGCCGGAGGGCAGCGCATTTGCCCCGTCCGTCAGCACCCGCGCCCAGGGCTGCAATGCGACAATCGTTTCACCGGGGACATCTGCCGCCCGCCATTTATTGCGCTTCCCATGAATCCGCATCACCCATTTGCTGCCGCGACGGGTCAGGTTTTCCCATTTTAATTTGGCGACTTCATCCCGCCGCAGCCCCAGCGTCACCATCAGCCAGATGAGGGACACATCCCGCGCCCCTTTAGAAGCATTGGGATTATCGCGGGCAGCCTTAATCAGCGACTTGACTTCTTCCGGCGAGAGCCAGCGCGCGCCCGTATTTTCCCCCGCCGATTCCCCATACGTGGCGCTGGCCGCATGGTCGGGCAGTGTCACCAGCTTTAAATCATGCCAGAAGGATGACGGGGCTTGTTTTGCCAGCACCAGCGTCCGCGCCATAAAAATAATCGCTGCCCGCGCCTGTCCCAATCCGCTTTTGCTGTGACCCCTTGAAGCATACCCGCCCAGCCACGCCTCAACGGTGGCTGGGGTAATCGTTTCAATAAACGGCTGGATGGGAACAGCTTCGATATTCTGAATTTCGATGCCGATGGTGTCTTTATAAAATAGCTTGAGCCAGTCGATGTATTTTCGCTGCGTTTCCGGTGATTTTCCGGCCAGCGCCCGATGCAAATTAAATGATCCCTCCTCATATGGAATCAGGGGTGAAAACGAAGAAGCCAGCATACGCCTTTTCCCATCCAAAACACCAGCCCTCATTGTACCGCCTTTTGTCATTGTAGGTGTATCGTAGGGACACGGCACGCCAGCACCGATACCCACCCTCCTAAGTCCCTCTCCCCGCGTA
>CAZKZS010000019.1:0-645 GCA_964557285.1 uncultured Anaerolineae bacterium | reverse complement strand
AGGAAGATGAATGTAGGGGCGGGGACACGGCACGCCAGCACCGATACCCACCCTCCTAAGTCCCTCTCCCCGCGTAGTTCAGGGGCGGACAGGAAGATGAATGTAGGGGCGGGGACACGGCACGCCAGCACCGATACCCACCCTCTTAAGTCCCTCTCCCCGCGCAGCAGTGGGAGAGGGATGCCGAAGGCAGGGTGAGGGGTATACACCCACTTATGAGGACATGCTTTTCCTTTTTCGTTATATTAATCTCCTAAAAAGAGGGAAGACCCCATGAAAACCTATCTCGAAAATCGCTCAGTGGTTCTCGGATTTTTAGTCGCCTTAGCAGTAGGCAGCGCCGTTGTTTCCGCCCTCAGCAACAGCGACGGCATCAATGGCGATTGGCTGTCCGGCCTGGCCTCCAACCTCGGAACGGAAATGGTTGGGGCGCTGCTGACCTACTGGGTGTTTGGCGTGGTCATCGACAACCAAAACACCAAAGCCCGCCTGATCCGCGAAATGGGCAGCCGCGATAATGGCATTGCCTTACACGCCGTTGAAGAATTGAGGGCGCATGGCTGGCTTGAGGACGGCTCGCTCCAGGGAGCAAACTTATTTCAGGCCAACCTGCAAGGAGCAAACTTGGCGGGGGCGAATCTCCGA
>CAZKZS010000018.1:11054-29254 GCA_964557285.1 uncultured Anaerolineae bacterium | reverse complement strand
CATATGCAATACCATCATCGGCTCATCATCATAGTCGAACATCAAATTGCCTTCGACTTTATAGATTTTCGGCGACAGGATGGTAATAATTTTTTCAACCGAATGAAGCGGCACAGCATACCGGTCCAGCCCGATACGGATGATCAGGCCGCGAATGGTTGCCAGCGAAATCGGCAGAATGAGATGAAATTCAGAGCCGCGCCCTGGAGTGCTGCGAAGGTTAATCCGTCCCTGCAATTCCTCAATCTGCGACTTGACCACATCCATGCCCACGCCGCGGCCAGAAAATGCCGTGACTTCTTCTTTAGTGGAAAAGCCTGCGTTAAAAATCAGCAGTTGGGCTTCTTCGTCGGAAAGATTTTCCGTTTCCGCTTCGGACATCAGCCCCTTTTTGACCGCAGACCGCCGAATCCCGCCGGGGTCAATGCCTTTGCCATCGTCGGCAACGGTAATATGCACGTTGCCCCCGCGCTGGCTGACAGCTACCGTCACTGTTCCCACTTCAGATTTGCCTCTGGCGGCGCGTTCTTCCGGCAGTTCAATCCCATGATCCACACTGTTCCGCAGCAGGTGAACCAGCGGGTCTTTTAACAGTTCCAGAACTTTTTTATCCAGTTCCACGTCCGCGCCGTGAATGACCAGTTGAGCATTTTTGTTACACTGCCGGGCTACATCCCGCACGACACGCTGCATCATGCTGACGTGCGTTTCAAATGGCAGCATCCGTACCCGCCGGATTTCTTCCTGAATTGCGCCAGAAACCAGCGTCAGCCGCATATTATCGGCGTTCATGGCCTTATCCAGCGCCCGGATGCGCTCTACCGATTCGGCAAAATAACGCTGGCTGAGCGTCAGAAACTGAATCATTTCACTCCATTCCGTGTGGTCCTCCTCACGGGAAAGACGGTCAAGGCGGCGCTGCAAATCGGTAGTTTCTGTCCAGACCTTTTCCCATCGTCCCATCAGTGACCGTAAATCACGCAGTTCCCGGTGACGCTCATCGGCGCTGATTTTGGAAACAATGAGTTCGCCCGCCTGTGCCATCAAGTCGTCTAATTTTTCCACTGAAACCCGTATCGTTTCTTCTGTCGCTCCGGTACTGAGGGAGGATGGTTTAACGGGCGGTTTTTTAGGTTCAGTTTTCTCCGGTGTTTTGATGGGTTCGGTCAGGGGTTTGGCAGCTACCTCCACAGGAGGGGCAGCGACAGGCGGCTCTGCTTTTTTCTCTCCGATAGTTTTCAGGCGCTGAACCATCTCCTGAATCTGTTCGGCGGAAAGACTTTGCCCGTCCACCAGATGCTGAATCAGATCAGCAGCCTGAAGCAGCACATCTACCGCGTCGGGCGTAAAATCCAGCGTGCCAGCCCGTGCCGCGCTCAGGACGGTTTCGGCCTCATGTGCGATACGTTCAATATCGGTAAGTTCGACTGCCCGCGCCGACCCTTTCAGGCTGTGAGCCGCCCGGAATGCCCCGTTCAAAAGCTCCTGCCGTTGATTGGCTTCGGGCTGTTTTTCCAGCGCCAGCAGGGTTTTGTTCAGCGTTTTCAGATGGTCGGCTGCCTCTACCGCGAACATCTGCACCAGTTCTTTCATCAGGGCATCGAGTTTGTTGTCCACAGGGGCAGACACGCTGACAGTAGGGGTAAGTTTGGTGGGTTTTTCTTCCTGAGGCGGCGGCTGGGTCACATTTTTTAAACGCTGCCGCACCTGCTGAATCTGCTCTTTGGAAACCTCCCGCCGTTCGACCAGATTTTGAATGACATCCGTTGCATTCAGCAGCACATCCACAATATCGGGGGTAAATTCAAGTTTGCCACTTCGCGCCGCGCTGAGGATATTTTCCATGTCATGGGCGATTCCCTCAATATCCATCAGTTCTACCGCCCGCGCCGACCCTTTCAGGCTGTGGGCAGCCCGAAAAGCAGCATTCAGAAGTTCCTGCCGTTCGTCGCCCTGCGGCTGGCGTTCGAGTTTGAGCAGAGTCTGGGTGAGCGTTTGGAGGTGGTCGGCCGCCTCCACCGCGAACATCTGCAAAAGCTCTTGCATCAAAGCATCAAAGCTGCTGTCTGACATCAGGATTCCTACAACTTGTACTGCGAAATCGCTGCTTCCATCTGACGCGCCATCTCATTTAATTCTTTGGCGTTGCGCTGCGTTTGCTGCATACCGGACGCCGTAGAAGATGTGGCCGTTTTAATAGCACTCATGGCCGATGTCAGTTGATCCATGCCCTGACTCTGCTGGCGGGTGCTGGCAGCAATTTGCATGGCGGCCTGGGCTGCGTCCTCCAGTTTGCCCGCCAGTTCACGAATAGCACGCCCCGCCCGGTCCACCAGATTCACACCCAAATCAACGCCTTTTGTGCCTTCCTCTGTGACCATCACGGCGGTGTTGGTGGCCTGCTGAATTTCGCTCAAAATATCCCGCACCTGGGCGGTTGCCTCACGGGATTGCTCTGCCAGATTGCGGACTTCCATCGCCACGACTGCAAACCCGCGTCCTTCTTCGCCCGCCCGCGCCGCTTCAATCGAAGCATTCAGCGCCAGCATTTTGGACTGGTCAGCAATCGCATTTACCGTAGCGATAATATCACCAATCTGGGTGGTGCGTTCGGAAAGCATCAAAATATTCTGCGCGATACTTTCCACACGGGAACGAATCAGGTTCATGCCTTCGATAGTTTCCGCTACCGATACCTGCCCCTGACGCGAAATTTCTACGGACTGCTGCGCTGCTTCTGCCACCATCTGAGCGCGTTCGGCGGTTTCAGCGACGGTTGCCCGAAGTTCGGCAACGGTCGAAGTGGTCTGGCTGACGGACGCATCCTGCTGCGTGGTGTTGGAAATTTGCTTGTTGCTGGATTCCAGAATTTCGAGCGCCGCTTCCGCCAGACTGCCCGCCACGTCGCGGGTTTGAGAGGCCATGCTGTGCAGCGCCTCCACCATCCGATTCAGGTTGTAGCCCAACCGCAGCAGATTATCATCCTGGTCAACCCGCACATTCGCCACAATCAGATTAGGGCCGGTTTGTCCGTTCAAGCTCAGGCGGGCGGTCAAATCTCCCCGCGAGACACGCTCCACAAATTTCATGTAGCTGGTCAGTACATCTTCCAGATATTCGCGGTTCTGAGTTTCATCATACACCCGCACCCGTAGCCTATCCGTCATGTCGTTAAATGCCCCCGCCAGCAGCCCGATTTCATCCTTGCTGTCGATTTCTGCCCGTGACGCACTCATCGTTCCCCGTGCAATATCGCGGGCAAAGGTGGTCAGTTTGACAATCGGACGCGAAATGCGCTGGCTGAACCAGTACGCCGCCCCAAACACCAGTATCATAAAAATAATGGCGACAATGACCAGCACAAAGAGCAGGCTGTTGGTAGCAGAAAAGGCTTCCCCTCTGGGAATCTGAGCAAAAACCACATAATCAAGGGCTTCATTGCCGTGCCAACTGCTTAATACGGTTTCGTCGTCAAATTCGCCCAGCCCATCCAGATTACCGACCCCCACTCCATCGGTGGGATTTTTGGGGGCAGAACGCGATTCAAAAATGCCATCACGGGTAATGAGGAAACCGCCATTCTGGATGAAGGTCTGGCCGTCACCATCGGCAAATTCGCTGACCAGATTTTGTATTTCTGCCGGATTGACCTGCAAAATAATCACACCGGAGGCGGTACGGTGGGAAATAAAAATTGTGGTTTCATTCAGTGGGCTGTCCGCCGTGACGGGCGAACGATATAAACCGTTTTCTCTGGCTCGGGTAAAAATCTCTGTTCCGGCAAAACTTTCTACTTCCGGCACACCCGCGTCTGTGTGTGCCTGCCCTACCACCTGCCCACTGTCATCCGTTAAATAGACGGCGGCGTAGGTTTGTCCGGCGCTTTCCAGAATGGATTGCAGCCTGGGCTGAGGATTACTGCCTTCGCCGCCAGGAAACTCGATGGACGCATAGGCTTTAGCATCGGCTTCCCGCGCCAGCAGCCAGCTTGACACGCGATCATCGGTTAAACTGGCAATGATTTCCAGTTCATCTTCGGCAGCAGATTCCAGCGCGGTACGGCTGCGTAAAAATGTAATGGCCGCCACCAGCACCAGTGGCACAATCCCGATGAGAACCAGTGCAAAAATAAATTTTCGTTCTAATGAACCAAACAAAAAGGAGCGCAGCCTTTCCCCAGGCGAAACACGCTCTTCGACAGCCTGTACTTGTGTCATAAAATCCCCTAAGTCACTTCATCGTTTACTACAAAACGGTCATCGGCAAAAATCGCCGCCAGGTCAAGCAGCACCAGCCCGCCCAACACAATGCCGTCAATATATTGATTCATTAGACCACCAGTGGCAGGAGGGCGGGGTTTAATATCTTTTTTAGGAACATCGGTCACTTCATCCAGCCCCGTTACCAGGAAGGCAACCTCCATATCGCCATGTTGAGCCACCAGAATATATTCTTCCCCGTCCTCCTCCACAATTGTCAGCCCCAAAAACTTCGCCAGATGCACGACGGAGCGAATATGCCCGCGCAGGTTGGTAATGCCCGCTACAAAGTCTGGCACACAGGGAACAGGGGTAATCGGGACAGTTTGCAGCACAGTATAAACGGAAGCCGCCGGAATAGCATAAATTTCCTTGTTCAAGCGGAAGGTTAGCACCCGCAGCGTATCCGCCGCCCTGTCCTCAGAATCAGAAATCGGCTGTGCTAAGTCCCGCGCTCGTTTTTCGAGGATGCGCCGTTTTTGCTCCTCCGTAATTTCTTCACCAAGCCCAATCGCTCGCTGAATCGATTTTTCTAAAGCGGAATCTACAAATTCATCGTTCATACTGTCCCCAAACGCTGTCGGATTGCATACAGCAGTGTTCCTACCGTTGCCCCATCCCCAAATGGCACCAGCCCTTCCGGTTCTTTGCCCACCAGCATATTATACGCCATCTGCCAGCTTCGTTTGGCCTGCAATAGGCTGCCTTCCGAAAACAGCAGTTCTCCCATGTGATAATGTGCCAGCACAAAATTCCTGTCCGCGTAAATTGCCCGCCGCAGCGCCGCTTTTGCTTTTTCGATGGCTGCACGCTGCTCAAACAACAGCGCCCGCAGGTAATGTGCCTGCGGCAAAAGCGGGTCAATGGTTTCAATTGTATCCAGAATCCGATGGGTACTTTCAATTTCTCCATCATTAGCGCTTATTTTCGCCAGCAAATACAGCGCATCCACATGGCGCGGCGACACCTGTAAATAATGCTGGAGTGCTTCCCTGGCATCCTTTATTTTGTTGTTTTCCAGCATTTTATAAATTTCTTCCAGCGTAAAAAGGGGTTTTTCCAGCTTTAAACTTCCGGTCTGGCGCAGGGTTTTGACGTAGGAAGGTTTAATAGAGGAGGGCTTTCGATAAACGGTTGCGTTCGGGAAGTTGTGAGTTTCGTAGCCCGTGTACAGGCTTGCCAGTGGCTCAGCATGTCCCACAAACAGCCAGCCACCATCCACCAGCGAGTCATAAAATCGCTTGACTACCTGCCGCGTGGTTTCTTTATTAAAATAAATGGTCACGTTCCTGCAAAAAATAATGTCCATGCCTAACGTGTTGTTGGAGAGATTCGGGTACACATCTTCTACAAGATTGAGATACTCAAAATTGACCATCTGCCGGATGTTCGGGGTGAGCAGGTAGCAGTGTCCATCGTAATGAAAATATTTTTCCTTGATGTCCTCCGGTGTTTCCAGCCGGAAAGCGTTTTCTTGATACACCCCCTGACGGGCATGTTCCAGGCTGCGGTGGTTAATATCGGTTGCCAGAATGAAAATATGCCACTGGTCAAAATCTTCTAACACTTCACGCAGCAGCATCGCCAGCGTATAGGCTTCTTCTCCGGTGGAACATCCCGCACTCCACAGCCGCAAAATTCGCAGCCCCAACTTGCGCCGCTGCTCAATTAGATTCGGCAGAATCCGGTCGCGCAGCGCTTCCAGATGGGGCATACTACGGAAAAAATAGGTTTCTCCAACCGTCACCCGACTGACCAACTGCCGCCATAAATCATCCTCAGTGGGGGTCAAATACAAAAGATAATAATACTGCATCAAATCGCTGATGCCCGCCTGCATCATGGCCTGCTCTATCCCCTCATGTAAATCCAACCGATTTTGCGGGGTAAAATGTAAACCGCAGCGCTCCTGTAGCAAATCACGAAAACGTATGAAATTTTCGTCGTTCAAAGTGGCTACTCTCTCAGTACAAACTCTATGATAACATGAGCAGGCATACAATATTAATGGAAATATGAAAAATTTATATATTTTTCTGCTGGTTTTTAGCACCTTTTTTACAGGCTGGCAGACTCCCGATTACTGGGACGGGGCAGGTGATACACCGTCCATGTCCGCTTACGGGCAGCAGGGGCGTTTTTTACGTTTTACTGACTTTCCTGTTCAGGTGTATATGCTGCCGGAGGAAGGGTGGGAAACAGCGTTAGAAAATGCGCTGCTTCAACTTAATGAAGTTTTTCCCATTCAGCGCACCTCCATAGGCGCTCAGGCGGATATTCTCATCAGCCTGGTTGCGCCGGAGGATTTTCAGGCAGCTACGCCCTGTCTCGATTTTCAAACCGAAGGCTGTGCCGTCATTCGTCCGGTAGGCCAGGCTGCAAATTTCAGCGTTATCGGGCATGTCTGGCTGAATACGGCCAGCACACTTCCCCCGCAGCATCTCCTGTTACATGAATTAATTCATGCGCTGGGGCTGCTGGTTCACAGCCCTTCCCCCGATGATGTCATGTACAATGGCAGCGATTCCTTCCCTATCCTGCTTTCACAACGCGACCGCACTACCCTTCTCCGACTCTATGCTTCCCCCGCGTGGGATTAATCATCTTCGGGAACAGTTTCCCACTTTATCCCTCTCGCCTCTTTAAAAGCGTTGATTCGCTCTTGCAGCAGGGCTTTGATTTCACCGGGTTCGGCGTGGCGGCCTATCGCTTTTTTGGAAAATACCAGTTCGCCGTTGACCTCAAAATCAAAAATCCCACCGGACGAAGGCACAAGTTTCCAATCGGCAATAAAATACTCCATGCTGCGGTCGCTGAAAATTTCTTCCGTCACACGGACGGCACGGGCGGTATAGTTTCAGGCCGCGCAGTAGGTCAGGGTAATGCTAAAAAAAGGGATTCCAAAAGCCACAGATTTCTCTCCTTATCATCCACTCAGACTCTACCCCACAAATAAAAACAGCCCCACCGAAGTGAGGCCGTTTTGGTTTTGCGGCAAAATTACATCATGCCGTCCATGTCGCCCATGCCGGGGCCGGGCATACCCGCACCATTTTTCTTTTCGGGCAGGTCGGTAATCAGGGCTTCGGTGGTCAGAATCATCGCGGCGATAGAAGCGGCGTTTTCAAGCGCCCCTTTGGTGACTTTCGCTGGATCAATGATCCCTTCTTTAATCATGTCCACATATTCACCCGTCATGACATTAAAGCCAATATAGGGGTCGTTCTTTTCTTCCTGCTGACGACGCACGTTCGCCAGAATGACACCGCCATCCTGACCCGCATTGGCCGCGATTTTCTTCATCGGGGCTTCCAGCGCGCTCCGCAGAATATTCAGGCCGGTGTTTTCATCGGGATTTTCAAGGGTGACACCATCCAGCGATTTGATGGCATTAATCAGCGCCACACCACCACCGGGGACAATGCCTTCTTCTACGGCGGCGCGGGTCGCGCTCAGCGCATCTTCAACGCGGTGTTTCTTTTCTTTCAGTTCAACTTCGGTAGCCGCACCGACGCGGATAATCGCCACACCACCGGACAGTTTCGCCAGACGTTCCTGAAGTTTTTCACGGTCGTAATCGCTGGTGCTGTTCTGGATTTCGACGCGAATTTCTTCAATGCGGCCTTTGATGGCGGTTTCATCACCCATGCCGTCCACAATCGTGGTGTCGTCTTTGGTGGAAACCACTTTGCCAGCGCGTCCCAGATCTTCAATGGTGACGCTTTCCAGTTTGCGGCCAGTTTCTTCACTGATGACATTGCCGCCCGTCAGTTTGGCAATATCACCCAGCATGGCTTTACGGCGATCCCCAAAACCGGGGGCTTTTACGGCCAGCACATTCAGCATCCCGCGCAGTTTGTTCAGCACGAGGGTCGCCAGCGCTTCACCATCCACATCTTCAGAGATAATCACCAGTTCACGTTTGCCAATCTGGATGAGTTTTTCCAGAATAGGAACGATGTCCGTTGCGGCGCTGATTTTTTTGTCGTAAATCAGGATATAGGGTTCTTCGATGACGGCCTGCATGGTTTCAGGGGAGGTGACAAAGTAGGGGCTGATGTATCCCCGGTCAAACTGCATCCCTTCCACGTATTCGGTTTCAAATTCCAGGCCGCGGCTTTCTTCAACGGTGATCACACCATCTTTACCCACTTTATCCATGACTTCGGCAATCAGTTCGCCGATTTCACGATCCTGGGCGCTGATGGAAGCCACAGAAGCAATTTCTTCTTTGGTTTTGATTTCAACCGCCATATTACGGATGGCTTCGGCCACTTTGTCAGTCGCCACTTCGATACCGCGTTTCAGCAGCATCGGGTTAGCACCTGCGGCCACGTTTTTCAGACCTTCGTTCACAATTGTCTGTGCCAGCACGGTTGCAGTCGTCGTGCCATCACCAGCAATATCATTGGTTTTGGTAGCGGCTTCTTTTAAAAGCTGCGCTCCCATATTTTCATACGGGTCTTCGAGTTCGATTTCTTTGGCAACGGTCACACCATCATGGGTAACGGTAGGCGCACCAAATTTTTTATCCAGTGCTACGTTACGTCCCTTGGGGCCAAGAGTCGTGCTGACTGCATCAGCCAGCATATCCACACCTCTCTTGAGGCGGCGGCGGGCATCTTCCTTAAAAACCAGCTGTTTAGCCATGTTCGTTTTTCTCCTCTTTTAGGTTTTTTTACTCAACAACAGCGAGGATGTCAGATTCTTTCAGGATCAGCACTTTTTTGCCGTCCAGTTTAATTTCGGTACCGGCGTATTTGGCGAACAGAACCATATCGCCTTCTTTTACGTCCATCGTAATCCGTTTACCGGTGTCATCCAGGCGACCATTTCCAACCGCCAGGATAACCCCCTGCTGCGGTTTTTCTTTGGCGGTTTCTGGCAGCACCAGTTGACCGCCCGCAAAGGTTTCTTCTTTTTCCTTCGGCTCAACAACCACGCGGTCGGCTAAAGGACGCAGTTTTAATGACATTGTTCGTCATCCTCCAGGAGTAAATTTCGCAATCTTTTCCAGTTTGTGCTAGCACTCTCGATATTAGAGTGCTAATCCAAACAAAATCATAACGCTTTTTAGCAAGGTTTGCAAGACTTTGTTAGCACTCGATGAGAGCTTCTGCTAATTTCTTAGATTTTTCTGATAGGGTTTATTGAACAGGCGTAGGTTCAGGGGTCGTTTCAAGCGGCACAACTTCAGGCGTAATCGGAACAGCCGTTGGGATAATCTGAGGCAGCGCCGCGCCGCAGTCCTTCAGCGTATCCGCAAATTTTTCCTGAGTCACCGTATCATCGGCGGTCATCAGGTAGCCTTCATTCAACACTGGAATCGCTAAATCACAGCGCAGCAGATAAAAATGGGAACGGCCTAATTGCAGCCAGTCAATCGGGTCATCAGAGCCGTTAGTAATGGCACTTTCCAACAGGGTAATCGCCTGAGCATAATTTTGGGAGGCATATTGCAGCCCGCCCAACCACGATAAACACTGGTCGTTATCCGGGTCAATCTCAATGCAGCGCTGAAATGCCTGCTGCGCTTCTTCGCCATTCCCGATATTGGTATACAGCGCCCCTAACTGAAACAAAATTGCGGTATCGCGCGGGGTATCTTCCAGCGCGGATTTTAACAGCGCGATTCCATCTTCAGTTTGATTGTTGGCGTAATAACTCAGGGCAAGTTCCAGCGCGATATACCCCAGATTCGGGGCGGACTCCAGCGCTCTTTCGTAATATTCAATGGCCGTTTCGCGGTCAAGCTGGCGTTCAGCAATCCAGCCTTTGGTGCGGAACACCTGGGCGATGGTTTCCGGCGGCGCTGACCCCATCCGGCGTAAATCTTCAACGGCCTCATCAATAGTCGCCGCCGCGATTTCCTGAGAGGAAGACGCGATTCGGGGGTTTTCAGAGGAACGCCAGTAAGCCTCTGCAAGGTAGGCTTTGGCCTCTACAAAATTGGGATCAATTTCCAGCGCGGAACTCGCATAGGCTATGGCTTCACCGGGGCGGTCTAACCAGTTTAAGACCATTGCGCGCACCGCCCAGCCGCGCGGGTCTTCCGGGTTGGCGTTGATGGCTTTGTCAGAAACTTCCAGCGCTTCTTGCATTTTGGCATCATTGCTGCCCAAACTGGAGGTCATCACCAGCAAAAACGCCAGCCGATAGTGCGAATCCACATCGTTCAGGTTGCCAGAAATCACAATACGATACTGTTCAATCGCCCGTTCAAAATCGCCCAGGCTGTAGGCGCTGATGGCCTCTGCCAGTGAGCCTTCGACATCGGGGGTCGGGGTGGGGGAAGGGCGGGAAATTTGAATATCCCCCACCTGCTGCCCTGCCCGGTCTGCGATGTTGCTAACGGCGTTACGGAACACTGCGCGGTTATTCATAATCCAGTAGCCTGCCGCCGACAGCACCCCAATCAGTACCAGATTCCGAAGCCAGCGCCATGACCGCATCAGGTAGCGGCGGCGGCCCCGGGGCTGATATTTTTTTGGAGTCTTAAGGCGCAGACTCACCCTAGAACACCCCTATCGGTTCTGGCGGGATAGGCGTCGGCGGAACAGGTGTCGGAATGATACTGTTATCAAAATTCGGGTCTTTTTCCGCACAGAAATTCAGCCCTTCGTAAGTTAAACGCTCTACCGTGTCATTGGGAGACATGACCAGCGCTTCCTGCAAAAGCGGTACTGCTTCATCACACCGCCCTAACAGATACCATGCCAGCCCGCGCAGATACCAACATTCAATTTCACGTTCGTCTAAGGCAAAGTTACGGGTTTCCTGAATTTCAGCACAGGTTTCAAACGATTCAATCGCGCCTTCATAATTCCGGCGGGTGTACTGCACCATGCCAAGCTGCCGCCATGCTTCCGGAAAGGTGTTGTCCAGCAAAATCGCCTGCTCACAGGCTTCCTGAGCGCGGGCATCATCACGCTGGCGGAAATACGCTTCACACTTGCGAGTATAGGCTTTAACGTTGGAAGGGTCGTTCGCCAGCACCTGGTCATAAGCGGCAACGGCAGCATCATAATTTTCCTGCGCCAGATAATACACCGCCAGTTCAAAATACAGGGCATCCATACGCGGCGCTATCGTAATAGCATCGTTATAAGCCTGAATCGCTAAATCAAATTCCCCCACAAATGCTAGGGAAAGCGCCAGCGCTCGTTTGGCATCCACGCTCATGTCATCCAACTGCACCGCGTTATCCGCCGCTTCAATCGCCTGCCGATAGCGCCCCTGCGCCCGGTATGCCATCGAGAGATAGGCATGGGCTTCCGCCCACTGGGGCGCGAGTTCAATTGCTCGAATTCCGGCGGCAATCGCTTCTTCGCTGCGCCCATTTTCGACCAGCGCCAGCGCATACATAGCCTGCGCGTGAGGATCATCCGGGTACTTCCGCACCGTTTGCTCCGCAACACTCAGCGCTTCTTCGGTCAAAAAAGCATAATTGCGTCCGGCAAAACTGCGATACACCAGCGAACGCACAAATTGAAAAACAATGTCGAGATTGTCCGGTTCTAAACGGGTGGCTTCCCGGTAGAGGTTCACCGCTTCTTCCAGGTCGCCCGCCTGAAATGCCGCTTCTCCCTGAGTCGCCAGCGTTACGGCGGAGGTGGTGGGAGTTGCTGTGCCGTAGAGGATTTCCATTGTGGAGGACTGAACATCCTCAAAATAAATAGTGACAAGCACCACCAGCGTCATGGTCATCATCCAGACGCCAAAAAACCAGCCCGGCCAGCGCCGACGTGCCTGTCGGCCAAAATGGAGATTAGAACGGTCTCGTCGGATTTGCATGGTCGCCTGTTCCCTTACTGGCGGTAGTGTACCACATCCTCACGACAGAACACCCATCTCAATTAAGATGAGGATAATCAGCACAATAATTAACATGGAGAACATGAGGGTGGCAAAAAGCCAGCGCGAAAGGGGAATTTTATAGGTGCTTAAATAACTACGAATCCGATTCCGATGAAACAACATGCCTGTTTCCAACATGACAACGCTGCTCCCTACGATAGCATTCTCACCTGCCTTTTATGAAGTACGTTCGCCCCACGTTTCACCAATGAGTCAATTACCGCCAATGTTATAGCGGCGCAGGCGGGAGGTGTTATCCAGAATCAGCATCTCCGACTTCAACCGGACGGGCTGAAGTTCGAGCTGGTTAATCATCGCTAATACCTGCTGTAAATCAAAAGGTTTGATGAGATACCCATCTGCACCACTGGAACAGGCCTGATGCAGGATGTCCGGGTCGTCGGTTGCGGTAGACATGATGAGTAGAATATCCTCAAATTTCTCGCGCAGCAGGCTAACTAACTCAAGGCCACTCATATCGGGCAGTTCAATATCCACCAGCGCCATATCAAAGCCGATTTCCTCCACCAGCTTTTTGACCATCGCACCCGATTCCGCCTGATAAATTTCAAAATCCCCTGCTTTCAGGGCAAAAAGCAACAGCAGGCGGTTGCTGTGGTCATCATCCACAATAAGCACTTTTCTGGACAATTTGATTTCCCTTACGGCAGCCAGACCGCGCTGTATCCACCCAGATAAGTAATTTGTTCGGCAATCAGACGGTTGCGGGGCAAAAGAAACAGATTCCGCAGATTGTGGTCGTCGATGGCGCTGAAAAGCACATATTTTCCGTCCAGGCTGTAGGTGGCAGCATCATCCGACCCCGCCCCGTCATAAATTTGTGCCAGCGTACTGCCATCCGGCAGCATTTCCGCAATGGCCGCCCCCCCTCTGCCCTGTTTGAGATACAAAATGCGTTCTCCACTGCTGTCCCAGCGTGGCGACCAGTCCGGCGTATCGTTGCGGGTCAGTTGAGTCGTTTGTTCCGCCTCCAAATCCAACCGGAAAATTTCCAGCGAGTCGGGGTTGGTTGTACGCTGAACCGCGTACACCATCTGCTGCCCATCCGGGGAAATACTCAGATGGGTTGCATATCCGTTGTCCTCATACAACACGGTTTCATCTTGCGACTCAAGGTCATAACGAATAATCCGGTAACGGGACATCCCATTCAACATCTGCACAAAAACCACCGCTTCCCCGTTTGGTGTCCAGACAGGCGAAAGTTCCTGGCTCAAATTGCTGGTGAGGGCGCGGATTTCACTCCCATCAACCCGGGCAAGATAAACTTCAACCTGTACCGTGCTGTCATCGGTTAAATCCCCGTCTGGATCATATAAATACACCACGCGCTCTCCATCCGGTGAAACAGACGGGCTGCCCTCCGCGCCGTTGGTGCGGGTCATACGGGTTTCGTTGCCTGTGGTTAAATCCAGAATATACAGGTCGGGCTGCTCGTTGCGTTCAGAAACAAACAAAATGCGGCCTTCTCGTGCAGGGGCAAGGGCGGCGGCGTTGGCGGTAGCGGTCAGCCGAAAAGCCCCTGTAGCAGCGAAATCCGGCGGTTCGGCAGGCTCAGCATCGTACAAAAACAAATAGCCCGCTAACAATATGACCGCCAGCAGAATCGCTATCAGGGTCGGCAGCCCCACATACATCAGCGTAGGCGAACGGCGCGAAGGCACAGGAACGGGCTGTGAATGATTATAACCAACGGCAGAAATCGGGCGGCGGGGAGTTGGCTGGGTGCTGGAAAGGGACGGTGGAGGTGTTGGTGGCACGGAACGGGGGACAGTCGCTTCAAGGGCGAACAAATCTGCATCGTCAAGTTGACCTGCCAGTTCGGTAGCAGTACGGTAGCGCTGATTCCGGTCCTTTGCCAGCGCCTTCATGACCACCGCCTCAACCCCCGGCGCAACATCCGGTTTCCATTTTCGCAGGGGAGGCGGCTCGTGGGTAACGTGCATCACGGCAATACTATACGGGGTTTCGGCATCAAAAGGCCGTTTGCCCGCCAGCATTTCATAAATGACTACCCCCAGCGAATAAATATCGCTGCGACCATCCAATTCAAGCCCCTGTGCCTGCTCCGGCGACATATAGGCGGGTGTGCCAACCACGCCTGTGGCGGTGAGCTTCTCATTACTGCTGAGCAGCCGCGCAATCCCAAAATCGGTAATATACGCATCTCCGGTTTTATCCAGCAAAATGTTGCTTGGTTTTAAATCCCGATGCAGCACGTCATGGGTGTGGGCATAATCCAACGCGGTGGCAATCTGACGGACAATCTGCTGCACTTTTTCCAGTTCTATCGGTCCCTGGGCGATCAGACTGTCTACTGACCCCCCTTCCATCAGGCGCATAACAATATACGGAATCCCATCCCATTCCCCATAATCATGCACCGGAACAATCGCCCGATGTTCCAGCCGCGCCACAATAGAGGCTTCCCGTTTAAAACGCTCCAAAAAAGAAGGTTCATGTAAAAATTCACGGGGGAGTACCTTCAGCGCCACATCCCGGTTCATGGAGATTTGATGCGCCCGGTAAACGGTTGCCATACCGCCCCGTGCCAGTTCTTCAATAATTTCGTACCCGTTAATGACCTGACCAATTAAGCTCGACATGCCGCCTATTCTATCTAAAAATTTAAAAAAGCTTCAGGTTTGCGCTTCATAAACAGTCATGATACATTAACTTTCAACAAGTTTGAACTTTCCAACATAAGGCATGGAAAATGGGCGAGAAAATCCTGGTTATTGATGACGAAGAAACCACAGTCCAACTCATTAGTATTCTTCTGGAACGGCGTGGGTATGAAGTAATTAAGGCCTATCGTGCTGAGGATGGGCTGCGAAAAGCCTATCAGACTCACCCTGATCTCGTCCTGCTGGATATTATGATGCCGGATATGGACGGGTGGGAAGTGTGTCGGCGGTTACGCGAACTTTCGGATGTGCCTATTATCTTTTTAACTGCCCGCAACGAAATCCGCGATGTGGTTAAAGGGCTGGAACTGGGGGCAGATGATTACATCGTCAAACCTTACGACAATGAAGAACTGGTTGCTCGTGTTAAAGCACATCTGCGGCGGGCGCCCAAACCTTCCATTTCAGAAGAATTGGTTTTTGATGGTGGTAACTTCCGCATCAACTTTTTAAACCGGGAAGTGCGTGTGCGGAATAATCCGGTGCATCTGACCCCGAAGGAATTTAATTTACTGGGGGTGCTGGTGCGGAATGCTGGACGGGTGCTAACCCGTACCGAATTGGTCAAAGAGGCGTGGGGGCCGGAATATGGTGACGCAATAGACAGCCTGAAACTTTACATTCACTATCTGCGTCAGAAAGTTGAGATTGACCCCCAGGACCCGACTTATATTCTAACCTCACGGGGAGTAGGGTATCGCTTCGCTGTACGATAAGGTGGGGCGGACGCCTGTCCGCCTCACTCTCCCCAATCGTTCACCAAATCAATCGTATTGCTATCTGTTGCCAGCCCGTAAATTTCCTGAGTCTCTCGATCATAGATAAAAACATCCCAACCGCCGCGTTGATTGGACGAAAACACAATGTATCGGCCATCTGGCGAAAATCGTGGGCGGGTATCCTGCGGGCCAAAATCAATCAGTACCGTTGGTTCAGCCTCACCGCTTGCCGACATAATATAAATATCGGAAGCCTGAGTATTTCCTACTGAGCCAGAAAAAATAATCTCATTATTCCCGCCCCAATCCGGCGCTGACTCAACAATCTGATTGCCGTTGGTCGTCAGCGTAAAAATCGCCCGATTATTGATATTCATGACCATTAAATCGGTCACATTGCTGGCTACATTCACATAGACCAGCGCCGTACCGGTCGGGTCAAAGGCCGGCCAGAGATTATCAGCAGGGTCGTCGGTCAAACGAGTCAGAGCAGAAACAGGGGGTACAGGTGTGGGGGATGGCCCTTCTGTAGGCTGGAAACCTTCCGGCGTCGCGGTTTGGGTGGCGGTGGCCGTGAAAGTTGGGGTGGCCGTTTGTTCAGAGCCAAATGAAGGAACAGACGTTGCCGCACTCACTTCATCCAGTTCCAACAGCCACAAATCATGGGCGCTGCGCCCAAATTCCGGTGCGGCAAACACCAGATTATCACCTGACCATGCCGGATAATTGGGCGTGCTGAGTAAAATTTGGGCAGGATACAGGCTGGTAATATTCACTTCATCCGGGAATCCCACATTTTGCATCATAATCGTGAGGCTGCGTGTTCCACTTAAATACTGTGCATAAGCGTAACGTTCTGCCCCCGGTGCCAGCACCGGATTCTGACCGCGCATATTCGGGTTAGAAATGGTGAGGGTACTTAAATCGTTCATGTTCACCAGCACGATTGGCTGGTTTGCATCATCGCCGGAAACCCGTCCCGACTGCATGATAATCCGCCCCGGCAGTCCCGTCGGCGGAGTGGGGAAACTTTCCTGGGTAGCGGTGTCTGTGGGGCCGGGCGTTGCTGTCCACGTAGGAGGAATTGTGGCAATTGGAATCGGAGTATCCGATGGCTCAAGCGATAGCTGCATGGCGGCAGTCTGTGAGGCGTCCGGCGTGGGGGTAATGGTCGCGGTTAAAAAGGCCGTAGGCAGCACTTCCGCGCTTTCATCACCGCCACCCAGCACACCAGATAACAGCACCCCTACCAGACAAATCAGCACTACCAGCCCGCCGCCCGCCAGCATAAGCAGTCGGGGATTCCGTTTGGCTTTTTGTTCCTTCGCAATCACCCGATTTTCAAGTTTATCCAGCAGTTCCTGGGCGCGTTTATTTTGTGGATTAATGATAATGACATTTCCCAGGCAGGCGCGGCGTTCTTCGTCTGTATCCACCACCCGCGCCAGCCAGAACCAGGCTTTTTCATTGTACTGGTCGATTTTAACGGCAGCTTCTAATTTGCCCCGTGCCAGCGCCTTATCCCCTGCTTTGGCGGCGGCAATGCCTTCTTCAACCAGCTGGTCAATTTGTGCTTTATTGCTCACGCACGCTCCCCCTTATTAATTTTGTGTGTACCATACCCCATCCTGACTCGGACCAGCGCCATCTGTCACTTTGATCCACTGGCTGCCATCGGGACGCACCATCCAGATTTGCAGCACATCCTCCGCTTCCCGATCTGAACTGACCATGATCCAGAGGCCATCAGGCGACCAGGCCGGACTGGATTCATCCCAATCCTGGTCATTGCGGGAAATAAGCTGCTCGTTAGTGCCGTCAGCGTTCATCATGTATAAATCCTGGTCATTCCCGCGTGTGGTAATAAAAGCAATCTGCTGCCCGTCGGGAGAAACCGCAGGCATAAAGCTGCTGTTGACATCATCGGTTAGCTGCTGCGGCAGGCCGCTGCCCAGAGGGAGCGACCAGATTTCTAACTCTCCTGGCGAAGCCTGGTCAGAGGCAAGAATCAAACGCTGGTTGTTGATGGGGTCAAAAGCCGGGTCGCGCTCATCAAAATTTTCACCAGGCGTCACATTAGAGGGTTCACCCCCGTCCGCCGCAACGATATACACATCAAAATCGCCGTCGGCATTGGAGTGGAAGGCAATCCGCGTCCCGTCCGGCGACCAGACCGCACCCCCCGTAATTGAACCTCCCAGTGTGGTCAGCTGACGCGGCGCTCCATCCGGCAAAGGCATGACAAAAATTTCCTGCACTTCCGGCGAAAGCTGCGCGGTAAATGCTAAAAATGCGCTGTCTGGTGAAACGGCAGGTTCTAAAAATTCCAGTTCTTCATATGGAAGCGGGGTGCTTTCAACGGCTTCTTCTGTACCCTCTGCTTCACTGGTTGCCTCAGCCGTCGCTTCTGCCTGAACGGGCTGCGCGTTCAGTTCAATGTTGATAGGGCGTAAATTTGAGCCGTCGGCGTTTGACGCAAAAATGCGGCGCAGCCCTACCGGACTATCTGCTGCCGCAAAAATAATTTCATAGGTGGTTAGTGGCGGCAGGGTAGCGGTAGGAGTCGCGCTGGGCAGGGGTGTGCTGGTGGGCAAAGGTGTCCATGTTGGGCCCAAATCCACCCGTTCCACCGACCCCGGTACAGCCGTTACAAAAAC
>CAZKZS010000018.1:0-11044 GCA_964557285.1 uncultured Anaerolineae bacterium | reverse complement strand
CACACCAGCAGAGGTTGGCGGCGCAAGGGTAGCTGCCACCGTGGGCGGGCCGGAAACCTGCGTCGGTTCGGCCGTATCTTCCTCAGAAAGTTGCAGCGCAATCAGGATCGCTGCCCCGATAATGAATCCTGCGGCCACGGCCAGAAGCACTATATAAAATAGGGATGAACCGCGTGAGGACGCTCTGGCAGCTTCAATCGCCCGCAGTTCATCCAGCGTAAGACGCGGTGACTCGGGGCGGGCGGTTTCCCGTTTGACCGGAGCAGCAGGTTCGGGCGGCGGAGTAGATTGGACTGGCTGCATGGTTTCAGCCGATTGTAATTTCGCCAGCGCTTGCTGGGCGCGGGTATTGTTAGGATTAATGCTAATGACCCGTTCCAGGGCGCGGCGGCGTTCTGCGGGATTATCCAACACCGTTGCCATCCACATCCAGGCAAGTTCATTTTGCGGGTCATCCCGGATCACCTGCTCAAAAATCTTACGGGCAACCGTCTTGTTCCCACCTCTGGCCGCCTCAATACCGGATTTTAGAAGAGTCTGGAGTTCCTCGTTTGGCAAGTCCGTGTCATCCTACGCTAACAGAGCAATTAAACACAATAACGCAGCCACCACCAGAATCACCAGCACAAAAAGAACCCCAAGTGCCAGGGTACGCTGTTCTTTGGCCGAGCGTTTTTTAAACATCTTCTTTTTCAGTTGGCGGGCTGCTTTGTTATTGGGATTAATTTTTAAGGCCGTTTCTAAGTATTGCTGACGCTTGATGGGGTCTTCGGCTACTCGAGCCATCCATACCCAAGCACGTTCGTTTTTTTTGTCCGCATCCAAAACCTGCTTAAAAAACAACCGGGCAGCGTCATGATTGCCCTGTTTTGCAGCCGTAATCCCCATCTGGAGTAAATTTTCAAGGTTGGGGTTGTCTGCATTTGCCATGCACAACTCTCCTTAAATGTCCCAATTCATTATCGCCTCAGGCTTAGCTGTTGGCAAGCAACGAAATACGACTACACTTATATCTACAGGTTTGGGAAAAAACATATGATTGCACAGCGGGTTCAGTCTTTTGGAACGACCATATTTACCGAAATTAATATCCTTGCCCAGCAGTATCAGGCAGTGAATCTCGGGCAGGGAGCGCCGGACTTCGCCAGCCCACCGCAGGTATTAGCCGCGCTGGAAAAAGCCATCCAGACCCCCCATCATCAGTATGCGCCCGGCTGGGGGTATCCGCAACTTCAGGAAGCGGTGGCCGCCCATGCGGAACGTTTTTACGGCATGAAAGTTGACCCCGCTAAAGAAGTTTTAATTACAGTTGGCGCAACTGAGGCCATTTTTGCGACCATGATGGGCTTAATTAACCCTGGGGATGAGGTCATTCTTTTTGAGCCATTTTATGACAGCTATGTGCCGAGTATCCTGATGGCTGGCGGTGTACCGCGTTACATTCCCCTGCAAGCGCCCGATTGGAATTTTGACCCTGAGGAATTAAAAAGTTTATTTTCCGCCAGAACCCGCGCCATTGTCATCAATACACCGCACAACCCTACCGGAAAAATTTACAGCCGTCAGGAGTTGGAATTTATCGCGGAACTTTGCCAGCAGTTTGATGTGCTGGCGATTACCGATGAAGTGTATGAGCATATCCTGTTTGACGGCTGCCAGCACCTTCGTCTTGCCACCCTTTCCGGCATGGAAAATCGCACTGTCACCATCAGCAGCCTGGGCAAAACGTTCACGGTCACGGGCTGGAAAATTGGATGGGTCATTGGGGCGAATCCCCTGGTTACAGGGATTTTTCGGGCGCGGCAGTTTATCAGTTTTGCGGTGGCTTCTGTTCTGCAATGGGCAGCCATTGAAATTTTAAACTCCCCTGACGACTATTTTATTGAGCTTCAGACCAACTATCAAAAAAAGCGCGACTATCTCTATCATGCCTTGCAGCAGACCCCTTTAAAACCCCTGCTGCCTCAGGGCGGCTACTTTGTGATGGCCGATACCTCCGCGCTGAACCCTGAAAATGACCGCGCCTTTGCTGAATATTTAATTCGGGAACATGGGGTCGCCTGTATTCCCCCCTCTGCTTTTTACAGCGAACCCCACCGCCCCCTTGCCTATCATCTGGCGCGGCTGAGCATTTGCAAAAAAGATGAAACCCTACAACAGGCAGTTGAACGATTGAAAGGCTTGCAATGAGTATTTATCTGGATGACGAGCTTCCCAAAACTCAGGAAGAAGATGATATTTTTGAGAAGCCAAAAAATGTCCCTGATTTTCTTCCCCCCGCACCGGAAAGAAAAAAAAGCGGCTGTTTCTTTCTCACGCCGTTGGGGTGTGTAGTCGGGCTGGTTTTTGCAGGGTTTAGCTGTATTTGCCTTGTTCCGGTGACGTTTCTGGCCGGATGTGGGGCATTTGCAGCAATATTTTATACCAATAGTGTCTCCCGCACGGGAAGCGAAACGCTGGCGCTGGAAAACCCAACGGCGGCACGGCTGGATTTGCGGGAATTTGATTCTTATACCATCAACATTCAGGGGGCGGACGGAGATGAAATCACCCTTAATTACGAAGTCACCGCCTATGGGCTGCGGAAACGTGATGCTGAGAATTTGCTGGATAACGTCAAGGTGGCGCTGGTACGGGAGCCGGACAATCGGATTACGGTAAATGTGGAACAGACAGGCAGTTTTGGGTTAAGTTCGCACGACGTGGAGTTCACGCTGATTGTTCCGCCGGAAATCGCCGAAATCCTGATTGAGCCAACCTCAGATGTGACCATTGAAAATGTGAAGGCAAATTTTTTCATTCAGGGAACTTCATTTGCAGAGGTTCGCTTAACTGATGTGTCCGGTGAATTTGATGTGAGTACCGACATCGGCTCAATCACTTTTTCCGGGACGTTTCGTTCCGAATCCAGCAGCAGTTTTCGCACCAATTCCGGCGACATCACGATGACGTTGCAGCCGCCTGTCAGCCTGACCTACACGGCGCAGTCGTATAGTGGGGCAGCCATTTGCCCGGATACCACCTGCACCGGAAGTTATGGCGATAGAACGTCCCGGCTGGATGTCATTTCCGATTCAGGGGATATTACAATCCGGCTGGTGCAATGATTCCTGTTTTTTGTGAGCTAAGCCCCGAAGAACAGGCATCGCTTCTGGCGGCGGCTCAGACTCAACATCTGTCCACAGGCGAAGTGCTGTTTTATGAAGGCGATACACCGGATAGGCTGTATGTGCTTAGAACAGGGCGCTGCCGCATGAGCTTTGCGGGAGAATCACGCGGCGAAGTTGGCGCAGACACGCTTTTAGACCCTGTAGCGGTATTGGGGGGGCTGCCCCACACGGTGAAAATAACCGCCGTAGAAAATTGCGAACTTCTGTACTGGCCGATGAAATTGCTCTGGCAGTCAGCGAATTTTAACGCCGCCGCCCGGCGCTACCTTGCCAGGCAGCTTCAAAAAACCAGCACCCGCCTGACTCAATTAACCGCCCCGATTCACTACGCTGCCTATTCCGCCGATTTGATTCCGGGCCCATTTTTGTTTGAAGATGCCACCATGCTGTTTCTTTTTTGTGAGGCCGCGCCCGAACTGATCGAAAAAATCCTGCCCGAAGGCTTGAGTTTGCTTCAGCGACCCGGCAAAAAACATGCACCGCTGCTGCTGGCGCTGGCCGATTTTCCGAAAGCCTATCCGCAGCACACGCCCGCCGCCCGTTTTGCCTATACAGAAACCACGTATTTTATTCCCGTCCGGCATGGGACAACATTCGGGTTTTATGTGCCACATATTTATCCTTCCACCTACGAACCGATTTTATTGGGGCGTGAAATTTATGGTTTTCCCAAACGGTTAGGGGAAACCGTATTGGGATCGAACGAAGTTTCCCTATCGGTAGACGGGGAACAATATCTGCATTTTCAATGGCAGGGCGCGGAAAGTGAAACTGAACCCCGTCTGGTGCGTGCGTTAATGGATTGGTTGGGTTTGCAGGGGCGGCTGGCTTCTGTCGCTTTTCAGGCAGGAGAACTTTTACGCAAGGCCAGCCGCCTGCCCGGTTATAGGCGGGTGAATGTTTTTAACCATCGGCGGCTCCTGGCGGCGGACAGCACCCATGACCAGCCTACCTATGCGGTCAGTGAGCTAACTCAGGCCGCCTTCGGGGTGCTGAAATGGTATCAGATTAATCGACTGAATAGGCCGGAATTGCAGGTCACAGGGGGGACATTAACGGATGTTACCCTGCGGGAAGCCTTCCGTACCCGACTGGATATGCGGCTGAGTACCGCCCGCGTCGTGCGAAATACCCTCACGCACGAATGATATGCTTTAAAATGCGCTGCTGGTCATCCGGGCTGTAGGTTTCAAAGCGCACGGGGGGACGGGTATAATCCAGCGTTTCGCCCCACCGCCCACGTTGAAAGGTACTGTTATAGACTGCTCCAAAGTCAAAAGGCATCATCTCATTTTCCATGAGGGGTACACCAATAATGGGAATGGGCATATCTACCTGAAAACCATAGATAAAAATCTGACCCACATCAGGAGATTGGCGCGGATTGCTAATGATGATGCGGTAAGGATAGGAATTGGCTTCTTCAGGATAATGCCCTAAAAGATGTGGCAAAATAGCGGGCGTTTCGTGTAAATAGTCGATTTCTATGAGTGCCTGCGTGTTTAACAAAGCCGCCGCACGAGAAGCCATATATTCACGGTAGTAACTGCCTCCGGGTTTATTTGCAGGAGACAGGAGTTCAAGACGGGTAATGGGTTGTTTATGAGGGTCAAAAACCAGAATCGCCTTCGGCAGTTTGGGAGGAAGTTCTATCAGCGTTTCCTCTACATGAGAAATAACCAGTGTCGGTGATGCAACCGCACCTGTCGAAGGAGAGGGGAAACCTGTGCCACTTTTCCAGACAGTTACATCCGGCTCAGGAGATTGGATTTCCAGGCGTCCCTCATAATTTTCGTAAGCAATTTGAAGGGACTGTTCCGCCCGCGCAATGTATCCGGTTGGCAGATGTTCATTAAGGGCTTCTGCAATCGAAATGATATGGTGGGCATGAAATCCTTTCCATGAAGCAAGGACGCTGCCTTCGATTTTTTTGTGTTCCGTCTGCAATTCACTTTGCAGATGGGCATTAATTCCTGCGTAGGGGTTTTCGCGTAACGTCATGATAATATACCTTCACTTCTATCCATTATAAAGAAAACTGCTGCTATAATTCGGCTAATAGATGAGTGACAACATGGAAGAACGATTACAAAAATTGATTGCTCAGGCGGGGATTGCCTCCCGGCGGGCAGCCGAAGATTTAATTGCTAATGGGCTGGTCACGGTGAACGGCAAAGTTGCTTCCGTAGGCGACAAAGCCGATCCGTCAAAGGATGATATTCGTGTGGAAGGCCGCCGCCTCAAACTGGATAAACGGCTGCGCTACATCGCCCTGTACAAAAAACGGGGGGTGGTCAGCAGCACGGTTTCCCAGGGAGATCGTCAAACGGTGCTGGATGTCGTAAATACCAGCGAACGCCTCTATCCAGTGGGGCGGCTGGATATTGACAGCGAAGGGCTGATCCTGCTGACCAATGATGGTGACATCACGAATAAAATTACCCATCCCCGGTATGGGTTGGAAAAAACCTACAAGGTGCAGGTCAGCGGCAGGCCGTCTTGGGAAACACTGGAAAAATGGCGGAATGGCATTACCCTGGAAGGGGAACGCACTGCTCCGGCCAAAGTGCGCGTGCTGGAAGAAGCTCAGGAGGCAACGTGGCTGCGAGTCATTATGCACGAAGGTAAAAAACGCCAGATTCGCCGTATTGCAGAAGCCTTAGGACACCCTGCCCTCCGACTAATACGTACCCATATTGGCCCGCTTGAACTAGGCAGACTCAAACCGGGGGAATACCGTGAACTGACACGCGGGGAAGTAGATACGCTCAAGGCGGCGCTTGAACCACAAAAAGCCAGGCGGGTTAAAAAACCTAAAAAAGAACGGGGAGAATAAAAAATGCGCTTAGGGATGATGGCAGGGTATTCGGGAGCGCGAATCGAACTCCCCATCGACTCCATTCAGGAAGCAGACCGATTAGGATATTACGCAGTCTGGACAGCCGAAGCCTATGGGTCGGACGCGATTACCCCTCTGGCGTGGATTGGGGCCCAGACGCAGCAGATTCATTTAGGTACGGCCATCATGCAGATGCCAGCCCGCACCCCCGCCATGACCGCTATGACCGCCATCACGCTCGACCAGCTTTCTGGCGGACGTTTTTTGTTAGGCTTGGGCTTATCCGGCCCGCAGGTAGTGGAAGGCTGGCACGGGGAAGCCTACGGTAAGCCGCTAGCCAAAACCCGCGAATATGTCAGCATCGTGCGGAAAATATTAGAGCGTCAAGAACCCGTCGTTTATGATGGCGACTATTATCAAATTCCCTATCGTGGGGAAGATGCCACCGGACTCGGTAAACCCCTCAAAAGTATCATTCATGGGCGGGCAGATTTACCGATTTATTTAGCAGCCATTGGGCCCAAAAATGTTGAACTGGCGGCGGAAATTGCCGATGGCTGGCTGCCGATGTTTTTCTCCCCGCGTGCTTATAAAGACGTATTTGCTGCCCCTATCGAAGCCGGACTCAAAAAAGCCAATAAAACCATTGGGCAGTTTGACATCGCGCCGATGGTGCATGTTGCGATGGGGGACGATTTGGAAATCTGTTACAACATGGTGCGCCCTCTGGCAGCGTTATATGTTGGTGGAATGGGCGCAAAAGGCAAAAATTTCTATTACGATTTGATGTGTCGCTACGGATATGAAAAAGAAGCCGAAACGATTCAAACGCTGTATCTTTCCGGCCAGAAAGCGGAAGCGCTGAACGCCGTACCGGATGCCTTTATTGATGAAGTTGCCCTGTGCGGCCCCAGAGAACGGATTCGGGATTTGCTGGCAATGTGGAAAGAAGCACCCATCACCACGCTGAATCTGGCGACAACAGATATAGATGTCATTCGGACAATGGCTGAACTGGTGTTATGAAAATCGTTGTCAGCGAAAAAGTAGACGGAACTCCCCACGAAATTTCCGCCGAAGTGGTTCGGTGGCGTCCCACTGCCCACGCAGTTATTCTGAATGAGCAGGGGCAGGTGCTGGTGTTGGATAACCTGTGGACGGGCAAATTTGACCTTCCCGGCGGCGGCATTGAAATCTGGGAAACCATACCGGAAGCGCTGGTGCGGGAAGTCTGGGAAGAAACAGGGTTGAAGGTCGAAATTGGCGACCTGCTGGATATTGAAGACCGATTTTTCACCTCCCCACACGGCAATCATTATCACAGCCTGAAGATTTTTTTTCGGGCGCAAATCCTTGAAGGCACATTGCGCCCCACCATTTTAGAAGATGAACCCAGTGTAAACCCCCACTGGATACACCCCCACTCCTATTCTGAAAAAGATTTTCAGGTGGGGTGGCGGGCCATTCAAAAAGCCAATGGCTAAACGTGTCCGCCGCCTGACGATTTTTACGCTCATCGTGACGCTCGTGACCCTCGTTTTTTTGTTACCCGTAGGAATGGCTTATCTTTACATCGGGGCGCTGGTTAATCATGCCTGTGGCAACCGTGCCGAACCGATGAGCAGCCGCCTGAGTCATCCAGAAGGGCTTCAGCAGTTCACCTTTTCACCTCAAAAAGGCATTACCCTGGATGCGTGGTATGCTCCTGGCAGCAACGGGGCAGGGATTATGGTGCTGCCCGGTGCATGGGGCGGTGCGGATACGATGTATCAGGAAATGGAATTTTTGCATGAGGCGGGTTACAGTGTGATGACTTACGATACCCGTTCCTGTGCCAACCCGCCGCAGCAAACCTCGCTTGGTTACACGGAAATCGCCGATTTAAAAGCGGCGCTGGATATTTTCAGCCAGTATCCCGAAGTTAAACAAATCGGCGTGTTTGGACATTCGATGGGTGGGGCAACCGCGCTTTTGACCGCCGCCGAAGATGAACGGATTCAGGCAGTGGTGGCTACCGGAAATTATGCGGATTTAGCCGACCAGGTGCGGCGGGAAAATGGCGAATCGCGGCGCAACTGGTGGGAACGTTATGCACGCGGTTGGATGGTTCGTATGTACGAGTGGAAAACTGGCGTGGATATGGATAAAGTCAGTCCGATTCGCAGCATTGCCAAAATCAGCCCGCGTGCGGTGTACCTGATTCATGGCAGTGAGGAACTTCAGGATACCTATGGGAATGAACAGTTTGCCGCCGCCCGCGACCCCAAACAGTTCTGGTTAGTCGAGGGCGCAGGGCATGGCGATTATCCATCCGTCGATTTTG
The DNA here is from genome assembly GCA_964557285.1 of uncultured Anaerolineae bacterium. Taxonomy (GTDB): domain Bacteria; phylum Chloroflexota; class Anaerolineae; order Aggregatilineales; family J027; genus SB15. The sequence goes on along the minus strand of CAZKZS010000018.1, from coordinate 2,712 downwards.
AAACCTACAAAAATAGCATCATTGCATTTTTTGACCAGTATTTGCATGAATAAACTTGCTAAAACCCATTTTAATCTTGAGCTTCCCGATGAGGCTGCCGCCCATTTTGCGACTTATGCCGCCCTCATAGCGGAATGGAATGAGCGCATTAACCTGACCAATATCACCGAGCCGGAGGAGATTCGGATTAAACATTTTCTGGATTCGCTGTCCCTTCTGACTCTGCCCAATCTGCCAGAAAACCCATCGGTGATAGATGTTGGAACGGGGGCGGGGGTGCCAGGGGTGCCGCTTAAAATTGCCCGCCCTGCATGGCATGTTACCTTGATGGATGCCACCCGCAAAAAAATAGACTTTCTGAATCGGGTGATTGAAACGCTTCAGCTTTCCGATGTTCGGGCCGTTCAAATGCGGGCGGAGGAGGCCGGACAGCACGCCAACCACCGTGAAAAATACGATCTGGTGATTGCCCGCAGTGTTGCCCGAATGCCAACGCTGGCGGAATATCTGCTGCCCCTATGCAAAGTTGGCGGGCTGTGTATCGCCATGAAGGGTGAAACGGTATATACAGAACTGGAAGATTCTAAAGTGGCCTTTCAAACGCTGGGAGGGAAACTGGAAAATGTCACGGAAATTCACCTGCCCAACGTTGAGCATACGCATTACCTGGCCTGCATCCGTAAAATTCGCAAAACCCCGCGTAAATATCCCCGCCGCGTTGGTATCCCCACCAAAACCCCATTAATTTAAACGAATGTTCTGTCAGCTATCCTCGATTAATGTTAGAATGTTATCATGGTTGAAAAAGAACTTTTTTGTATGAGGGATACTGTACCCGTTCTAAACCAACAGGTACTTTTCCACATTCCGGTAAAACCATCTCCGCCCAAACCACCCTTAAAGTGGGCAGGAGGCAAGAGATGGCTTGTACCTCACATGATTCCCTTGTGGAAACCCCATCGTTATCGTCGTCTGGTTGAACCTTTTTGTGGTGGGTTGGCGGCAGCGTTGGGATTAGCTGCTTCACATGCCCTTCTCAACGATATTAATTCCCATCTCATCAACTTTTACCACCAGTTACAACAGGGGCTAAAAGTCAGCCTGAGTATGGAAAATGATAAATCAATTTATTATGCCCACCGTGAAAGATTTAACCTCCTCATTCGAGAGGGAAGATGGCAAACGTCGGAAGCAGCCATGCTATTTTATTATTTAAACCGTACTGGATATAATGGCCTGTGTCGTTTTAATAAAAAAGGAGAGTTTAATGTACCCTTTGGTCAATATAAAACGATTTATTATGAGAATAACTTTTCTGTATACACAAACTTTTTTCAGGGATGGCTATTTCAAAATAGAGATTTTGCCGACATTGAACTCTATCCAGGCGATTTTGTTTACGCCGATCCTCCTTATGACGTTGAATTTGTTCACTACTCAAAAGAGGGATTTACCTGGCAAGATCAGGTGCGATTAGCAGAATGGTTGGTCAAACATCCCGGACCGGTAGTTATTTCCAATCAGGCGACGGAACGTATAGTGCAGTTATATGAAAAATTAGGATTTTCTTTGCAGTTTTTAGATGCTCCCCGCAGGATTAGCTGCAACGGGGATCGCAAGCCAGCCAGAGAGGTGCTGGCAACCAGAGGCATTTAAGATGGGACGAGATACACGAACCGGATGGGTACTTGAAACCATGATACTGCCTTCCCTACAAAAAGGGGGGTACATATATGAAACACAAAAGCTCATTGGCACGCGTTTAAATGGCCGTTCCCATAAAGTGGATGTGGCCGCTACAGATAAATCGCAGCGTATCTATTTGATTTCCCTGAAATGGCAGCAGGTTTCTGGCACAGCCGAACAAAAAATTCCGCTTGAAGTGATGTGTTTAATAGATGCCGTCCAAAAAAGCGAAGGCATTTACCACCATGCTTACCTTGTACTGGGCGGGATTCGCTGGACATGGAAAGATTATTATTTAAGCGGCGACATGAATCGCTTTATCCCCTACAAAGAATTTGTCACCATTTTAACTGTAGAGGATTTTGTCGCACGGGCTAACAAAGGCAAACTTTAACCTTCTGCCCAAATCCCTATCAAACTGACGGTGGCAAACAGGATGCAGTACGCTGCAAAAATATACAGCTTTTGCTGCCGCACAAAACTCAGCAAAAAGGCGATAGAGGCATAACCGACGACCACAGAGCTAACAAATCCCAGCACCATAACACCCGCATCGAGTTGAACTTCTTCCCCGAACAAAATATCCAGCAGTTGTTTAGCTCCTGCTCCTAAAATAATAGGGGTCGCCATCAAAAAACTGAAACGGGCCGCACTTTCACGGTTTAAAGAGCGTACCAGCCCTGCTGCAATGGTGCTGCCTGAACGAGATACGCCTGGAATAATGGCGATGGCTTGAGCAATTCCAATAAAAACAGAATCCCAGACAGTTATTTCCTGCATGGTTTTGGCCCCCGGTGCAGACGCAGTATACCATTCGCTGCCCATCAAAAGCGCCGCCGTAATGTAAAGGGTAATGGCGGTAAAAGTGGGGTCGGAAAGCTCTTTTTCAAAATAGGGTTCAAGCAAAAGCCCACCGATAACACCGGGAATAGTCGAAAGAAAAATTAAAAAGAGGACTTTTTCATCTGGTGTGCGGATAGTACGCTGGCGCAGCACTTGAAAACCCGCCCGGATCAGCATCATCCA
>CAZKZS010000017.1:0-29953 GCA_964557285.1 uncultured Anaerolineae bacterium | reverse complement strand
GCGCTCGACGCTTAAATCGTAAGCTAATGAGCCGGAAAACTGAAAATCGGGTGTGCCGACCAGCAGGGTGTATACGCCGGTGGCAGGCAACACAATGTTTTCGGTTCGTGCGCCTGCTCCGGTATTGTTATCAATGCCTACCCCTACCACTGTTCCATCCGGTGCGGTGAGTTCAAACCCCACACTGGCCGAATCCCCGCGCATGGGGCGCAAAGCGACTGCCAGCACATCTCCCTGACTGCCTGCCAGCAGCCATCGGTCTACAATATTACCCCGGGTAAAAACGCCACTAACGGTATCGCCATAGGCAAGGGCATGGTCGCCTGCCGCTAAATAACGGCGGTTCAGGGTTAGGCGGTAGCGTCCGGCGGTGCTGCTGCTCATTTTGACCTGATACAGTCCGGTGCGCGGCAGCATCACGTCACGGATGGCAACAGCACTTTCGGACAGCATGGCCTGTTGAAAATAAAAGGTTTCGCCGTCGCTATCCGCCAGGGCTACCGATAAATCGGCGGGGGCGCTGATTTCAAGCGGCTCAACCAGCAGGCTTATCGATTCGCCCATGCTGCCACGAAACAGCCAGAGATTTTCTTCAAAGGGGCGGGTCACTGTGCCAAAAACCGTGCCATCAAGCACATTTTCATCCCCGACCTGCCCTTCCATCAGAGACACCAGCAGGGTATAGCGTCCATAACGTGCTTCGTCATCCAGAGGGGAGGCAGATACATTGACTGTATACAACCCTGTCTCAGGGAGGGAAAACGTTTCTATCTGTTCTTCAAAGGCGGCGGTGCTGATTTCGTTTCCGCGCGGGCCGATGAGTTGAATTTCCGGCACAAAACTGCCCGTTTCATGATACGCCGATAGGAAAAACCTGTCGTTCAGCCGCGCCCAAAAAACATAGGAATCGGTTTCCTCTCTGGAAACAAATTCACCTGTGACAGGGATACCCACATCCAGAGGCACAGCATCACGGACGTTAGGAATGGTTTCATCAAGGTTGGGGACAATATTCACATCCAGTAAATAAATGCCGCCTGCTAAATCCTCTGTCACGACAACGTAATAGGTGCTGGCGGTGGGGGTACGGTAAAGCAGATGATTGACCGGATTCTGACGTTCCCAGTGTTCCAGCACGATATTCCCATTTGCATCCAGCAGGGTAAGCCCTGGCGCGGGCTGGTTATCCAGACTGGTGGCGGTTAAAGAAATCATCTGACGGCGCACCACATTCAGCCGCCAGATTTGCCGCCGTTCGTTGGGTAAAATTTCCCCCCGGATGAGGTTGGGAATACTGACCGATTCGGCATCTTCAAGGTTCGCTCTGTCCCTTTCCGTCAGGGCGGGAATCAAGGGGTCTTCTGCCGGAAGTACGGCCATCGTGGGAAGGAAACTTTCTTCAATAGGCGCGGTTACGGTGATGGTATCCGGGGCAACCTGTGTAAAACCATTTTCAATGTCTGTATCCAGCCGATAGGTTAGCTGGCCGCCGCGACTGTCATTGTTCACCAGCACCGTGTAAATGCCGTCCTGCGGCGGCAGCAGGCCGACCAATTCAAGTGTATTCCCATCGACCAGTTGATACTGGGAGGGAATATACATCCCCGTCTGGTCAAGCAATGCCAGAGAAGGCAGCGGCTGGCCGACCGTTAGATTTTCTAACCGGAGTTTGAGAATATCGCCCGCTTTGAGAGGAAGCTGCCAGCGATGAAAATCGGCGGCGCTATTCAGAATGGCTTTGCCCGACTGCAACAGCAGGTTTTCAAAATCAAAAAGCTCAATAATGGCTAAGTTAGGCTGGCTGGTTTCAGAATAGACTTTTATTCGGTAGCGTCCCGGCTGTGAAAGCGTGATTTCATCAATACGCGGGCCGTTGATGGTGGTGGAATGGGCGGTGCGGATAATTTCGCCCGCCGGATTTTCCACGGTAAGCACCGAGTCAGCCTGAGTAGAGATAATGCGCCAGGTGGTGGTTTCGGTAATATCGAGGGTTTGTTCCTGGGCGGGGCGCAGAGTCGTAAAAAGCTGGTTGTTGTGACCGATTAAAATCTTATGTAGCAGGTAGGGCTGAGAGGCGGCCACCTCAATCACATAATACCCATCCTCAGACAGTACCAGGGTCTGCTCCACTTCTGCGCGGGTGGTGGAGCGAAACAGCAGATTTCTATCCGGTGCAAAAATTTGAATTTCTAACGGCTGGCGCAGGTCGGTATGGCGGGCGGTTAACCGGATGATGTCTCCGGCAGTGGCTTCAAAAACCCATCTTTCGGATGTGCCGTAAACGGGTCTGTCATCGGGAAGCGGTTCAAGAGGCAAATCGGCATTCAGGGGGCGCAACCGCAAAACAAAATCCATTCTATCGGTATTGGGGCAGTTGGCAGATGCAATTTCCAGCGTATGCGGCAGCGTGCTAATAAATTCAACAGGAAAGCGCAGGGGTGACTCGCTGATGGCACGCTGTACAATACCACCGGAGGAAATATTTAAATCCACCAGACAGTTCGGCCGGGAAAGTTCAACTTCGGCCATAAACGTGCCAATGGCTTCTACACTGTACCGCGCCAGAGGGCTATCCAGAGTCAGCCTGCCCGATGTGAGTTCATCCACGACAAGGGTGTTGGTGGTCGCCTCTGGCCCGTTTCTTAAAGTGACTTCGAGGCGGTAGCGTCCGGTGGTTGTGCCGGAAAAACCTAAATTATCTCCCTGTCGGCGGACAAGAATCTCATATGCACCGTTGCCGGGCAGCCGTACCGCCAGCAGCCGCACATTTTTATCCCCTTCGGCACGGCCTAAATTAATACCCCCGGGGGAAGTTAAAGCGATAATGGGTTGAAGGTCGCCTTCCAGCACTTCAACGTTAATATCCACGACCTGTCCGGTTGTGCCGTTGAATGTCCACAGGTGGTAAGGAATCGACTCATCAAGCTGCTGAATGACGGGCTGCCCGTATTCGACTGTTCCCTGTTCAAAATCGCGGCGGCCACTTTCGGCCAGTGAAAGAGTCAGGGTGTAACTGCCTTCTGCTTCCCCGGCGATTTGCACAACATATTCCCCAAAGCGGGGAATCCGATAGGTCAGGGCGGCTGAACCATCGGAACTGCCTTGAATCTGTGCCTGAATCTGATTCTGGTTATCCAGCAGGGAAAGGATGGGAATCAATTCGCCATCGGTACGGGTGAGGGTGAGGGTGATGACATCATCGCGGTAGGCTTCAAACTGCCACTGATGGATGTCTCCGGCTTCAAAGACTGCTTCAACGGGCGTATCAAATTCCAGAGGGTTCTCCTGAGTCTGCCACGCGACGATGCCGATTAAAAAAAACAAACCCCGCAGCAGAAATTTTAGTCGAAACATAATCCACCCGCTTCAGCGTACCAGAGGCTCTATTATAACAGTTTGCTTGTGTCCTGTGGCACAAAGACTATAATTGTCTCCAAATCATCGGAGTCATTGTTTCATGGTGCGAAAAGATTTAGAAAAAGCCTATGAGCTTATCCAGAGGGAACGATTAGAAGAAGCGCTGGTCATCCTGAAGCCGATTACGCAGTCCAACCCGGAAAATGCCGATGCATGGTGGCTGGTGGCAAACGCGGCCAGCGAACCCCGTGACGCGCGGCGGGCGCTGGTCAATGTTTTAAAACTCAAGCCCAATTATCCCAAAGCCCGCGATTTGCTGGATAGGCTGAATGAAATGTATCCGCCCCGCGACGACGAACTGCTCATGATGCTGGAAATTGAAGATGTGGAGCATGAACTTCCTTCTGGCCCACTGGATGACACCTCATTTGACCTTGAGGAAGAATCATCGGATATTGACAGCCTGTTCACCTCCATTGAGGAAGATGAGGGATTTGAACCCGTAAGGAGCGTTCGGGAAACGGAGGAAGACCCGTTTGCTATTGCGGAAGATGATTTTGTGACGGCGGAAGAAGAAGACCCGTTTGCCAGTCTACTTTCAGAAGAAACCCCGCGCCAGCGTGCAGCCGCTAGAAGCGGCGGGCGGCGGCTATTAGGGGTGGTGGTCCTCGTCGCGCTGATTGTGCTGCTGGTGGTGCTGCTGTTTGTGGTGCTTGGCGGCGGTGATGATGAAGCCACAGAGGACGTGGATGTTCCGGCTGACCCGGGTGAACTGGTGGCGGCAGACGCGGCGGCCTTCAGCGCCGACAAAGCCGATGAACTGGAGTCCGTAAGGGCAGCCACTGAACAGGATGCAAAAGCTGCGGTTGACCCATCAGCAGAGGCGGTTTATGTGCAGGTGGATAATGGGCTGGCGCTGATGGTGAAAGTCTGCGCTACCCCCGGCCCGAATGTGCCGCGCCTGGTGCAAAATGCGTTCCGCGTGGTGGCACAGCGCAGCACGATTCCGACCCTTTCCACCGAACTCACGATGGTCGGGGTGAGTGTGCAGGACTGCACGAATCAGGATGTGCTGTACCGCGCGATGGCCGCTTCTGCAGATGCAGCCGCCTTTACCAATCAAAGCACCGATTACGCCACCTTCCAGAAAAGCTGGCAGAATATTGAAAGCTAACGCAGGGGCAGGCTAATTTGAAATTCTGAGCCAGTACCAAGTTCGCTTTTGACCTGCATCTGCCCGCCATGTGCTTCGATGATGCTATGGCTAATTGCCAGCCCTAATCCTGAGCCGTTCATCTTGGTGGAATAGAACGGCTCAAAGATCTGGGTTAACTGCTCGTTAGGAATCCCTGTGCCTTCATCTTTAATGCTGACATGCAGCTGATCTTTGTCATTCCACAGGCGGACAATCAGCGACCCGCCTTTTTCGGCCATCGCATCTGCCGCGTTAATTGCCAGATTCAAAATGACCTGTTTCAACTGGTCGGAATTGCCCTGAAACAGGGGGACATTCTGCAAATCGGTTTTTAACTGGATGCTGCTGTGTTCAAGTTTTTTGCGGGTGAGCAGCAGCGTATCTGCCACCAGTTCTTTCATGTTGACCTGCGCCATGTTGCTGGATTCTGGCCGCGCAAAATCCAGCAGCCGCCGCACCGTGCGGGAAAGGCGTTCAACTTCGCTGATGGCAACCTGCAAATCCGCCGGATCAACCACATCTCCGGCCTGTAAATTTTCCATCGCGTATTCCAGGCAGCTACGAATCGGCTGTAAGGGGTTGTTAATTTCGTGTGCGATTTCTCCGGCCAGCCGTCCCAGAGAGGCCATTTTTTCGGACCGGATGAGCAGTTTTTGGGCGGCCTGAAGTTCGCGGGTGCGTTCTTCAACCCGACTTTCCAACTGGGTCGCGTAGCCGCGCAGTTCGCCTAACAACTGGGTGTTGCGGATAGCCAGGGAGACCTGTTCGCTGACGGAACTCATGAGGCGCAGATAATCGTTTTCGGCGTCACTCAGGTAGCCAGTATAACCCACTACCAGAAAACCTAACGGGTTGTTGTGATGGAGAAGCGGGGCCGCCAGTCCGGTAACGACTTTTTTGGCATCGGTAAAAACTTCATGGGTTTCTTCGGGCGAGAGGACATAAGCCCCCCGATTCATGACCGGTGCAGCCGTGATTTTCACTTCGGTAATTTCATCCCGCAGCATGAGCGACAGGGCGGGATGTGTATCATGCGCGTGAATGTGCAGCAGGCTGATATTGGCTTTTAGCGAACGCTGTAAAAATTGGAGCAATCGTTCGGCCAGATGGCGCACCCCCAAAGGTTGATTGAGTTCCACACCTAAGGCAACCAGCGCCTCAAGGTCATCGGTGCGTTTTCTGAGGCGTTCCTTCAAGCGCGATTCCCGCAGTTTGGCGCTGATACGTGCCAGCAGTTCATGGTAATTAAAGGGTTTAAAAATGTAGTCATTCGCGCCCGTATCAATGCCCCGCACCACATCTTCGGTTTTGGTGGCGGCGGCGGTAATAATGATGCTGGGAATGTGGCGGGTTTCTTCGATGGCATCCAGTTCACGCAGCACCTGAAAGCCATCCATTAAGGGCATCTGCACATCCAGCAGAATCAAATCGGGGAGCAACTGGCGGGTCATGGAAATGGCAGACAGGCCATCGGTGGCAATCTGAACATCATAACCCGTGCGTTTGCAGATACGCTCCAACAATCCGGCGGTGTCCGAATCATCATCGGCAATTAAAATCAGAGGAGGGGTGTGCATAAACGTTCGCCCTTCACTATGCTACAATCTTGTCAGTCCTACCTTCCCTATTATAAGATGAGTCGAGTGGTGTTGGAAAAAGGCAAGTTGATGAAATTCATGTTGCGATTCATGGCAGCGGCGCTTTTGCTGGTCACAGGGTTTGCGGGTGGTTTGCTGGCGGGGCGTTATCAATCCGCCGGAGCGCAAACTGGAAAAGACTTTCCTCTCCTGGAGGAAACAGTGGGCTACATTGAGGAGTTTTTTGTGAAAGAAAAACCGCCGCACACGCAGTTAGAATATGCGGTGGTGCGGGCGTATCTTCAGGAACTGCACGACCCGTATACCTTTTTTATTGAGCCTGCGGTGGCGGCCAGCGAATCGGATGCACTGGCCGGACGGTATGGCGGGATTGGGGTGGACGTGCAGCGTAATGAACAGGGCGAGTTTGTGCTGTATCCCTTTATGGACAGCCCGGCCACCCGCGCAGGGATTCGGGAAGGGGATATTCTGCTGGAAGTGAATGGCACCCCTGTCGATTTATCGGTGAGTATGGATACGGTGCGGCAGGCGCTACGGGGGGAAATTACGGAAGGGGCAGGGGTTGAACTGCGCGTCCGGCAGATAGGAGAAACGGAGGAACGAGAGTATTTTATCCTATTTGAGGAAATTCTCGTCCCATCTGTAACATGGCGTACCCTGATTGAAGATGAAAGCATTGGCTACATTAAAATTATGAGTTTTACCAGCCGGACGCCGGAAGAATTTCAGCAGGCGGTGACGGAGCTACGGGAAGCGGGGATTACGTCGCTGGTGCTGGATTTACGCGGTAATTCGGGTGGGCTGCTGCAAGAAAGCCTGACGATTGCAGGCGAATTTCTGGACGGCGGGCTGCTATCCATTGAACGGCGGGTGTCCGGTGAGGATCGGTTAGAAGATACCAACGGCGGACTCATCACCGATTTACCGGTGGTGGTGCTGGTGGATAACGGGACGGCCAGCGCTGCCGAAATTGTGGCGGGCGCGATTCAGGCCAACGGGCGCGGGATTTTGATTGGGCAGCAGACCTTTGGCAAGGGGTCGATTCAGCGCATTTTCCCCCTGTCGGATAATTCTTCTATCCATGTTTCCACGGCGTTATGGCTGACCCCCACCGGACAAACGCTGGATGGACAGGGGTTAACGCCGGATATTTCGATGATTCCCGATGAAAATGGCCGGGATGTGGAACTGGGTGAAGCGGTTCGGCATCTGAGACAAGAACAAGGATAGGATAAGGACCCATGGCGACTGAAACCCAATACGATTTTTCTTTTGGCACCGAAAAACAAACGGCTGCTACTTCCCTGACATCGTTTCAGATGATTGTGGTGGTGGCAGTAGTGGTGATGATTGCCGTGACCGCGTTTCTGCTGGGGATTTTGTTTGAACGGCGCACCAGTCCGGCCAACTCTGACGAACTGGCGACGTTCTGGCAAGCCTGGGACATTATCGAACGGGATTTTTATGGGGATGTTCCCAGCGAGGACGAACGCAAATTCGGCGCGATTCAAGGGCTGGTCGCGTCGCTGCATGACCCGTTTACCTCCTTTGCCCCACCGGAAACCGCCGAAGTCAACCGCCAGCAGATTGATGGGCATTTTGGCGGAATCGGAGTGCAGATTGACGTAAATGACCAGGGCGAAGTGTTTGTGGATTATGTGTTCCCCGGAAATCCAGCAGAAGCAGCAGGGATTCAGGTCGGCGATGTGTTTGTCGAAGTGGATGGTCAGTCGGTGCGCTACGTCGGTTCGGATAAATTGGCGGAAATGGTGCGGGGGGAAGTTGGCACAGAAGTAAAACTCACTATGTACCGCCCGACCACCGATGAAACGTTTGAGGTGGCCGTGCGCCGCACGATTATCGAAATGCCGACGGTTTTTTCGGAAAACCGAGACGGAATCGGGTATATTCGGCTGTCGAGTTTTAACGCGGTGGCTACGTCGCAGTTGGAAGATAACCTCAATTCCCTGTTTGAGCAGGATGTAAAGGCACTGATTCTGGATTTGCGGGGCAACGGCGGCGGGCTGCTGGACCAGGCGGTGAGCGTGGCCGATTTGTTTCTGGATGAAGGGATTGTGCTAACACAAAAAGGCACAGATGGCGAAAAAGAATTCCGTTCAACGGATGGACAGATGGCAGAATCGATTCCTCTGGTGGTGCTGGTGGATGGCGGAACCGCCAGCGCGTCGGAAGTGGTGGCCGGAGCGCTGCAAGACCGCGGGCGTGCTGTTCTGATTGGGCAGCAGACTTTTGGCAAAGGGGTCGTCCAACTCGTTTACAATTTGACGGATGGCTCTCAACTGCGGGTCACGTCGGCGGCGTGGCATACCCCGAACGGGAATGAAATTCACCAGAAAGGGCTGACCCCTGATATACCTGTGGAAACTTTATACAACCCACAGGGAGATGATCTGGTGGAACAGGCAGCCATTGATTATATTAATGAAGAATATCTGGGCGAAACAACCGATGACGGACAAAAATAACCGGATTGTCGCACGCAACCGGAAAGCGCTGCACGATTATGAAATTCTGGATAAAGTGGAAGCTGGCATTGTGCTGATGGGTTCAGAAATTAAATCCATCCGTGCAGGCAAGCTCAACATTGGCGATGGCTATGTGATGTACGAAAACGGGGAAATGTGGCTGCGGAATGTGCATATTTCGCCGTATGAAGAAGCGGGGGTGTGGGGGCATGACCCTATGCGCCCCCGGAAGCTGCTGCTGCACCGCAAGGAGATTTACGCGCTCTATCGGCGGGTGCAGGAAAAAGGGTTTACGATTGTCCCCCTGCAAATTTATCTGAAAAATGGGCGGGCAAAGGTGGAACTGGGGCTGGCACGCGGGAAAAAGCAGTACGACAAACGGGAAAGCCTGCGCCAGAAAGAGGATAAACGCCGTGTTGAACGCGCGATTAAAGAATATTCCTAAATGAACGACCTGCCGCCTTCGATTCTGGCAATCAACGACCTGCCGCCTTTAGAAAAACGGCAGGCTTACCAGCGTCTTATCCCGGAATGGGTGTACACTCGTTTTTCCATTGACCCGATAACGCTGCAACAACACGGGCAGGAGGTGGTCAAAATGCGGTGTCCGGCGGGCAGCCGGGCGATGGAAATGGCAATTTGCCATGAACCCTATGCGCCTGACCCGACGCTCTATATTAATATGGTCGATACCAACAACAATCAGTTGATGGTGCTGCTGGTGATTATCAACGACCCGAACTCGCCACGTTTTAATATTGATATTGACCCGGAAGGCCATCCTACCCATTTTGGCACACAAGGCCGAAATATTCCGGAAGAAATCAGAGCTATGCAGGCGGGATTAGCGCCGGGGCAGGTGCGGGCGGGGTTGCGGGCGTTTAAAGAGTCTGTTCCCATTTTTGAACAATTTGTGAGTGATATGGGACATTCAATGTTTTTTATCGAACCTCTGGCCTATCACAACGCGATTATTTTTGAACGTTACGGGTTTCGGTATATGTATGGCCGCCGCGAGATGGAAACAATTCATGCAGCGTTTCAGCCAGGGGGCAGCCTGTACGAAAAGCTGGATGAGTCCACGCCATTTCGTCCCCGGTGGGCATGGAACAGTTTACGCGGGCGGTCATGGGCGATTCACGACGGGATTCTGGGGCATCCCTTCACTGGATTCCAAATGTACAAAAAAGTGGGCGAACACGCGGGGGTCAATACCTTTCCAGATCGGCAGTGGTAAGATGCTGGAACTAAACGAAAACGCGGTTCTGGAAGCGCTGGAATGTGTGCAAACCTGCCGCCCCTTACCCGATTCCAATCCTCTGGTACAGTTTTTTCTGGTGCGGCAGCGATTAAGGCAGCCGGAGTACCTTGCGGGGAAAACAGCGGAATTAAAGGCAGTACGGGAAATGATTGAGGAGTCGCTGCTGGCGCTGCTGGGGGAAGGATGCCGTTCGGCTGAGGAGGGACTTCAATTTATCCGGCGGGTTTTTCAAGAACCGCACCCACAGTTACAGGATTACAGCCTGCTGTATTACTGGTATATGCGGCCAGATTTGGGGCTGACCCCTCAGGCACTTTCCGACGCGGGCGGTCTGGTTGACCGTTCACTGCGACGGCGGCGGAATGATGGACTCCATTTTCTGGCTCAGGCGCTGGTTGACCGCGAGGTAGAAACGCGGCGGCTGTATCGGAAGGAAGTGTTACGCAGCCGGATTCCTTTTCCGGCAGGACGTTCGCTTTATGGGCGGGAATGGCTGGTTGAGCGTATCCTTGACGGACTCTCACAGGGACCGGTACTGCTGACAGGCGTTTCCGGCATTGGGAAAACGTCGCTGGCGGCGGAGGCAGCACACCGTTTGATTCCGTTGATTGATGACCTGTACTGGATACCACTTTTGCCGCATATGGAGACTGCCGCACAGGTTCGGGAAAAAATTAACACCGATGCCCAGAATGTGGATACTTATCTGGTGAGCCATGCCGTGCTGCTGGTGCTGGAAAATATCCGGCAGCCCGTCCCTGCTTTTTTGCGCCATAGTAAAACCCTCTGTACCAATACGGAACTGCTGCCGGACTGGGAAGGGGTGGTGATTCCTGTGCCGCCATTGGATGCAACCAACGCCTATCATTTTTTTAAGGCGATTCGCGGCGATTCGGAGGACAGCCTGGCCGAACCCATGCTTGAGGTGTGCGGTGGGATTCCGGGCGTGATGGAGGAATATCTTCACTGGAAACCCCTGCTGCCTGCCGATGCGATTCCTGATTACCTCTCGATTAACCAGTATCTGGTACAGGTGTGGGATGGGCTGCCGGATACACTCAAACGGCTGTGGGTGCTGGCCGCGCTGACCGACAGCCTTCATCTGAACGACCTGCTGAGTCTGTTTGAGGTGGCCGACCAGGATATTTTTGAACTGGTACAAAAACATATCCTCATGGTGCGGGAGCAGTATCGGCTGACCCCTCACGCGCGTTTGTTCCTGCTGAGCCAGCCGAACCTCAAGGTTGAAATCGACAGCCTGATCCAGGCGTCGCTGAATGACATCCGGCGGATTCAACACGAGGCACGTTCCTGGCTGGTGATGTTTCATCACGGGCTGCAAAATTATATTTCCCCGGATATGCAGATGCACCTGCTGAAAAAACTGTCACTGGTGATTCCGGCGGTGGGGCTGTGGGAACACTGGAAAACTACACTTGAACAGCTTCAACTTGATCCAGTGTGGCGGCTGTTTGAGGAGGCGCGATTTTTGCGCTGGCAGGGGCAGTTTGCCCGCAGTATGCAGATTCTTACTCAGGTGGTTCAACAGATGGGACAGCAGGGCGATTTTTATGGCTATGCTCATGCGCTGCTGGAGTTGGCGCTGGTGAGCATGTATCGGAATGAAACCCGTGCCGCGCTGATGGCAATTCAGGATGCGGAAAAAGTGCTGCGCCGGATTCAGGATGGTTACGGATTGCAAACCGCGAAAAAATTGCAGGCGCGGGTGTTCCTTTCAAGCGACCCGCAGACCGCGTTGATGCTGTTAAAAAATCTAACCGAACAGGATGCATCGGTGCTGTCGCTGATGTGTGAGGCGGCGCTGCACCTGGAACAGCCGGAGGACGCGGTTGAATATGCGTGGCAGGCGGTTCGGCTGGCGGAACAGGATAGCCCTCATCACGGGCGGGCGCTGTGTTTGCTGGCGATGGCGCTGCGGGAGCATAAGAATCAGCAGACCGCGCTGAATATCCAGCAGCAGGCCGTGAATCTGCTCAGTATGACGACGGATATGATTGGGTTAGCGCGGGCGAGAAATAATCTGGGAGTGCTGTACTATGAGGATAAAAATGATGTGCTGGCGAAATCGCAATGGCGTGCCGCGCTGGATCTCTTCCTCAAACTGCAAGACGCGGTAGGCTTACAGACGGTGCGGGCGAACATGAACACCAACTCTACACAAATTCTTCCACTTTCTTAAACAAATTCTACCCAACCTGTTTCCTTTTCCAGTCAAGATAGGCTACTATATGCCCCAGGTGAGGAATTATGCTGCAACGTATTTTTTTTGTGACGTGGGTAATGATGGGGTGGTTGGTTTTTGCTTACCAAAGCGCTGCCCAAACCCCTGAAGCACTCAGCCCGGACTGTGTACAGGTTCAGGCTTATATGGATTCGGATGTATCTCCTGACCGATTGATTCAGGGCGGCGGACAGGTAGACCCCGAAGTTGCGGTTTCGGCGGCCATTACGGATACAGACGCGGGAGATCGGTGGGTGTTCGGCGGGCAGGCCGCCACCGATGTGCAAATTGTCCTGGAAAGTGAAATTCCTCTGCGGGTGCGGTTGTATCTGGGGATGGAGGAGTTGCTGGATGTGGCGACGGTTGCAGGCAGCCGCACCCTGACGGCGGAACTCCCTTCCAGTGGGTTATATACGCTGGTGGTGTCCCGGCAAAATCTGCTGGAACGTTCCCTGACAGGCAGCTACCGTGTGACAGTTTCCGGCGCGGCGGCGATAGTTGAGCCGAACAAACTGGTCACGATTCCCGATTCATCGGTGAGCCGATTTATTTTTTATAACCGTCTGCGCCCGGGGCAAACCCGTGCCGATATCCATCTGAACCTCAACCGACTCAGCCCGGAACAGGTCAGTGTGTTTGTTGGAGAGGGAGAACTCCCCCTGACCAGCGAAGGAAATATTGTGCAGGCTACCCTCTCCACTTCTGACTATCATGTGATTGAAGTGCGGAATGGGACGGGCGGCAGTTTTACCCTGAATGCACCAAGTGTTAATTCATCCCGCATTGCGACGCTGGAAACGCTGCGCCCCCCACGCTGGGATTCGTATCCGAATGCACCGGAACTCAGTCTGCAAAATGGCATCATTGAGTTCACGATGGAAGATAATACCCGTATCCGCACGTTTGCCGATACGTTTAGCTCTGTTTCACCCATTCCGCTTTTTTTCTTTGCTGACCGACAATCGGGATTCCGGTTTGGTCGCAATTCCGCCGATTCGATTAGTCTGCTGGACGGGAGTCTGTCGATTGCCCGCAAGGACAACACCGGATTCATCTATGTGGAATCGTTTGACTGGCAGGGGCAGTTTGTTGACGACAGCAATTTTCAGAATTTCCGGCTGATTTCGGGTGAGGATGTGCGGGTAGACTGGAATGAAACCGAAAACCTGTGGATTCTGCCCAACTGCATCGGGATTGAACTGACGCAGGGCAGACGAATCGTTGCCGAAGCAAAGGAAATTTTAGCCCGCCAGACTCAAGAACCCGGTTTTACGCTGGAAGCCATTCATCCGGCGGAAAATTTAACTTACGATGTTAATGTGGACTGGCAGGGGTTAGCACAGGTTATTTTTTCTAACGGGGTGGTGCGGCTGCTGTTTGAGGAAAATCGGGAGTTTCAAACCGACCAACTGGAACTGACGGTGCGGCGCGCCTTAACGGAAGATACCGGACAGATTCTACAAACCATCCTGTCCAACGGGGAGGATTTTGTTTCTACAGATTGGGACAACAT
Source organism: uncultured Anaerolineae bacterium (assembly GCA_964557285.1). GTDB lineage: Bacteria > Chloroflexota > Anaerolineae > Aggregatilineales > J027 > SB15. The sequence continues at coordinate 16,301 of CAZKZS010000017.1, read as the reverse complement.
CAGCAGCATTTCGATTCTGGGGACCAATACCCGGATTGAAGTGCAGGATGAGCGTGAGGTTATTGAGCGCAATAACCGCGTGGTGCGGACGCTGGAAACGGCGGAAGAAGCGATTCGGATTCGGTGGGAGGATGGCAGCGAAAGTTTGCTGCTGCCCGCTACTGAAGATTTTATCCAGATTGAAACTCCCGCCGAACCGACCAGCTATGATCCGTTTGTTTTGCCGGGGAGCGCCGGATTTTTGCCCGCCGGATTTAATAATACCGGACTGGAATGTTATCCGATTAATACGACGTTTGATTTTAACTGCGCCGAAAATGGGCTTGTTAATCCAGCGAACGGCAATCTGGTGTATTCCATTAGTGACCTGTACCTGCCGGCGTATGCAAATGATTTCACCCTGACACGCACGTATAACAGTCGCAGCGCGGCGCTGGACGGCCCGTTTGGATATGGCTGGTCAACTGATTACGTGCTGGATTTTAGCGGGAAGTATGACCCGAATGATAAGGCGCGGCTGATTGACGAAACCACGCCGTATAAAATGATGTTAGACCTGACACAAGCGCCGCGTGGTCAGGTGATTTTTACGACGCCAAGTGGGTCACGGCATTTGTTCCGGGCCGAAGCTCCGGGCGAAGCGCTGGTTTCGGATACCCTGCCCGGATGGGAAATTCCGGCGCGGGCGGACGACCTGGGGGCGGACTGGCGAGTCTATCGGAGTGATGGGCTGGTGTATCTGTTTGACCGCGCCGGACGGCTGACCGCGATTGATTATCCACAAAGCGGCGGACTGGTGGTTACGCGGCTATCGGCTTTCCCTGAAGCAACCTATCGGCTGCAAAACCCGCTTCTGGGTCAAAGCCTGATTCTGGAATTTGACGATTTCCAGCATATCACCCGCAGCGCCCTGTACGATTCGGATGACACGCTGCTGGATGAAGTGCGGTACGACTATGATCGTTTTGGGCGGCTGATCCATGTTCGTTATCTGGATGGGACGGAAGCCAGCTATCGGTATGATGAAAGTAACCGTCTTATTTTTCATTCCGACCCGCGTGCGCCGATTGCATCTGAACTTTATTATTTGTACGACAGCCAGAATCGGGTCACACAAATCAGCTTGAGCGAAAACAGCACCACCACTCCGGTAGACGGCACAGCACCCATTTATCGGCGGTACAGCTACCTTGAAGGGGAAGCCACCTTTACCACCACCGTTTTTAATGAATGGGGGGCGGCAGAAAGCTGGCAGTTTGAAATTACCCGCGACCCGCGCACGGCCTACCGTCTGGTTGCCAGAAGCCGGAACGATGAGGAAATCGACCAGTATGAATATGAACTTTCTAATTTTCTCATCACACGAATTGTCCATCCAGGGTATAACCAGGAGATGTTTTATGAGGCAAACGGGGCGCTGAACCTGATTCAAAATAAAAACGGGCTGATCGGGTTTCAGGCGACTTATGCGGATTTATCCATCAACGGGCATACCGTTTCGGCGTTGTCCAGCTACCGGAATGATACTTCCGACGGGCCGGTGCAAATGCAGATTGTGTATGACCCTGAAACCGGACAGGTGCGGCGGTGGGAAGATGTTAACGGGCTGGTGACAGAAATCACGGAACGCGATCCGGTGTTTGGGCTGCCGACGGTGCTGGTGGTCAGTGACGGAGATACTCAATCGGAAATCCGGTTTGTGTATGATGAGCGCGGGTATCCCATCAGCAGGACCGACAGCCGGGGAACATATCAATTTGTATGGGATCGGTTGGGACGGCTAGCGGAGTACGTTGACCCGCTTTCCCGCCGTTATACGATAACCTACGATGGGTTGTGTCGGGTTGTGACCGACCCGATTCAGGTCACAACCACGTCCTGTTATGATGAACGCAAGCGTTTGGTTGAAAGCGAAATCCGCAGCAGCACCCTTTTGCGGAAAACGACGTACACCTATGATGCGTTTGACCGTTTGATTCAGGTTCAGCAATTTTTAGAGGACAGCAGTGCCGAAGACGCCATCCTGACCACACGATATGAATATCTGGCGGGAGCAACCTCCGGTCACTGGATTTTACGGACGACAGACCCCTACCAGCGCGTTCAGGAAGTTGAATATGATGCATTCAACCGCGTGGTTCGCACGGTTGATGCGTTAAACCAGGAAACCACCTATGAATATCAGTCGGGTAATAATTCGGAAACCACTACCGCGATTCGGCGTGACGCTACCGGATTGGAAACCCGCCTTTCGTACAATCTGGCGAATCAACTGTGTTCCTTCCGCTATATGGATACGGAAGTGCTGGCTTATGAGGTTTTTTATGGGGAAAATACCACCTGTAACGAGCCGCAGCGTAATATTTCCCTTTTGACCATCCCCAACATGACCCTTCGGTTTGAAAATTATGATGCGGCGGGGAGGCCGGAGCAGATTTCTTTTTTTGTGGATGCTCCATATGATGAAAATCCGGCTTCGCTGAATGGGTCACAAACCCGCTTTAGTTTGGAATATCGCTATGATGCGTATGGGCGTTTGACCGCATACAGCCGCCGCGAGGGAACAAACCTTCTTGAGGCTGTTTCCTTTATATATGTAGACGGCGGGAGAGAAGTCCAGGTAACACGGGAAAACGGTACTCTAACCTATACGTATGATGCGCTTGACCGGCTGGTTGGGGTGAATAGCAATGACAGCGCAGTCACGTATACGTATCGGGATTTGCCGGAACAAAGGCTGCTGGAGGTTCAGGCAGAGTTTTCCAGCATCAACAGCAGCGAACGGCAGCGCTGGACGCTGTATTATGATGGAGTCGGCAACCTGCGGGAATGGGTTGACCACAATAATATTCGTACTGTATATACTTATGATGCTCTATCGCGCTTACTGGAAGTGACGGCCAACGGGTCACTGGTTGCCAGTTATACGTATAACAAGCTAAATCAGGTGCTGCTGATTCGCAATCAGTACCAGCAGGAATATCACTATGTTTACAATGCGTTTGGGCTGCTGACGACAGCACGCGATTTTGATGATGTAGTAACGGTTTATACCTATGACCAGTTCGGAAATGTCAGTTCGGTTACAGATGCGCTTGGCTATCGCATTAGCTATTTATACGACAACCACAACCGCCTCACGACGATTATTGACGCGGCAGGACGGGAACAGGAATTTGACTGGACGGATGCACGGAAAGGCCATCTGCGGTATACGAGTGGACAGCGCAGCCTGGATTATTACTTTGATTTGATGGGGCGGCTGTGGCAGATTCGGGATGAAGAAAACAACCCGCATTTTCTCCGCTACGATTTGTCGGGCAGGCTGATCGGATTCTGGCCGTATGCCAGCCGGAATGTGTATAACGACCAACTGGGATGGCTGCTTGCATATGAAGCCAATGACACCCTGGCCGCAATTGACAGTCCGGTGAATGATGTGCGGCAGGTCAACCGATTGGAGGAGTGGGGCTGGCGTTTTACCTCTGATGCGTTTTCTCGGCTGGTCGGACGCCGCGACCCGAACGGCCATCTACTCACCTTTGCCTATGATGGATTGGGACGGCTGCTGGAAGTGGCCGCACCGGACAGCTTCCGCCGCACCTATACGTATGCGCCTCAGACGATTACCCTGGTTACTGATTCAAAAACTACCCAAATTTCGCATGATGAATTTTACCGTCTGACTTCCCGCGTGGAGTCGGATGAAAAGGTGAGCCTGACGACCCGCTATCTTTATACAGACAGCCGCAATTTCAGCGTGACCGACCCCTTTGGCGCTCAGACGCAGTATATCTACCCGCAGGAAACGGACGTAGACCAGCCCTACTATTTGATTGTGCAGGATGTGGGGCGGGAATATCGTTATACGGTCAACGCACGCGGCGAACTGATAGGCATCCAGCGCGAAGAAATTTTTGAAAATGAGCGCTACCGTACCGAAGAACAGGTCAGTTATGACCCTTCCGGTCGGCCTATCCGCTATGTAGATGCTCAAAACAATCCCTTTACCATCGCGTATGATACTGAAGGCAACCTGATAACGTTCCAGACACCTGACGGGACCAGCTCTTTTTACGAATATGATGCCCGCAATAACCTGATTAAAATTACCAACCCGGGCAATCAGGTGATTCAGGTCAATTATAATAAACAGGGATTGGTGGAAACCATCCGGTTAAATGATACGCTTCTGGAAAGCTACGCCTACCACCCGGATGGGACACTGCGGCGGCGGGAATTTGATGAAAATGTCATTGAGTATAGCTATGACGGGGCAGGAAATATCATCGGATGGCGCACCCTGGACAGCGACTCCGCCGTTACCCTCACCCGCACCGCCGATGCGTTTGCACGGATTAGAAGCGCGGACGGCAGCCGTTTTTTGTACGATGCTCAGGGAAATGTGGTTTCCGCCGATAATGATGTGGTCGGGTACGATTTTGACATTGACCCGATAGGCCGCCTGCTGGGCGTGGTGGAAGATGATACCCGTGTGTGGGAGTATCAGTATGGGGAGAACGGGCGCTCCTATACGCTGGTGATTGGCGACGATCCTGACCATCGGCTTGAGGTCGTGATTGATTCCTCCCAACGGCTGCAAAGTCTTGCCAGCCATAGCAGCAGCATCGTGATTGCCTATCAGGTGCGGGCGAATGAAAATTTCATTCAGGCAGAACTCACCTGGGGAGATGGATTTCAAACGCAGGTGCGGTTTAATCGGCTGGGACAGGTGGTGCGGGTGGTTCACAGCCGGAATGACATCAACTTTGAAACGTTAACCTTTAACTACGAACTCAATTATCTGGGGCTGCCACAGTCGATTGATGAGCCGGAACATGATATTTTTGTGGGATACGACGCGGCTTATCGTCCGGCAATTACACGCTGGTTATATACGGGACCGGAAGACCCCAACCGTTTACAGGACAGCATCCAGTATGCGTTTACGATTACCTATGACCGGCTGGGAAATCGGCGGACAGAACTGGTTCAGGAACTGGATGGGTCGCAGCATCTGTATATATATGAATCCACCGGACGGCAGTTACAAAGCCGAAGCCAGCAGCAAAACCTGACCGCCAGTGGGGTGCTTTTGTTAGGTTTAGGGGGGATTTTGTTCTGGAAACGGCGGCGGCCGCAGCTTTTGCTGATTGGCGTTCTGGCGCTGGCGCTGGTGTCGGTATCGCCACAGATGGCACAGGTGGACGCGCTGCGCTACGTGTACGAATATGACCCGAATGGGCATCTGGCACGTATTACTGAGTTCACCGCCGGAGTCCAGACGGATGAGCGTGTTTTTTCCTACGATGCATTTGGGCGGCTGATCGAAATCAACAGTGAGGCGGGCAGCAGCCAGTTTGCGTATGATGCGTTTGGGCGGCTGGTGACATGGGAAAAAGACCGCATTTTTAACTATCGGTATGATGGCAATCGGCTGGTGGAGGTGACGAGCAACCAGCCTCATATGGTGGCTACCCTGCCTGATATGCCGCTTCTGCTGATGGATAACGGTACGCCGCAGTGGGCGCTCTATGATGGGCTGGGCGGGCTGCGTCAAAGTTTCGCTGAAAACAACTATGCGGACGTAAGCATTTCGAGCAGCCAGAATATTTTTGGTGTTCCCATCGCTGACCTGCAAAACAGCGACTTTCCACTTCCGTTTTTCCAGGGGATGCTTTACGACCCGACTCACCGGATTTATATTCGGTTGGACGGTATCGCCTATGACCCTGATACTGGTCGCTACCTTCAGCGCGACGTGCTGGGGCCGGACGCCAACGGGGATTTATATGCCTATCGAGAACAGCGATTTTCGCTGCCCGTGCTGCGGCGTGAGTCGTATCCTTTTCTGGAAGGGGTGAACGCGCTGGCCGAAGCCCAAATCCAGATTTTAGATTCATCCAGCATTTTGCAGGGTTATCTGCCCGATTTTTCGCTGGCCTGGCAGGACACCGGATTGGCCGCGCTGCACAATTTCAACCAGGATTCCATGAGTCAGCAGACCCGTTATGCGGATTTGCCCCACTGGTTAGGGTACACCTATAACCCGCCGGGGGTTGTGGTGGGCGATAACGGAAATTTCCAATTTCTGGAATCGGGAATTTCCGGCCAGCCCACCGCTAACCGCCTGTTCCCGCAACATACGCCTACTATCGGGACAGCCTTTGAGCCGTTTTCGCTTTTGCAGGCCGACCCTGCCATACCAACCTGGACTCAGCCGGACGGGTGGAGAGCCGTGGAGTTCTGGCCGACGGAAGTTCCGCAGCCGTACACTGGACAACGGATTCCTGCGCTGGTGGATGCGTTTGTACAGTATCCTCTGATGAATCTGGGACATTATCCGGCTTTAACGGCAGCGCTGGAAAATTTGCCTGTTGAAAACGCGGATAAATGGCTTGAGCAGATTGACGCGGCTACACTGCCCACCGCACCGGACGTTTTGCCCACCCGTCTGAGCGAGTGGCTTGCCCAGTGGTTTACCAGCGATACGTTCCCGGTGTGGGGGCAGCTGCGTGAAATTTATGACCTGCCCGAACCTCCCGGTCCGGAACTTCCGTCACTCGGACTCACGCAACTGGGCGGCAAGCGTTTCCAGGAGCGTGATTAAATCGTCGTGGTTAGCTTCTAGCAATCTACCTGTCAGCGCGACGGGTTCATCGGTTTGCAGCGAGCAAAAAGCAGTGTAAATAAAAGTGAGAGGACTGTCCTGCCCGACTAACTGCTCACTGTAATTCTGGTATTCAGCATTATTTTTATGTTTCAGTATATGCTCGTAGATCGCGTTCAGCCGCAGGCAGTAGTATTCATCGGAGTCGCTGACACTTTCATAGAGTTCCAGAAGATTGGCTTCCAGATTCATCGGAATGGGGGTAATGGTCGGAAGTGGGGTATGAGTCGGGGTTCGGGTCAGGGTGTGAGTCGGGGTATGAGTCGGCGTGGCGGTCACTGTATCCGTCGGGCTGGTCGTTCGGGTCGGCGGCAGCGTGGTTGTGACAAGGGCAGCACTCACCGGCGCGGTGGAGGTGGAAGTACGGGTTGAAAGCGGAATCACATTCATGGGCGGCTGCACAGGAGATTCAGTAGGGGCCATGATAACTGCAATTTCAGTAGCGGTTTGAGTCGGGAATACCTGCTCTGCTGTTCGATTTTCATCTTCCCAGTTCCACAGCAAAAATAGGACCCCTAACACCACGATTCCCAGAAGCAATACTAAAGGGAACAGCAAGGTATACAGGCGGCCTTTGGTTTCCGCCGCTTCTATAATGTCGGCGGTGGGTGAGGGATAAATAGTATCTGTGGATACATTGTTCGATAAATAAACCGGAGTTTCCTGCCCCAATTCATCGTAACTCAACCCCATAAACGAACTGCGGGGGGTAGCATCAACCGGAGCAAGGCCAACTGCCTTCCGCAGGTCATTGGCAAATTCCTGGGGACTCTGGTAGCGGTCTTCGGGTCTGTAGGCCAGCGCTTTTTCAAATACCCGGTCTACGGCTTCCAAATCCACATTCAGGGGCTGCAACATGGGGGAATGGGTGGGATGATTCCAGGTTTTGTTTCGTAAACGCTCATCCATCAGGACTTTGGCTTCCGCCGCCGTCGTAATCCGGTCGGTAGGGCGGAAAATGGCATGAATCCCGTAGAGAATTTCATAGGCGACCAGCGCAAAACTAAAAATGTCTCCGGCACGGCTGGGGAATACTTCGGGCGGCATATACAGGGGTGTGCCGATGCCAAGCTGGGTTTCGGCCATGTTTTCTTCTTCAAAGGCGACACTAAAATCCATTAAAAAGGCCGTATCGTCGCCAATAATTTTGATGTTGCCCGGTTTAATGTCGCGGTGAATATAGCCGGCGTTGTGGGCGTAACTCAAGGCATCGGCAATCTGACTGATAATATCTACCCGTTTGAGGGCAGGGATATTTTTTACTGTTCCCGTGTCCAGAATGGTATCCATGCCTTCGCCGCCGATAAACTGCATGACAAAAAAAGGCAGCTTAAAATTGCCATCCCCTTCGTAAAAGGCAGGGATATTCGGATGCTCACCCAACTGTTTCATGGCGGCAATTTCGCGCTTGAATCGCTCGCGGTGAATGGGATTCTGACTCTGTGCCAGATAATCCCGCATAATTTTCACGGCTACCGAACGCGGCTGGCGCAGGTCACGTGCTTTCCAAACCTCGCCCGACGCCCCATCCCCAAGTTTGGTTTGCAGCAGGTATTTCTGAAATTCGACACCACTTTTAATATCCAAGCAGGCAACTCCCATTGTAGAAATGAGTCTATCGAAGGGGAGATATGGCAACAAGTCTCATTTCCACTATAATCTAACTATAGCTCCATTGGGTGACAATCTGGAAATATTCACTTATGCGATTGGATACGCACACCGCTAGAATTTTTGTTGTGAACCAACTGGATAAGGCCGACATCCGATTTGAGGATGAGGACTGTGTATTTGTTGACCTGAACAACGGCCAATCGGTGAACATTCATCTGTACGGGCGTCATTTACCCATGCGGGAACTGTATGATATTTTTGCGGTGGACAGCCAGATGAACGCCCATACGCTGCCGCTTCTGCTGTGCCACTGGCTGATTCCTGAGGACGGGCATGAGTATGAGCCGCCGGAATGGATCGACGCGCTGCATACCATTTTTGGAAACCGGATTTACACCTATGAGGTGGACGGCCCCGACACGTTCATTTATCCGGTGACGTTTGAGCGCCAGAAGAAAAAACCGGAACGAATCGTGCGTTACGGGGCGGCCATCAAACGCCTGCAGCTGGTCTGCTCAACGGTGAAGATTCATCAAACGTGGCATATTGCGGATTTGGAGGAACGGCCTTTTTATGAAACCCCTGAGCCTGAACCCATGCCCATCTATAATCCGGTGTTGCGGCCATACTATGAGATTTTGAATGTGGATGTGACTGCCGATTTTGAAGCGGTTAAAAAGCAGTATCGGCAGTTGGCGCGGTTGTATCATCCCGATTTAAATAAGTCCCGGCACGCGACGGAGTTCATGCAGAACATCAATGAAGCGTACCGGAAGATTGCGGCTCATTTTGGCGTCACGACGACCAGCCGAGGCTAATTCGTCCGCGCTGGATTTCAATTTGTAGGATTTCTACATCAATAATATCGCCTACCGCCAGCGTTGTTCCGCGTGGAAGCTGACTGCGGTGCAGCAGGCCATCCTGTTTAACGCCTATATCCACAAACGCGCCAAAATCTACCACGTTACGGACTGTGCCGCGTAAAATCATGCCTTCGCGTAAATCTTCCATCGAAAGCACATCACTGCGGAGAACGGGCGGCGGCAGTTCTTCGCGGGGGTCGCGGCCGGGGCGCACCAGTTGTTCAAAAATATCGACCAGAGTCGGCACCCCTGTTTGAAGTTCTTTTGCCAGTTTTTCAATCGACTGTTCGCGCAGTTTCGCCAGCGCTGCCGTCCGTTTTTCGACGGGGGTGCTGGCTTTTAAACCTGCCAGCGATAAAACCGCTTCGGCAACGGGGTAACTTTCGGGATGAATGGCGCTGGCATCCAGGGGATTGTCGCCTTCCCGAATCCGCAAAAAGCCAGCCGACTGCTCAAAGGCTTTGGGGCCAAGGCCGGAGACTTTTTTAAGCATCTTCCGATTTTTAAACGCGCCGTTTTCATCCCGGTAGGCCACGATGTTTTGTGCCAGTTTGGGGCCAATACCTGCGACATAGGTGAGCAGCGCGGGCGACGCCGTATTCACATCCACGCCCACCCGATTGACTACCGTTTCCACAACCGCATCCAGGGTTTCGGTCAGGCGGGTTTGGTTCACGTCATGCTGATACAGGCCCACGCCAATGGATTTTGGGTCAATTTTGACCAGTTCAGCCAGTGGGTCCTGCACCCGTCGGGCAATCGACACCGCGCCGCGCATGGAAACATCTAAATCGGGCAGTTCCTTCCGTGCCAGGTCGCTGGCGCTATAGACACTTGCTCCGGCTTCATTGACGATCAGGTAGTGGACTTCGTTCCGGCTGCGGGTGAGTTCGGCCACCAACTGCTCCGTTTCGCGGGAGGCTGTGCCGTTTCCAATGGTGATAAGGGTCACTTTATGGCGGTTGACCAGAAAATCCAGGATTTTAAGGGCTTCCTGCCACTGTTTTTGGGGTGGGTGCGGGTAAATGGTGACGGTTTCCAGCACTTTGCCCGTTGGGTCAACCACAGCGACCTTACAGCCCGTGCGGAATCCGGGGTCAATCCCTAAAACCGTATGTCCGACAAGCGGCGGCTGACTCAGTAAATTTTGCAGATTGGAAGCAAATACCTGAATGGCATGTTCGGACGCCTGTTCGGTTAACACACTCCGCACGTCACGTTCGATGGCAGGCAGCAGCAGCCGTTTTGCCCCGTCCTCAATAGCCGCCTCCAGAAAGGGGCTTAAGGGCGAACGTGAATCGGGGCGAAAGTAGCGGGTGATCACGTCGCGCCAGTCACGTTCGGCTACGTCCATTTTCAGACGCAGGATTTTTTCCGCTTCTCCCCGATTGAGCGCCAGAATTTGATGGGGCTTGAGCGAATTCATCCGATAATCAAATTGATAGTATAGATGGTAAACACCTTTTTCATCTTCCGCGCCGTCGACTTTTTCCGCCAGCAGCCGCCCAAAGGCCAGCGCTTTGCTCCGCACCGTGCCGCGAATTTCGGCATGGTCGCTGATAAGTTCCGCGATAATGTCCTGAGCGCCCGCAAAAGCCGCGTCTACATCGGCGACCTCCTCATTGAGAAAAGGCTGGGCGAACTGGGCAGGGGATTTGCTGGTGCGGGGCTGTTCTATAATCCAGTTTGCCAGGGGTTCAAGGCCACGTTCGCGGGCGATGCTGGCGCGGGTGCGACGTTTGGGTTTGTAGGGCTGGTAAATATCTTCCAATTCGGTGAGGGTTTCTGCTGCTTCGATTTTTTGCAGCAGGTCGGGCGTCATTTTGCCCTGTTCTTCAATGGATTTGAGAATGGTATCGCGCCGGTCATCCACTTTCCGCAAACTGTCCAGCAGTTCATGAAGCTGGCGAAGCTGTTCTTCGTCCAGCCCGTCGGTTAGCTCTTTGCGGTAGCGGGCAATAAAAGGAATCGTGTTGCCTTCATCAAACAGGCGAATGGTCGCGGCTACCTGGGGAGCGCGTAACCCCAGTTTACCCGCGATTCTGGTTTCGTAGTTTCGCATGATTTTTCCTGTTATCGAATTTGAATGGTCTGAAACCCCGTCTCGGCATTTTCCCAGACCAGCCACTGTCCGTTTTCAATCCGGTATGTGCCGCCCGAAACTTCTACCGTGCAGGCGTTGTTATACCAGATGTCTGGTAAATAAATGAGGGTCGGCGCGGGGCCGGTGATTTCAATTTCGGCGGAAAAAATTCGGCGTTCCCAATCAAAATTCATTTTCTGGATTTTGCCTGCGGCACGCTGCACATAGGGGCGGCAAAACCCTTTAACGGCTCGCCCGCCACTGTGAACCTCTGCCGAATCGGTCTGCTGGTCGCGGCTGAAGATACTTAAATCCTCCTGATTCCACAGGTCGCCCCATTGATTCGTATTGTCGGGGGTGTAGTTCCACTGGGTTGAATGGAGCAGATTCGCGTCTAAGGCATCGTAATACATACTCAGGGCAAGCTGCTGCATGGAAAAATCACCCGTCTGGTAGGCTTCGCGCTGGTTGAGATCATACATGATGCCAAATTCACCAATCAGCGTTGGAATCCCGCCCATATATTGAGAGGAAATATTTTTTAGCTCAGCAAATTTGTCTTTGTACAACTGCGCGACATTTTTCCGGCCATAGACCATCTGATGGGTGGTGACATCAACGGCAGCTTCTCCGGTGAACGTCTTGGTGAACAGCAGCAGTTCATCGTAGCGGTGGCTGGCGTTGACACAGGGGCCCAGTTCGCGGGCATCTATGGTAAAACGATGGGCTTCGGTGGGGGTGCTTTCCAGAAACAGGATGGTATCTGGCTGAACGGCACGAATCGCGGCAGCAAACTTTTTCACAAACGGGATCAGGCCATCGTGTAAAAAGTCGATTCCAGCAAAATAATCTGGCTTTTTAATTTCGGGTTTGCCCTGAGTGTTGTAATCCCAGACGCCCAATTTGTGCCATAAATCCTCATCTCTCCATGCGGAAATGCCGTTCGGGTTCAGCAGCACCGTTTCTTCCAATTTAACGGTCTGAAAATTTCGTAATTCGACTCTGGGAACTTCGGTAGGAAAACCTGCGCCCACCAGGATGCTTTCGGCGGGGGTCAAAAAAACCTGCTGCTGCAGAAAACCCCCTACATTATATAAGGAAGGCAGGCCGATATAGCCTTTGCCGGGTTCGTTCATCGAGCCATACCCAATGACATGCGGCATGTCTTTTAAGCGTTTAGCAACTTCCACAATGGCACGGATAAAACTGTCCTGCAAAAAATCCTGAATCGGCATACCATCGATGGTGATTCCCAACCGATTTCCGGCAAAAAAGAGGGTGAACATGGTATTGCAGGCCAGGCGGTTGTAGTTGCCCGTCCAGACCATCGGCGGGTAGTCGGGGTAACGGTGCTGCATGGTCACAGCAGCTTCACTGGCGTCTAAGTTTGTTATATCAAAGCCAACCTTTTCCAGAGTCCAGCCCGGCGCGCCATCTCCGCCCGTCATGCGACTCCAAACATCCTGATGGGGGTCGATAAACACGTAGAAGCCATATTCACCCGCCAGCGCGACCATTTCCGTGAGGTCATCCAGATAAGCGGTGTCATACTGACCGGCGCCGGCATGTTCAATCGCTTCCCAGGTGGTGATAAACCGTAAGACATTAAATCCCCAGTGGCGAAGGCGGCGATAGTGTTCATGGGCTTCTTCTACCGGAAACGGGCGCCCAATGAAAGACACCTGGCGATGGCTCGAAAAATCGGTTGGGAGATGAGTCGGTTCGGTGGGCGGCATTTTGGAACTGCCACTGAGGTTTACCCCGCGTAAGATGACCTCCCGCCCTTCGGAGTCGATAAAATGTGTTCCCTGTATGGTGAGTTTGTCCATTTTTTAATCCCATCCATTTTTATGTAGCTCTACGGCTGTTTTCACCGTCTGAAAGTGAATATCCACAATATCCTCAACATTTTTGGCGTAACCGCCTGCCATTGAAATGGCTACGGGGATTCCGGCGGCACGGCAGGTTTCTAAAACCAGTTCATCACGCTGGCGGAGTCCGTTTTTGGTGAGTGCCAGCCGACCTAATTGGTCATGTTCATAGGGGTCAGCGCCTGCCAGATAAATTGCCAGTTCTGCGTGGGAGGCTTCAAGCGCCTGCTCGAGTCCTCCGGTTAAATGGGCAAGGTAGGCCGAGTCGGTTGTGCCATCCTCTAAACCAATATCCAGATCACTTTTCTGCTTGCGAAAGGGATAGTTTTTTTCCGCATGAATCGAAAACGTATAAATAGAAGGGGTATTCGCCAGAATCGCGGCTGTACCGTCGCCCTGATGTACATCACAATCAATAATGACGATTTTTTGCACCCGCCCTTCATCCATCATTGTCAGGGCGGCGATAGCGCTGTCGTTCAAAACACAGTATCCCCCGCCATGACTGCGAAACGCATGGTGTGTGCCACCCGCCAGATTCACGGCGACCCCTTCTTCGAGCGCAGCGCGGCAGGATTCTAATGTTGCACTTGAGGAACGGCGGGAACGTTCGACCATTTGCGGCGACCAGGGAAAGCCGATTTTCCGAATCTCCTGGGCCGAAAGCTGGCCGTGCTGGACACGGTGCAGGTAATCGGCGTCATGCGCTTTTAAGATGATTTCATCTGGCAGCGAAGGGGGAATCAGGATTTTTTCGGGAGGAGTAAGCTGTGATGCAGTTACCTTCTGGCGCAGCAGGGCATATTTGCTCATGGGGAAACGATGGCCTTCGGGTAAAGGCAGCACAAATTTGTCCGTGTAGAAGATGAACATTATTCAACAGGCAGGGTGAATTGTAGGGTTGCTCCCTGTGAACTTTCTGCCCAGATGCTGCCCCCATGCAGGGTAATTAACTCGCGGCAAATTGCCAGCCCTAAACCCGCCCCCTGACGCTGGCGGGCCAGGTTGTTATCCACCTGCTGAAACCGTTCAAAAATACGTTCCAGCATATGCTGGGGGATGCCTTCGCCTGTGTCCTTTACGCCAATGGTCACAACGGATTCTTGAGGCTGCCAGCGTGCAAACAGAGTCACGCTGCCTTTAGAGGTGTATTTGAGCGCGTTAGAAAGGAGATTAAATAACACCTGATGGATGCGCGTTTCATCAATATTGACCGTTGGCAGGTCATCAGAAACATCCATTTTAAGTTCCACGTCCGGCTCCCAGGGCAGGCCGCGCCCCAGTTCATAAATTTCCTGCAAAAAGGGGAGCAAGGAAACCGGTTTTTTGTCCAGCACAATTTGTCCCTGTTCCAGTTTGACCATATCAAAAATGTCATTGGTCAGGCGCACGACAATGTTGATGGCTTTTAAGGAATTATTCAGCCATTCTTCCTGTTCCGGCGACACGGGCCCAAATGCACCTTCCAGAATGAAAGTAATGGCGCTGACGGCCACCGATAGCGGGCTGCGGAGGTCGTGGGCGATGTTGCCCATGAGAATGGCTTGTAGACGGTTTAACTCAACGGCCTCCTGCCAGCCGCGTTCCACATGAATGCGGGCTTCTTCCAGTTCACGGGTACGCTCCTGAACCCGGGCTTCCAAATCCTCATTTAAACGGGCATTTGCCACGTTCACCGCCGCCTGATTGCCGAATAGGGTTAGGAGGGCTAAATCGTCCTGTTTAAATAGACCCGTGAAGGAGCGATTTTCAAGGAAGATTGCCCCTAACACGTCACCCTGAGAAATCAGCGGGACACACACCACTGAACGCAGATGAAGCTCCCGTACACTGGAGGCTGTTTCAAAATTGGGGTCGTTAATGGCGTCGTGGGTGAGGACGGCTTCCCGATTAAAAAGGGCTTTGTCTATAATCGACGTACTCACCTGATCATAGGGGTTGTCGATGGGCGAACCATCCCGACTCATTTTGACCCGAAATTCAAAACTGCCGTCTGGCTCAAGCAGGATAATATAGCCGTGTTCCGCATTTACAAAGTCGATAGCCTCCCGCAGGGTAAATTCAAGCAGGGGGTCAAGCGCCCGAATTTCGGCCATCTCACGGCTGACCTGAAGCATTCTTTCCAGGGTATTGTGTTCCATGTATGTCCCTCTCGCCTGTAGATTATACCGGAAAACCCAATTGAGGAAATCATTGCTTCGTGATATGCTTGGGATATGCTGCCCTCTTAGCTCAGTGGATAGAGCAGTGGTCTTCGGAACCAAAGGTCGGGGGTTCGAATCCCTCAGGGGGCATTTTCCCGCGCTGTAGCACATCAAATTTTTTCACCAAAAGTAACGCACGGTAATAGCAGTTACCAACAATTGAAACATAGAAGCGGAAAAAGGGCAAGCCCTCGTGAGCGATCCTGCCCTTTTTCGGGCGGGTATCGGGCGTACCGCCCTTGTCCCCGCCCCTACGATTTGCGGTGGGAAAGGGCAGGTGAACACCAGCCCCTACAAAGTGGCGGACACGGCGCGCCGTGTCCCTACGATAACAGGGAGGGGATGATTCCCTCCCTACGAGTTTTTCCCCCCAGGGGGCTGCCCGAAGTTGGGATGGGAGGGGTCGGTGAAGCGGCGCATGTCGGTATCGGGTGTCCAACGGGAGGTGTCGGGGAGGATGGTATTTTCGTCGAATTCGGCTTTATAGATTTCACCGGCAATTTCACCTTCAAGGAGCGCCCCTTGAAGGCTGGCTCTGAATAACTTTGCCTGTTGCAGGTTCGCCTCTATTAAATCTGCTCCTTGCAGGTTCGCCTCCACTAACTCTGCTGCTTGCAGGTTCGCCTCTATTAATACTGTCCCTTGCAGGTTCGCCTCCCTTAAATTCGCCCGATGCAGGTTCGCCCTCCATAAACTTGCCCCTTGCAGGTTCGCCTTTATTAACTCTGCTCCTTGCAGGTTCGCCCTCCATAAGTATGCCTGTTGCAGGTTTGCACCAGATAACTCTGCCTGTTGCAGGTTCGCCTCCACTAACTCTGCTCCTTGCAGGTTCGCCCTCCATAAGTGTGCTTTTTGGAGTGAACCGTCTCCAAGCCAGCCGTGCGCCCTCAATTCTTCTACCGCATTGCAGGCTGTAGCATTATCGCGGCTGCCCATTTCGCGGATCAGGCGGGACCTGGTGTTTTGACTGTCAATGACCACGCCAAACACCCAGTA
>CAZKZS010000016.1:0-30076 GCA_964557285.1 uncultured Anaerolineae bacterium | reverse complement strand
TATCTCTGTTTTCTCCCCGCCTTTCCCGATCCCCTGGAAACTGTCGGAGGGTGAAGCCCGTTCTGGGAGAGGGATGCCGAAGGCAGGGTGAGGGGCAAAAAAGCTCATGCACACAAAATTTGCCACTCCCATACCTCTCATCTGGTTGCTTTTTTGGCGTTCGGGGCTATAGTAATAACATCAGGCCAACGAGTGAAATCATCATATGAAAGCCTCCTACCTCAAAGCGGGCGACAAACTCGGCAAGTTCGAGCTAAAAGCGCTGCTCGGACGGGGCGGTATGGCAGAGGTTTACCGCGCCTACCATCCGAATCTGGAACGGGATGTTGCTATTAAGGTGCTGCATCCGGGAGCGCTGGACGCCCCCGAAAGTGTAGCCCGTTTCAAACGCGAAGCCCGTGCGATTGCTGCCCTGAGTCATCCGAACATCCTGCGGGTGTTCGACTTTGATGAACATGAGGGGATGCACTACATGGTGATGGAACTCATTGAAGGCCCCACCCTGGAAGATGTGCTGGAACAGGCACGGCATCGCCCCACTGGACGGCTGTCGCTGGAAGAAGTCATGAATTATTTTACCCAGCTTACTGCCGCCGTTGATTATGCCCATCAGCAGGGAATTACCCACCGGGACCTGAAACCCAGCAACGCCATGATTACGCTGGATGGCCGCCTGGTGCTGACCGATTTTGGGCTGGCGCGGCTGTTAGGCGGGCAAAAACTCACGGCCAGCCACGCCATTTCCGGCACACCCGCGTATATGTCGCCGGAACAGGCACACGGATCAGAGGTCACGCCGCGCGTGGATATTTACGCGCTTGGAGTGATTCTGTATCAGATGGTGGTGGGGGATGTGCCTTTTCACGGCGATTCCTTCACCGCAGTGCTGTTTAAACATTTACAGGAAATGCCTCCCCTGCCCAGCAGCCAGGTCGAAAACCTGCCCCCCATTTTTGACCGGGTAATCCTCAAAGCGATGGAAAAAGACCCGCATAAGCGGTTTGCATCGGCGGGGGAAATGGTCGAAGCGCTGCGTGGGCCCAGACCCGCCAGCGAAAAAACCACCTTTGATTTTGACCTGCACGAAACGGTTGCCGGAGATTCACAGGTCACGTTTGGCGGGGACATGGACGACATGCGGACGATGACCCTGGACAGCCCGCCCTCCACCCAGAACCCCTCTGCCGTCTTTCAGTCGGGACAAACCATCGGCGGCACACAGGTCGTCATTAATATTCCCCACACGAACACAGCGCTGGCAGCTATCGGCGGGGTGGTCGTGCTGCTAATTGCGGCCGTGGTAGGGATATTTTTGCTGACACGGGATGAGGATACTAAAAAAGAAGTGGTACCGCCGCCTACCGCACCGGAAGGCATGGTGTATATCCCGGGTGGCGAGTTTCAAATGGGTGCGTCCAATGGAAATGCCAACGAGAGTCCGCCGCACCGCGTTCAGGTCAATCCATTTTTTATCGACACTACAGAAGTGACCAATCTGGAATATCTGGATTTTGTGGTCGAAACGGGGCGCAATCCGCCTGCCACCTGGAGTCAGAGTGACGAACCTTCTTTGTGGGAGGTCAACGCAACAGGGGGGTATCTGATTGGCAACCTGTTTGACCGCTTTTCGGTGAAGGGCGACAAAATTGTTGACCTGCCCGATGCGACCTTAAGCCTGAATCTGAATGCAGATGACAATACGGGAACGGTGATTGTCGAATTTACGGGCAGCGTGGATACGGAAATGACCCGCACCGTAGAAGGCCACTTCCGCATTGAGCATACCGTTTTCCGGGAACGCGCGCCGTTTCACGAAGGGGGAGTCGCACCGCATATTTTTATGCACGGCGACAGTGGCAACGAATCCAGTTTTTACCCAACCGTGCTTGGATTCGTGAGTTCGTGGGGGCTGTCGGATGTATATGTGGATGGAGAACTTATTTATGAAAATTTGGGGACTCACCTGATGTATATGCAGGGGGTTCGGGATGACCAGCACCGCGTATTAAAAGCAGATGGCACCTGCTGTTACGACCCCAACAATCCCAGTGATGGCTTTGTGGATGCCAACGACGAAGAAATATTTATGCTGCTGGTGCGCGGCCCCGGCAGCGCCTACAGCAACCCGGATGATGAGGCCGGCGTGGTGCCAGTGTGGATTAATCTTCACTTTGAGGAGATTGAAGTGATTCAGCGTCCGGCAGATACGCTCGTGGGGCAGGGATTCACACGCGGGCAGCAGAATTTCCCCGTTGCCGGAGTCTCATGGGAGGATGCGCTGGCCTACTGCACCTGGGCAGGCAAACGGCTGCCTACTGAGGCGGAATGGGAATTTGCGGCACGCTCCGAAGATGGGCTGACCTTTCCCTGGGGCAGTGAGGCAACCGTTGACGGCGGCGTGCCTGCCAATGTGGAAACGGGTGTGCTGGTGGATGTAGGCAAATTCCCCAACGGCGCGAGTCCATTTGGGGCGCTGGATATGGCAGGCAACGTCTGGGAATGGGTATCGGACTGGTACGCTGAAGATTATTTTGCCCGAAGTCCAGTCGATAACCCCACCGGACCGGAAACAGGCGAACAGCGTGTGCTGCGCGGCGGCAGCGCGTTTACCTTTGATGTGTTCGGCCCTATGGAATACCGCACCACCTACCGCCTGCCCGCCGACCCCTCTGACCGTAATTCGTATTTTGGTTTTCGCTGCGCGCAGAATGCAGGCTGATGAACATTCAAAAACCCACTGCTGTTCTTAACCCAGACATTGCCCGCCGTAATATTCACCGGATGGCGGAAAAAGCACGCAAAAACGACGTGCGTTTCCGTCCTCATTTTAAAACCCCACAGTCCGCCCAGATTGGGGAATGGTTTCGGGAGGAAGGGGTACAGGCGATCACCGTTTCGTCGGTAGATATGGCCTGTTACTTTGCCGAACACGGCTGGCAGGACATCACCATTGCGTTTCCGGTGAACTGGCGGCAAATTGAACAAATCAACAGGCTGGCGCAACAAATTAGCCTGACCCTGCTGGTCGAATCCGTGGAAACGGTTGAATTTTTGCAGCAGCACCTGACTGCTCCGGTACAAATTGACCTCAAAATCGACACAGGGTATCACCGCACCGGCCTGGAATGGGACAACCTGACGGAAATTCAGCAGGTGGCTGCCACCGTCACAGATAAACTGACTTTAAAAGGGCTGCTCACCCATGCCGGACACACCTATAAAGCACGGGGCGCGGAAACTGTCCGCCGCATTTACGAAGAAACCCTTACCCGTTTACAGTGGGTACGCGACAATTTACCGTTTCCCGTCGAACTTTCCGTTGGGGACACGCCTTCGTGTTCAGTGGTGGAGGATTTAAGCGGCGTGGATGAAATTCGTCCCGGCAACTTTGTTTTTTACGACTGGATGCAGGTCGTGATTGGGTCGTGCCAGCCGGAAGATATTGCCGTCGCGGTGGCATGTCCGGTGGTGGCAAAACATCCCTCCCGCAGCACGATCGTTCTTTATGGCGGGGCGGTGCATCTTTCTAAAGAGAGCCTTTTGAATGCCGATGGGCAGCCGATTTTTGGGGTACTGGCCGAAAAAACCGATTCTGGCTGGGGCGGCGTGATTCCAGATGCCTATCTGATGTCCCTGTCTCAGGAACACGGCATCGTCAAAGCGCCGCCCGACTTGATGAATCGGGTCAGCGTGGGAGATATGCTGATGGTGCTGCCGATTCACTCCTGCCTGACGGTTGATTTGCTGAAAAAATATGTGACGCCGGAGGATGAAGAAATTTCGATGATGCGGTAGGGGCGGGTGTTAAGGGTCGCCACGACCTGTCACCCGCCCTTTTTCAGGCAGGAATCGCTCACTCTGTTCACTTGTCCCTGCCGCTACCGGTGGAAAAACCCTATTCCCAGTTCATCAATAACTTGGCGGTTTCTTCCGAATGGTTCATTTCGTCGCGCACCATATCCTCTAACTGCACGACCAGCCCCACATCGCCAAATTCCTCAGCCTGTTTTGCCCGTTCGGTGTATCCGGCAACGGCTTTTTTCTCCGCTTCCAGAATCGCTTGCAGCATTTCGCGGGCGGTGCGGGCTTCTGGTACGGGGTGCGGCTGGGTGGTCGGTGTGCCGCCTAACGCAGCCACTTTATCCGCTAAAAACTGAGCATGAAGCATTTCATCCTGAATTTCGGATTGCATAAACTGGACAAGTTGCGGACGCCAGGGGCCGGTCACTTTTGCGGAATAGGTCAGGTATTGAATAATGGCCTGTAATTCTCCGGCCAGGTCATCATTTAAGGCGTTAATAAGGGTTTGTTTATCCATGAGGGGAAAATCTCCTGTTTGAAGTACCTTCTATTGTCCCACACCCAAATTAGAAGAAGATTGGAAAATATTTTTATGACTTTTTTCTGAGTTCGATTTGCCCCTTTGTAAGACTTCTCATACAATCAGAATCCATCCAGAGAGATGAATCTAATATTTTTGGGGAGGCCGTTTTGAGTTTTATGCTTTTTCGCAGGTACTTTCTTATCGTCGCTGGTCTGATTCTGATTTCTCTCCCACTGGCAGACTCTGTGCTGCGTTCTAAAACTGTTGTCGCTCAGGGCGCGACTCGCTTCGCCGGAGCAACCAAATCCGGGCCATTGGCGCTTAACGCGGACGATACGTTGCTGGCCGTCGTGAATCCTGATGTGAACACGGTCACGCTGTTTGATGTGGGTGCAGACCGCAACCTGCCGTTGGGTGAATTTCCGGTAGGGACAGAACCCAGCGGAGTCGCCGTAACGCCGGATGGCAAATTCGTTTATGTGGCAAACACCATAGATGGTACGGTTTCCGTGCTGGCGGTAGATGTCACCGCCCAACCTGTCGCGCAAGTGGTCGCCACGCTGGATGTTGGCACAGAACCCTACGGGGTCGCCATTACGCCCAACGGTCAAAAAGTGTACGTGACCAATTCCCGTTCCAATTCCATCAGCGTGATTGACGTAGCCACCAACACCGTGGTTAAAGAAATCACCAATATTGGGCCGTCCGTGGGCGCTGAACCACGCGGCATGGCCATTACCAACAACAACAACGATGTTGATACCGATGAAACGCTGTACGTTACCCATTTTTATTCGTTTGCCAATCAGGGCAAATTGGACGGGGAGGACGACAGCAAAACGGGGCTGGTCACAAAAGTTTCCACGGAAACGGATGCCGTAACCGGACAAATTATCCTGACCAACATGCCGGATACGGGATTTAAAGCCACTGGTGACGCCATTCAGCGTATTGAACCGGGGCAAGACCCCGAATTTGTCACCGGAGCGTATCCGAATCAGATGCAGGCGCTGTCCATCAAAAACGGTTTCCTGTATCTCCCTAACGTAGGGGCTTCCCCCAATGGGCCTGTCCGCTTTAACGTCAATACGCAGGCGCTCGTGCATATCCTGAACACCGCCACCAATCAGGACACAGGGCAGACCATCAACCTGCATAAATTTGTAGCGACACAGCCGGAAGGCACACGCAAGCTGTTTTTGGCCGTTCCCTGGGCAATTGCGTTTAAAACCAATGAAAATGTCGGTTATGTGGTCAGCGCGGCCAGCAATGTGCTGGTGCGAATTGAAGTTGATCCGGCCACAGGTGCGGCAATCGTTTCCAATAATCCGCTTGACGGCGCGGTGCTGGAAGTTCCGGTTGGGCGCAACCCGCGCGGCATCGTCATCAACAACACGGATACCCGCGCCTACGTGATGAATTACATTTCGCGGGATGTGACCGTGCTGGATATTACGCGCTTCCCCGAACAAACGATTGCGACGCTGCGTGCTTCGGCGCTGCCTGCGGCGGGTTCAGAGGAGGAGCTGGTACTGGTCGGCAAAGAACTGTACAACACTTCCGTCGGTGAATTTGCCAGCAGCATCGGCAATATGTCCTCCGAAGGCTGGCAGTCCTGCTCCGCGTGCCATCCGTTTGGCCTGGCCGATAACGTGGTATGGATTTTTGCTGCCGGTCCGCGCCGCACCCTTTCGCAGCACACCGATTTTGCGGGCGGCGTGATGCGTGCCTTAAACTGGTCGGCCATCTTTGACGAGCAGCAGGATTTTGAACTGAACATCCGGGGCGTTTCCGGCGGCGCGGGGCTGCTGCTGAACGCGGACGGCAGTGCGTTAGAAGACCCTGCCAATATTGGCGGGCTGGTGATTGGCGACCCGCCCACCCTGGCCGTTCCGAACTCCTTACGCGGACAGCTTCAGGTGCGGACTCCTTCCGGCGGGCTGGTCAATGCGTGGGATGCGATTGTCGCTTATATCAAGACGATTCGCGCTCCTATTTCGCCTCTTGCGGGCAGCGATGACCCCGAAATCGCGGAAGGCCGCCAGATTTTTATTAACAACAACTGTCAGGTATGTCATGGCGGGGCAAAATGGTCAAGCAGTGCTATTACCCCACCCATCACCGACCAGTCGCTTATTTCCGGCGGGCAGATTATCGGCCAGCTTACCAATGTTGGCACATTTAATCCGGCGGATAGCAACGAAGTGCGGGCGAACGCCAAACCGCCTCTGGGACAGGATGGATTTGTGCCGCCGTCGCTCATCAGCGTCTTTTTCTCGCCGCCCTATTTCCACAATGGGTCGGCCGCTTCCCTGGATGAGGCGATGGGAGATCGTTTCCTCCAGCATCGTTCGGCTGGTACAGGTGGCATCGACGGGCTGAGCAATCCCGAAGACCGCCGTAAGCTGGTGAAATTCCTGCTTTCGATTGACGCTTCAACAGAACCGGTTAGCCCATAAGATTGACAGTAGGGGCGGGGACAAGGGCGGTACGCCCGATACCCGCCCCCTACGGAAAGGGCAGGCATCGCTCACTGCGTTCGCTTGTTCCTGCCCCTACAGGATGGGGACGAGCAATCAAGGTAAAATCGCCTTTATCTTAACGGATTTGTGCGGCGGGCTGTAACTTGCGGAACGGCTGACTCCGGCCATAGGTCAGCGAACGCCATACCCATTCCAGAGGGCCGTAATAAAAATGGCTGAGCCACCACCGGCTGAAGGGAATTTGCAGCAGATAAATCACAAACGTGAGCAGCAGGCCGCCCGCCGCCCCCACCTGCTCATAGTACCCCAGCCCGTAACCGTAAAAAATCGTGCTGCATACCAGCGCGTGCAAAATATAGTTGCTCAAGGCCATCCGTCCAACCCACGACAGCGGCGCCAGCCGTAACCGCCAGGTTTCATGTTGGGCGAGTAACGTTATCGCGCTGACATAGGCCATGCTTAACGCAGGTGCGCCCAGCACAAAACCAAAGGTTAATAGCATGGGGCTGTCCAAAAACGTCATCATCAGACTCCCGATTCCACCGATCACCAGTCCCCAGCG
Source organism: uncultured Anaerolineae bacterium (assembly GCA_964557285.1). GTDB lineage: Bacteria > Chloroflexota > Anaerolineae > Aggregatilineales > J027 > SB15. The sequence goes on along the minus strand of CAZKZS010000016.1, from coordinate 22,707 downwards.
CAGCCCACGCCAGAACAGGGAAAGATGAGCCGCCGGAGTCTCAAAAAGATGCTTCCTTCCGGCTGCCAGCCCCAAGAAAAACATCGCCAGCGCCCCCGGCCCCTGCAAATAAAACAGGGAGGCCAGCGTGAGCCAGAATCCCTTTAAGCGGTCTGCCATAACATCGAAATAATTTGTTTGCAGGTAGGTCTGGCGGGTTTCTTCAATAAACTGCGGATCGGATAATTCCTCTTTAATCAATTCGGCGGCAGGCGCAAGTATCAAAAAAGAAAATAGCAGCAGCCCTCCCGCCGCTATAAGAAGCGTGCGATCCGAACGATGCCGGACAAACAGCAGCACCGCGCCCAGAACTGCGTACAGCTTGAGAATATCCCCATCCCACAGGAAAATATGCTGCATGACCCCGAACCCAAACAAAATCAGGAGACGGCGCGGATAAAAGGACATTAGGCTTTTGCCTTTTGCCTCCGCCCGATTCATCTGCACGGCAAACCCCAGCCCAAACAAAAATGAAAACAGGGTATAAAATTTGCCCTCTGCGAACAGCAAAATGAATTTTTCCGCCAGTTGATCCCACCATTCGCCTTCAGAAGGTGAAAATCCCGGCACCAGATTGGGCGAACGAAAGGAAGCCATATTCACCATTAAAATCCCCAGAATGGCGAACCCGCGCAAAATATCAAGCATTTGAATCCGTTCTTTTTCGGCAACTGGCGTTATCATGGAGTTTCCTTTTGAAGAAGCTGCCGCAGCATGGTTTTAAACAGGGCGATTTGGGGAGTCAGGTCAAGAGTTTCGTCCAGCGCTTTCTGGCTGACCACCCCATCCAGCGCCGCTAGAATAAACCGGGCTGTTACCGCCGGAGTCGGGTCATCTTTGAGCAGTGCTTCCAGGGCGGCAACCGTACTGTCGGTATGCTGGCGCAACAAATTTTTCACCTGTTCATTTCTTACCCCTTCGGCAACTGATTCAATATACAGGGCGCGGTAAACCGGATTGTCCATGCTGCGGGCGGCAGCATCGACCAGGGCATCCAGCGCTTCAAACACATCCTTTTTTTCGGAAAGCTGCCGGATAAAGGCGGCATTTTCCTCGCGGTCATGTTCGATGAGTGCGGCGATCAACGCCTCTTTGCTTTTGAAATAGCGGTACAGCGACCCCGGACTCAGGCCAGCCGCCTCACAAATATCCTGCATGGAGGTTTGGTGAAAGCCCGTCTTATAAAAACACAGCGCCGCGGCTTCTAAAATTTGCTGCTGGCGGAGTTTGGCTTTTGGAGAAATCATTTTTATCCTCAGGATGCGAATGAGTATTCATTCTCATTTTATGCTGCTTTATTCTGAGTGTCAATCAACTGGGGTAAAATTGAAGGTAAAAGGAAAAACGCGGTGGCAGGCATAGAGGAAATTTTAGCGGGCAAACGAGAGGAAATTTTACGGCTGGCGAAGCAGCACAAAGCCTACAATGTGCGCGTGTTTGGGTCAGTGGCACGCGGCGAAGCAACGGATGCCAGTGATGTTGATTTTCTGGTGGATTTTGAGGTGGGATACACCTTAATTGACCGAATCGGACTCATGCAGGCTTTGGAAGATTTACTGGGGCGGAAAGTGGATGTTGTACCCGCAAAAAATCTGCGTTCCTATGTCCGCGAAAATGCCCTGAAAGAGGCCGTACCTCTATGAAAAGTCAGGCTGCATACTTAAAAGACATTCTTAAAAGCATTGAACGTATCGAAACCTATACCCAAAGTGGGCAGGACGAATTTATGCAGTCCGGCTTGATTCAGGATGCGGTTGTTCGCAATTTTGAAGTTATTTGTGAAGTTGTAAAACGGCTTTCCTCTGAATTACTCAGTAAAGCATCACACATTCCCTGGCGACAAATTGCGGGTTTTCGGGATGTTCTAATTCATGATTATGATGAATTAGATTTAGAGACAATTTGGAATACCCGCCAAAACTATATCTTACCTCTCAAAGAAGCTGTTATTGAATTGTTAGCGAATCTGGAAGAATAAAAATGAGGTAGCCATGTGGAAATGGATATATGTTGTAGGGATGATTTTGCTGGCGGCCTGTGCGGAAAAAATCGAAGTCAGTGAAGACTCTGCGCGGGATTCGCTTCAAACGGCGCGGTTGCAGCAGCAAACCGCCACCTATATTCCGACGGCGGTGATTGCCACTCCGACCCGCCTTGACCGAGAATTTGACGACAGCGACGAGATGCAGGAACGACGTGAAAGGCTGGTCACGCTGTCAGTTGAACCCGTTGTAAAGGATGAAAAAGTCATTGAAGCGATGCGGAATGTGCCGCGTCATAGTTTTGTGCCGACGGAAGAACTCAGCCGCGCTTACAACGACCATCCCCTCCCTATTGGATACGGTCAGACCATCTCGCAGCCTTCACTGGTTGCCCTGATGACCGAATATTTGCAGATTGAGAATGGAGATAGGGTGCTGGAAATTGGCACAGGATCGGGTTATCAGGCGGCGATTCTGCGGGAACTCACCGACGAGGTATATACGGTAGAAATTGTGCCGGAACTGGCGGCCATTGCGCGGGCGGTTTTAGACCGACTCGGTTATGAGGATATTCATCTTGACCGCCGCGACGGATATTACGGTTGGAGCGAATTTGCTCCCTACGATGCCATCATCGTGACCGCCGCGCCCGACCATCTGCCGCCCTATCTGGTCGAACAGTTGAATCCTGAGGGCGGACGGATGGTGATTCCGATTGGGCCAGTCGGAAATGTACAAACGCTATGGCTGGTCACGCGGAACGGCGACGATGTAGAAATGGAACGGTTATTAGACGTGGTGTTCGTGCCGTTCACCCGTGAGGAGTAACGCGGCGGTAAGATACAGGCCGCCGCCTATCCACAGCACTACCGTGAATCCAAAAGACAGCGCCAGCATCGCCGCCAGCACCGCACTGATGACCGACGCGCTGCCGTTCACTGCCCACGCCCAGGGAATCAGGTCAGGGGCATTTTTCAATGTGGTAATCCCCCGTGCAAACGGCATCCCCATCAAAAAACCGGACGGGGCAATCAGCAGCACCACCGCCGCGATTCGCAGCATCTGCGGCAGACTCAGCAGCGTTGGCTTGAGCGCATCCGTGACGGGTGGATAAATGGCAATCAACCCCGCCAGCAGAATCACCATTCCCCGCCCCTGAAAGACATAGCTGCCTAAACCGGAAAAAAACAGCAGCGACCCAATCACCGTTGCAATAGCGAGAGTCGGCTGGCCGAGAATCAGCATATACCGTTGAATCAGCGCCACCTCCACCAGCAGATAGGCCAGCCCGATAGCCGTAAAATAACCTAACACCCGTGCGGATTTGTCTGCACCGTAAAGCGAAAGCGCCTGCCGGAAGCGCCGCCGCGTCATCACAGGCAGCAGGACAAAAATCACGGCTGCCGCCAGCGCGAATCCCAACAGCGCCAGCAGCACAAAATAACCACTCCCACCAAAGGGCTGCCAGGTGCGCCCCAAATTTTGAAGGATGTCCGGCGTTTGCGCCCATCGGAAAAAATGGGAAAAAAACGGCTGGTCATCGGTGGGCGGCGTAATGCGAAAATCGTATTCACGGTAAAAATCGTCGCGGCTGTCGGTGGTCGCCAGTTCAAGCAGCAGTTCATGATAGGTATCCCGTTCCAGGCGGGCATACTGATTAATCATGTCCGGCGGCATTTCCGGCGCAAGCACCAGATCGTAATGCAGGTCATCAATGGCTTGCAGGAGCGTATCGGTTTCCTGCGCGGTGAACGGCGTCGGTTTGACGATGAACGTCATCAACTGGAAGGAACGAAAGACAACGATATGCTCAAGCGGAGTCGGTTTGTCCAGCGCCGTGAGAATCAGCGCCAGCGTGCGGACGGTTTCACTGGGCGGGGTTTGCAGCCAGCGATTCAGTACCAGCAGCCCATCCTCACCACACAAATCCAGATACGACTCAAAGGCTTCAACCGTCAGCGTGTAATTTTCCGTCAGGGTAAACGCGCCGGAGGTAATTGGACGGTAGCCGTCCGTCAGTGAAAGCAGCACCATCTCATAATTCGTATCTGTTTTTTGCGTAAAAGTCCGAATCTGATCCTGTTGAAAAGTAATCGATTCATCGGCGGCCAGTTCAAACCAATCACGTAAATCATCAGTTAGCGCTTCGTAGACCAGCGCGTTCGGCTCGACCACCGTAATCTGACTCGCGCCGTTGGCTTTGGCCGCCCAGACATCCATGCCGCCGCCCGCCCCCAGAATCAGCACATTGGCATTCGGGCGAACCGTGTAAGCTACTGCTGCCGGAAGGGATTGAGCGAGTTTTTCCGGTGCGCGGCGGGTCTGGGGAACGGGCAGCAGATTATCCCCGTCAATCAGCAGTCCGGCCTGCGGGGGCAGTTCCCCAAAATAAGATAAACTCAGCCCCTGGGCGGAATGAATGGTAGGACTCTGCACAATATCGAGTCGGGCATAGGCGTTCTGGCGGGTTTCAATGAACTCCGCATCGGGATTCAGGCGAAACTGGCTGAGCAGTTTGTACTCTGAGGGCTGAATCTCAAAAGCGGCAGGGAAGGATACCAGCCAGAAAAGATACAGGAGGAACATGCCAATTCCCGCCCCGTAAAATAACCGGTTATTCGTGGAGTTCAGCAGAAGCCCCGCCCCCGCGCCCAATACCGCACACAGAATCACGACCCGTTCACTGCCCAGCAGCGAAATACACACGGGTGCGCTCAGACTCCCCAGCGCTGACCCGATAAGATTCGCGCCGTAAATTTTTCCTGCATGGTCAGCCTCCTGACTCAGCAGCAGGGCAATCACGGCCCCGACAAACACAAACGGCACAGCCAGTCCCAGCAAATTGCCGATGAGTAGATAAACCTGTTTTCTATCCCACGCGATGCTGTAGGAATCAAACGGCTGATGATTGATAAACCAGTAGGCGGCCAGGGTCGTGATGGAAAACCCAAGCGCGTACCATCCACTGAATCGGGGCTGCCGCAGACGGGGAAACAATGCCAGCAGCGATCCACTCGCCCCAAATCCGAGCAGCGCCAGACTAATCACCAGAAACGCAAAATGATAAAATTGGGCGATAGAAAATACCCGCGTCAGGGCGACTTGCAGCAGCAGCACCGCGCCCGAAAGCAGCCCCATGCCAATTCGTGAGCGCATCGTTGTCCTCTTTTCCCTATTTTAGCGCAAACAGTCAGTTTAAATTTTTATAAACATTCAATAAAAAGCTATGCTTTCTGGCGGATAGTGATAAAATATCCCCATCTTCCTGTTCGTGACACAGGCTCGCGCACAGCGCCTGCATAGGTACGAGCGAAACCTCGTTTCCGACCCCCATTGGAAACGGCGTAGGCTGGCAACGTACCACAGTAGAGAAGAGCCAACGTGTCTTGCCAAAATCGCTGAAAGGCTGAACCTAAAAAATGAATACAAGACTCTCGTCCTATCTAGCGCCCAAGCTGGAAGCGCGGCCTGTGTTTGGGGATCAACTTGGGGTTTTTGCAATGGCGCCCATCCAGCAAGGGGAACTGTTGGCCGTGTTTGGTGGGGATGTCCTGACCGGAGAACAGTTGGCGCAAGTTCCCGAAGCCATCCGTCCTTTGAGTATTCAGGTTGAAGAAGATTTGTATCTGGTGTCGCTTGACCCCAGTCCCGGAGACCGTTTTAACCATTCCTGCTCCCCCAACGCGGGGCTGGAAGGACAGATTGCAATGGTGGCGCTGCGAGATATTGAACCAGGGGAACAGGTGTGTTTTGACTACGCCACCTGTGACGGCAGCCCGTATGATGAATTTGAATGTCAGTGTGGCAGCCCGCACTGCCGGGGACGGATTACCGGCAATGACTGGCAGATTCCCGACTTACAACGCCGCTATGCAGGCCACTTTATGCCCTATTTGCAGCGCCGCATTGACCGTATAAAAAAACAAAAATCCAATGGACACCGGATTGCTGAATTGGCAGGTGTCCGGCGCTAACGACCTGTACACATTTTTGTAGGGACACGGCAGTGCCGTGTCCCTACTCTTATGTTGGGAGTGGCTGCTGTGCGTGTTTTTGACCACCTCTCTATTCGCGCCCGCCTGATGCTGGCGGCAGGGCTGGTTTTGCTTGCGGGAATCGGAGTGGTGGCAGGGCTGGCACAGGCATGGATGTTACTCCTGTTAGGGGTGCTGCTGCTGCTGCTGGGGATGATTGCGGCCACGGCAGAACGAAAATCCACTTTTTTGACCACCATGAGCCACGAACTGCGAGCGCCCATGCACATCATCCTGAATTACGGGCGGCTGGTGGGCGAACTGGGCGACCTCAACGCTATGCAAAAAACGAGTCTGAACAACGTGTTGCAGTCGGCCAATCATCTGCTGGAGGTGATTAACGATGTGCTGGACATGGCAAAAATTGAAGCCGGACAGCTTGAGCTGCACCTGCAAAACCTTGACCTGAAACCCCTCTTGTTGGAAATGGAAACCAGTGCCAGAGGGTTGATGGGTCAAAAACCGCTTTTTTTCGCTATAGAAGCCCCTGATTCTATTCCCCCTGTGCTGGCCGATCCGGTGCGGGTACGGCAAATTTTACTGAATCTCATCAGCAACGCGGTTCGCTTTACCGATGAAGGTGGACTCACGCTGACGGTGCAGCCGAAAGGTAAAATACTGGAAATCGGTGTGCGGGATACAGGAACAGGCATCCCCTCCGAAAAAATAGCCGTGATTTTTGAGCGTTTTCAGCAGGGAACAAACCGACGGGGCGGGACGGGCTTAGGACTGACCATCACCCGCGATTTGGTTCAGATGATGGGCGGGCAGATTCGTGTGACCAGCACAGAGGGGCAGGGCAGCACCTTTTATTTTACCCTGCCTCTGGCATAGAGTCCGTAGGCCGCCAGCACAGGCCACGACAGCACCGGAAGCTCTAAAAATTGCAAAATTCGCAGCGCCACACGGGGATTCTTAAAAAGCGGCTGGTGGCACAAATCCCGAATGAGGTTATACCGCCAGTCCCACAATTTCCCCATACGGGCGGTCACTTCTTCTTCGCTGCTGCCCACGCCGGAACGCTGATACAGGCTGTTTAATTCTTTACGGTAGACCTCCCGAATCGTGCTGGATTTGGCCTGCTCATGCTGGCGAAACCCACCGATATAATACGGCAGGAGACTGATGCTGTAACCTGCGTCCAACATTCGCAGCCAGTAATCATAATCCATGCAAAAACGGAAATTTTCATCCAGAGGGCCAAGTTTTTCCCAGACTTCGCGCCGCCAGTACACGGTTTCCTGTGGCAAAATACAGCGCCGCCGCAAGTGATAGGCGGTGGGTAGGCCGCGAATCCAGTAATTCATCAACCGGCCGCCTGAATCAATAAAATGACGAAAGCCGGAAACGACCTTCAGCGTGCTGTCCTGTGCGAAGGCGCGGCCAATCGCGTGCAGCGCCCCCGGCAGCAAAATATCATCTGAATTGAGCCAGCCCATTACGTCACCTGTGCCACGCTGGAAACCTTTGTTGATGGCGTGGGTTTGCCCCCGGTCTTTTTCGCTGACCCAGTAGGCCAGGTGGTCGGCATATTTTTGAATGACTGCCGTGCTGTTATCGGTGCTGCCCCCGTCAATGACGATATATTCCAGATTCGGGTAATTTTGTGACAGCACGGAACGAATCGTAGCTTCGAGATACTGCCCTTGATTGTAGGAAGGGGTGACAACCGTAATGCGCGGTAAAACGCTCAAAGCGCTTTTTCCAGCCACGCCACCGCTTCCGGCTGTGTGAAAAAAATGCGGGTTTCCAGAGTACCGCCCTGCTGCCGATTCATCTGCATAAAGACCCGCACCAGCCGCAGAAAAAAATTCCGCTTTAAAACCAGCGCAAAACGCCCTGTAATATGGCGTTCCTTTGCCACATCAATAACAGCCTGAGTGCGTTCACGGATATAGGGGGTCACGGAAGCATCATCATGCAGAGTCGCCAGCCCTATCAGAAAAGGCTGTTCCGGCGGCCATATCCGAAGGAGAGCAATGTATTTGTCGATAAAAAGATCAACCGTTGCGCGATGGCTGTCAGAAACCGTAAAAATCATCATTTTTTTATCGTGCAGCCAGTTTAAAGTCACCCCATCGCCAATTTTTTCAATGTTGGCTTCATCCATCATAACCCACACATTCTCAATGCAGAATTTCATCATACCACTTTAAATAACTTTCAACAAATGTATCCAATGTAAAGCGCTGATGGGCATCTGCCGCCGCGTGCTGCCCCATGCTCAGGCGAAGCGGCTCGTCGCGCAGCAGCCGTTCAATGCCCCGGGTCATTTCCCCCGATTCCCGTGCCAGAATCCCCGTCGGCCTTTCTGAGCTATCAAGCGGGTGAATCTGTTCGGGGATTCCGCCCGTTGGGGTCGCAATCACAGGTGTGCCGCACGCCAGCGCTTCTAAAATCGTATTGGGAAAGTTGTCCGCACGGGCGGCGTGTAAAAAAATGTCAGCCGCCTGGTAACACCGGGCGACAAACGTCGGATTATTTTGATAAGGCAGGTAACGCACGGTCACAAAGTCGCTGATTTTTTCGTCGCTGCCTGTATCCCCTAAAATGACAAAGGTCAGGGGAACAGTCACCTGCCGCACGGCTTCCAGCACAAAAGCAGCATCTTTATAGGGGTTGCGGCTGGCACGGTTGCCCGTCAACAGCACCATCGGCGTGGCTATATCCAGCATTTTTTTGGCTGCATTTTTATCGGCAGGCCGGAAAACCGACACATCAACACCGTGCGGAATGACTCGCGTTTCGATAGGGTTCAACATCGAACGGTTTACCTTGTCTATTAACCACTGACTCGGTGCGGCAATATGCAGGCGCGATTTCCGGTAAATTTCTGCTTTACGCCGCCAGTTGTAGGCGGTGGCATCCCGTTTGATGGCCGGATACAGGGTTAAATCCGGGCAGTGTCCGCAGCCTGTTTCCCACCGGTGGCAGCCTATCGCATACGCACAGTGTCCAGTAAGCAGCCATTCATCATGCAGAGTCAGAATCGTTGGTACGGTGTGGCTGATTTCTGGCAGCAGACGCAAATCAAAATAGCTGTTATGCAGGTTATGAGCGTGGAAAATTTGCGGCGACAGATTCAAAAGCCCCCGTGTGGCAGGAAAAGCAAAATCTTCGTGTCCCAACTGCCTTCGCACGGCGCGAACAGGTTCGGCCAGGTCATAAAATACCCGCCCCATACGCCACGCGCCGCGCCTCTGAATCTGCTGCATTTTCCGATACTGACGACGCCAGAATCCTGTCCACAGAGCAGTTTCGCGGGCAGTTTCGTTGGGAATCAGCAGCACATGGGGGTCATCACTGTGTTTTTTTCCCACCGCCAGATAGGACTCATGCCCGCGCTGGCGATAGGCTTCAAACAGCAGCCACGCGATTCGTTCCGCCCCGCCGCCTGTATCCGATGAACTGGCCTGAAGTATCCGCAAGCTAACTTGTTTTCCATCCTTTAAACAGGCAGAATTGTATCACTATGGTGAAAATAAGTGTCCTGATGAGTGTCTACAACAGCGCGGCATATCTGCGTGAAGCGGTAGACAGCATCCTGCAACAAACCATGTCAGATTTTGAGTTCGTGATTGTGGATGACGGTTCCACCGATGACACCGCCGCCCTTCTGGAACAATATACCGACCCGCGTATCGTGCGGCTGCGGAATCCGCAGAACATCGGCCTAACGCGCTCCCTGAATCGTGGTCTGGAAGTCCTGCGCGGGGATTACGTCGCCCGCATGGACGCGGACGACATCAGCGTGCCAGACCGCCTGGAGCGCCAGCTTGCATATTTGGAAAATCATCCGGCGGTGGGGCTGGTCGGCTGTAACATGGTTTCCATAGATGCCGATGGGAATCCACTTTACGGGGGCAGGCCGGAATTTTTGTCCGGCGCTGCCGACGGTTATATTCGCTGGATGCTCCACTGGGCGAATCCGATTCCGCATGTCACGATTCTGGCACGACGGCAGCTTCTGGAGTGTTATAATCCTGAATATAATACGGTTGAAGAATTTGAATTGTGGACACGGCTCATTCAGAAAACCCAATTTGCTCGGATGCCGGAGGTTTTGGTGCAGCGCCGGATTGTAGATACCAGCGTGACCCGCACCCGCCGACCGGAACAAATCGCCCTTCACTGCCAGGTTGTGCAGCGTGAGCTTCAGCGTCTGCTTGAAAAACCAGTGTCCCCGCAGGCCATTGAGTCGCTGGTGCGGCTCATCGGCAGCGAATCGCCCGACCCGCAGTATTTTGCTCCGGCTGCCGATGCGCTGGTGGAGTCGTATCACAAAACACTGGCTGATAGTGGTAGGGACACAGCATTGCTGTGTCCCTACGAGATGTCCCCCACTGAAAAAGCCCAGATTCAATACCAGATTGTGACGTATCTCATGCAAATGGCGACTCTTGGAAAAACCCTCTATCCTCTCTGGAAAATGCGGCAGGTGTCGCTGCGCCATTTTTTCTCGCGGGATACGTTTTATTTAGCGCGAAAAGCCCTATGAACAGACAGCAAGAAGTTGAATTTAAACATCAGCAGATGCGTACCCTTTTGGAAAAACATCGGATTGATGGCCTGTGGCTGCGCCGGAGTCGTAATATCGCCTGGTTTACGGCGGGTGCAGATGCCACGATTCCGGTCAACAACGAAATGGGGGCGTATTCCGTGCTGGTCACGCTGGATAAACGGTTTATTTTTGGCAGCAACATCGAACTGAATCGGATTCGGGATGAAGAACCGTTTGCCGAACTGGGATTCGAGTTTGCGGAATTTCCCTGGTATGACCCCGAAACTGCCGATTATTTCAGCGATGAAGGCAAATTTGAGGATGAATTGCAGCAGTTACGCTGCCTGTTAAACGAAGGGGAGCAGGCACGCTATCGCCGATTGGGGCAGGACGCCGCCGAAGCCATTGAAGAAGCTGCCCGCGTGGTGCGCCCCGGTGATACAGAATTTGAAATTGCCGCCCGTCTGGATTTTTCCTGCCGAATACGCGGCGGAACGGCGGTAGTGAATCTGGTTGGCACGGATGAACGGATTGCCCGTTACCGCCATCCCGTTCCCACGGCCAAAAAGCTGGAAAAATATGCGCTGCTGGTGCTGTGTATGCGGCGCGGCGGGCTGGTGGTGGCCGCGAGTCGGCTCGTCCATTTTGGCGCGATTCCGGCAGCCTTGAACGAAAAACTGTATCATGTCGCCGCCATAGATGCGACGGCAATCGCGGCCAGCCGTCCCGGACGCACATTGGGCGACCTGCTAGCCATTATTCAGGCGGCCTACGTGCAAAACCACGAATCCGACCAGTGGAAAAATCATCATCAGGGCGGGTTCATTGCTTACCTGCCGCGTGAACGGCTGGCGCTGCCGGGCAGCACACTGACCCTGCAAAAAGGCCATGCGCTGGCATGGAATCCGTCAGTGGCAGGATGTAAATCAGAAGATACAATTTTAGTGGGACAAAACAGCTTTGAAATTGTTACCCCCACAACATCCACCTGGCCGATGGTGAGCATTGAACTGGACGGTCTTTCTATCCAGAGGCCGGGCATTTTGCAGCTTTAAAAACTTATGGAGAACCGAGATGGATACAGCCAAACTGATTTTCGAGGGCAAGGAATACGAATTTCCCGTATTCGCTGGCTCAGAGAACGAAAAGGCCATTGATATAGGGAAACTGCGTTCGGCTACGGGCGCGGTAGCCTTTGACCCCGGCTACGGGAATACAGGCGCTTGCGAAAGCAGCATCACCTATATTGATGGGGACAATGGAATTTTACGCTATCGTGGGATTCCAATTGAACAACTGGCCGAAAAATCCAGTTTTGTTGAAGTGTGTTACCTGCTGATTCACGGCGACCTGCCGACCAAAGAGCAGCTTGAAAAGTTTAAAACCGAGCTGACCTACCACACGCTGATTCATGAGGATATGAAAAAATTCTTTGAAGGCTATTCCTCATCTGCCCATCCGATGGCAATTATGGCGGCGATGCTGGTTTCGCTGTCAGCCTACTACCCGGATACCAACGACCCGGATGTGATTAACCTGAACATCATTCGGCTGCTGGCAAAGGCCAAAACCATCGCGGCCTTTTCCTATAAAAAATCCATTGGGCAGCCGTATGTGTACCCGCGCAACGATTTGAGCTACACCGCCGACTTTTTGCATATGATGTTTGCCGTGCCTTCTGAAACCTATGAAGTGCCGGATGTGTTAACCCGCGCCCTTGATCTGCTGCTGATTCTACACGCCGACCACGAACAAAATTGCAGCACTTCCACCGTGCGAATGGTCGGCAGCAGCCAGGCAAACCTGTTTGCGTCAATTGCGGCGGGAGTCTGTGCGCTGTGGGGGCCGCTGCACGGCGGTGCGAATCAGGAAGTCGTGGATATGCTGCAAATGATTTACGACGATGGCTCGAACTACAAAAAATATGTGGATATGTCCAAAGACAAAGCCTCCAACTTCCGCCTGTTTGGGTTTGGGCATCGGGTGTATAAAAATTTCGACCCCCGCGCCCGCATCTTAAAACAGTCGGCGGATGAAGTGCTGGCCGAAATAGGCGTTCACGACCCCCTGCTGGAGATTGCCAAAAATCTGGAAGAAATCGCGCTCAAGGATGAGTATTTTATTGAGCGTAAACTGTATCCTAACGTGGATTTTTACAGTGGGATTATCTACCGGGCGATGGGGATTCCGACCAATATGTTTACGGTGCTGTTCGCGCTGGGGCGGCTGCCGGGCTGGATTTCCCAGTGGAAGGAAATGCGCGAAGACCCCAAGACGCGCATCAACCGCCCGCGTCAGATTTACACGGGCGAACCCCTCCGGAATTACAAATCCATCTACGAACGTTAACAGCGACACACGGGCAGGCCACATCGACCTGCCCATTTTTTTATGTTCCTACACGTTTTTGGGCAACGGGGAAAACAAGGCAGGTGGTCGTACCGTGCGCGTATAACTTGCCTCTGGCATCAATAATACGGGCTTCTGCGGTTGCCATCTGCCGCCCCACATGCACGGTGTTGGCTTCACAGCGCACGAATCCCGTTTCCAGAGTCAGCGCCCGCACCAGATTCACATTCAGTTGAACGGTTGTATAAGCTAAGCCTGCGGGAAGCTGACTTTGCACCGCGCAGCCCAGCGCCGAATCCAGTAACGTACAGGCCAGCCCGCCGTGTACCACCCCAATCGGGTTGTAGTGATATTCGGCTGGCTCAACGCCAAATACTGCTCGCCCTTCCTCTGCTTCCAGCAGGGTAAAGTTGAGCATTTCTGCAATAGGGGGTTTGGGGTATTCGCCGCGAATCATGGCCTGAAGCAGTTCCAGGCCATTCATTTCAAGGGCGGCACGGGCGGTGGTCATCGGGTCGTGCCAGGTTACGGTGCGCTGACGTTCCAGGGGAATATCCATTATCTTGCTTCCTCTAACGTATCGAGATAAGTGAGCAGAAAATCGGCAGCACGTTTCATATGACTTGTGTCGCCGTATAACTTGGTCATCATCACCGCGCCTTCCAGCGTAGCAAGCATGACCGTTGCCAGCGTATCTCCCGATACTCCGGCACGAATTTCCTTGCGTTCGATGCCTTTACGGACGGTACGAACAATATATGAACGCCATTCATCCATTGCATTTTGCGCCCGTTCCCGCAGCACCGGATGGGTATCATCGGCTTCAACGGCGGTGTTCAGAACAGGACACCCGCCCGCTAGAATGGGATGGGCAATCAGGCTGCGAAAAACTTGCACCACACCACGCAGACGGTCAAGTGTGTGCGGCTGATTCACTAGAATTTCGCGGGAACGCTGCCGAACCTGCTCGATTGAATAGTCAAAAACAGCCAGCGCAAGTTCATCCTTGCTGCCAAAATGGTTGTAGATGCCGCCTTTTTCTAACCCCGTTGCGTCTATGAGGTCACTGAAGGAGGTCGCATGGTAGCCGCGCAAACTAAATACCTGCGCTGCCTGTTCCAGAATATGCTGACGGGTACGTTCGCCTTTTTGCATGGATTTCCATTCTAAAAAAACCAACCAGTCGGTTTTTTTAGTGTAATCCAATCTAATTATAAAATCAAGCTCCCTAGCAGGCGGCGTTCCGGTATTTTTTTCCCCCAGATGATGGCAATTTTCCGCAAAAAGGCCATTTTTTGCTCTTCGGTCATGTAGTCGCGGAAATCGTGCCGTTTCCAGTATTCGTAATTCAGGAGGATAGCATGGCGATTCTGGCGAATTTCCCCCCAGCAGACCTGATTATAGTGCTGGCAGGTGCGGTACAGCACTATAAAAAGTTCCTCCGCACTCAGGTAGCGATGCCATTGGCCCGTATATTTTTCTCCATAAAAGGCTGCCGTAATTTCGATTCGGCCTTCGATGTTGCGGTTGAGTTCATCCAGTTCCATAACCGGAATCCAGAGTTCAGCGTGAATCTCATCCCCCACAATACGTTCTTTAAACTGGTCAATATAAGGACGTTTGACTTTAAATTCCGTCACGAATCCGGCATAACCCGTATTTTCCTCACGGGTATAGCGTTCGCGGGCGACCTGTTCCGCATAGGCTTCGTACAGATAAGGATAAAACAGCGCTTCCTCCGGCGGACGCGGTGGAAAAACGCCTTTGACCAGAATCAGTTCGGCTTCTTTTAGCCCAACCGGGCGATACAGCGTTCGTGTCTGTTCGCTCATTTGCTTTGCCTTTACAATGGGGGCGGCAGCCCGCCCTGTTCCGAATCGGAGGTTAATAGCAGTGGGAAAAATTATAGCGATAGGAGGGGGGGAAATGCGAGAGGGGGACACGCTTCCTCTGGATCGGCAGGTTGTTCTGCTAACCGGAAAATCGCACCCCAACGCCCTGTTTATCCCCACCGCCAGCAGCGACTCGGTAGATTATTTCCTGTCTTTTTACCATATCTACGGAGAAAAATTGGGTTGTGACACGGACGTGCTTTATCTTATCCGTGAAAAACCTGCCTATGCAATTCTGAAAGCAAAAATTGAAGCAGCAGATTTAATTTACGTCGGCGGGGGCAATACCTTGATGATGATGAAACTCTGGCGGCGGTTGGGGGTGGATGGCCTGCTTAAAGCCGCCTATGAACGCGGAACAGTCATGGCGGGACTCAGCGCGGGCGCGATTTGCTGGTTTGCCTGCGGTCACAGCGATTCGATGTCCTTTTCCAACCAGCCCGACTGGAACTATGTTCGGGTGCGGGGCTTAGGGCTGGTCAATGCGCTTTATTGCCCCCATCTGAATTCGGAAAACCGCACCGAACCCTTCAAACGGATGATTCAAAAAAACGGGGCGCTGGTCGGCATTGGATGTGAAGATGGGTGCGCGATTGAAATTGTGGATGGGGCATATCGCATTATTGGCAGGGGCAGCGCGTATAAATTTACCCGTCAGCGCGGCGGTGAGGTCAAGCAGGAAAAAATTGAGCCGCATACCCTCTACCTTCCACTAGAACAATTATTAAGTGGCTGAACAGGGATAGGTATCAGCACTGTAGATGCCCAATTCGTCGTATGATTCAATAAGTCTAAGCGGCTGCATGGCATAACATGAAAAGGATTTTGTCGGTGAATCCTGTGATTACAACCCACCAGCTTACCCGCCGTTTTGGGGAAAAGATTGCGGTGGATGGGCTGACTCTGGAAGTGTATTCGGGAGAAGTGTTTGGGATGCTGGGACACAACGGGGCGGGCAAAACGACTACTGTTCGCCTGCTTAATGGGGTGTTTGAACCCAGTTCCGGCGAAGCACGGGTGCTGGATTTGAATCCGGCTCAGGAGGGCGCAAAACTGCGCCAGAAAACCGGCGTGCTGACCGAAACCCCTTCCCTGGATGATCGTTTAACTGGATATGAAAATCTGGCCTTTTACGCGGATTTGTACGGTGTACCCAAAAATGAAGCCCGCAAACGGATTGACCATTTGCTGACTCGGTTTGAACTGGCAGACCGCCAGCAGGATAAAGTCGGGGGGTACAGCAAGGGGATGAAACAACGGCTGGCGCTGTGCCGGCCGCTGGTGCATCAGCCGGAACTTCTGTTTCTGGATGAACCCACTTCCGGCTTAGATCCGGTAAGTTCGCGGCAGGTATGGGAGTTGATTCGGCATATGAGCCATGATGAAGGCCGAACCGTCCTCATTTGCACCCACAACCTGACAGAAGCGCAGCAGCTATGCCATCGGGTCGCTATTCTGGAACACGGCAAGCTGCTGGCGGTCGGTACACCGCATGACATCGCCGCGCAAATTGGACTCAAAACCCGTTTTAAAATCGACGTGGCGCAGGAACAAATTTCATCGGCGGTGCAGACCTTAAGTGCTTTCACCGGAATCCGTGCCAGCGTGGAAAATGGCGCGATAGAGGTAGACGGTGCGGAACGCAGCCGGATTCCCGATTTACTGGCAGCGCTGTTCCGGTCAGACATTCGATTTTACAGCGTGATTCCCCAGAAAGCCTCTTTAGAGGATATTTATTTTGCTCTGCATCAGGGGTCTGAATCATGAACTGGCGTGCAATTCAAGCCGTGGTACGGAAGGATTTAAAAGTCGTTTTCCAGAGTAAAGCGGTGCTGATGCCGATTATCATCGTGCCGCTTCTGCTGCTGGTGGTGATTCCGGGAATCATGGGGACGGTTTTAACACGGGTAGAAATGCCAGAGGATGACCTGAAGGATTTTGATCGGATGTTTGACCGGATGCCGGACAGCATCAGCCGCCATCTGGATGATCTGGACAGCCAGCAGGATAAAATCGCGGTGCTGGCGCTGGTGTACATGTTTGCGCCGATGTTTTTGATTTTGCCCCTGATGACCGCTAATGTGATTGCTGCTGATAGTTTTGCCGGAGAAAAAGAACGTAAAACCCTTGAAGCCCTCATCTATACCCCAACTACCGATGAGGAACTGTATCTGGCAAAGGTATTAGCGCCCTGGCTGGCCGCGTTGGGTGTGACATTCATCGGATTTGTGCTGTATGCGGTGCTGGTGAATGGGGTGCTGTGGCCTATCAAAGAGGCAATCTTTTTCCCCAATCTGATGTGGGTTGTGCTGGTGCTGTGGGTTGCTCCGGCGGCGGCAGGATTGGGATTAGGGGCGATGGTGCTGGTGTCGTCGCGGGTCAGCACCTTTCAGGAAGCCTATCAGTTGGGCGGCTCAATTGTGATTCCAGTGCTGCTGCTGCTGTTTGGTCAGCTTGGCGGGGTGATTTACTTCAGCGTCGGTTTTACGCTGCTCATTGGGCTGATTTTGTGGCTCATTACGGCGGTGATGCTGTGGTACGGCGCAAAAACATTTCAACGGGGTCGTCTGCTTGCCCAATTATGAAGGAGGGACACGGCGCTGCCGTGTCTCCCCTAATGACAGAGGCTTTCATCCACCATACAGAGAAATTCGGTAATGTCCTCCCACTCCGTGTAGGTGCGGAAGCGGGCATGATAACTTTGAGTCAAAACTGAATTTAAAAAGGACACATGGCGGTTGTTGCCATACGCGATGACCCATCCCAGTTTACGGTAGGCCAGGTACGTCTGGCTGGCAACCAGTTCATGGGTTAACGGCGGAAAATCTTCTACCTCTCGAAAATCCAGAATCAAGTGAATAGGACGTGTTCCCCTTTCCAGTCTTTGAATAATGTCTATATTTATCTGATGAAGTAAAGTGAGAGAAATACGGCCTTTTAATTTGATCCCTAACACCCGTTCGTGAATATGCCAGTTGAACTGGTACTGCATGACTGCTTTTCCCCCCATAAGGTAACGACCAGCACCGGAGGAACATCTGATTTCATGCAATTTCCCCCCTACAGTGAATCCCCTGTGAACCCTCCACCTCAGGCATTGAACGAAATGGCTTCAACGCCTGCTGAGCTTTGACTATCAGTTGTTTCTGTTCACAGGCTCACCGGCTTCGGTCAGATGTCCCTCTCCGAAACTGGACTAAAATTAGATTACTCTACTTTGTTTTGGCTGATACCCCCCTTTAGGGGGTTTTTTATCCTGTCCACCTGGCGGGTTTTTGACCTAGCCACCTGTCATGTTAAATTCAAAAAAGTGATGATAGGAGAAACCATGAACCTTCAGCTTATTCGCAACGCCACGTTACGGGTTACTTACAACAACCATATCATTTTGATTGACCCTTATTTCGCGCCCAAACATTCGCTGCGGTCTTATACCGGAAAATCACCGAATCCACTGGTTGACCTTCCTATGTCGATTGATGAAATTCTGGCGGGGGTGGAACTGGTCGTGATTTCACACCTTCATTCCGACCATTTTGATAGTGTGGCGCAGGAACGTGTGCCTAAACATCTGCCCATCTTCTGCCAGCCGGGAGATGAAAATTTTATCCGGGGCAAAGGCTTCCAGAACGTGACGCCCGTTGAGGAATACGTCACCTGGGAAAATATTTCTCTGTCACGCACCCCCGGTCAGCATGGGACCACTGAAAAAACCATCGACCTCATGAAAAATGTATCTGGATTTGTGTTTAAGGGGCCGGGCGAACCCAATTTCTACTGGGCGGGCGATACCATCTGGTACACCCCTCTGGAAGATGTCATTCAGTTTCACCAGCCCAACGTCATTGTGACTCATTCATCGGGCGCAGTCTGGGAAGATGACCCGCATCCGATTGTCATGAACGCGGAACAGACGATTTCAGTGTGCCGCTTTGCCCCCAATGCGTATGTGGTAGCAACCCATCTTGAAGCGCTGGATCATGGGCAGGTGTCGCGGGCAGAGTTACGCGCTGCCGCCGAATCCGCCGGACTTTCTCCCTACCAGCTTTTTATTCCCGAAGATGGTGAGGTTTTGAAATTTTAGGGCAAGGAAATAACAGACAGCCCGTGTATTTCTGGATACACAGACAAGAGACACGCTATGAACGAACGTATCCGTATCCAGAATATCGAAACGCTGTCCGACAACTGGTATGTTTTGAGAAAAATCACCTTCGAGTATCAGCGTAAAAATGGCGTCTGGCAAATGCAGAGCCGCGAAGCCTATGACCGGGGCAATGGGGCAACTATTTTGCTGTATAACCCGCTTCAGCGCACCGTCATTTTAACCCGACAGTTCCGGGTGCCGACCTATGTGAACGGCAACCCGGACGGGATGCTGATTGAAGCCTGCGCCGGACTGCTAGATGAAGACCATCCTGAGGAGGCTATCCGCCGCGAAACCGAAGAAGAAACAGGCTACCGCGTACAAAATATCCGCAAGATTTTTGAAGCGTATATGAGTCCGGGGTCGGTCACGGAAAAAGTGTACTTTTTTGTGGCGGAATACAGCCCCGAAAGCCAACTCAACGCAGGCGGCGGGTTGGATTCGGACGGGGAAGATATTGAAGTGCTGGAACTGCCGTTTGAAACTGCGCTGCACATGATTGAAACGGGCGAAATTTGCGACGGCAAAACCATCCTGCTGCTTCAGTATGCCCAGATTCATGGCCTGCTCAATGCATAACACGCCTTCGTTATGATTTTTCTGTGAAAAAGCTGCTCGCCCTCTCCATAGAATGATAGAATGGGAAAGTGGTCGAGAGGGTTTATGGGCAGCAAGGAAGAACTCCAACAGGCTTATCATCTGTTAAAAGCCGGAGAAAAACAGGCGGCGGTCAGCCTGTTACAGCCTATTTGCAGGGCTGAACCCGATAACCCGGATGCCTGGTGGCTGCTGGCAAATGCACTCACTGAACCGCCCCAGATTCAAATGGCCTTACAGCGCCTTTTGCACATCAATCCCTTTCATGAGCAGGCGCAGCGAAAATTAGATAAACTGAATACTGAATTTGGACAGCCTACGCCTGCTGTTATTCCCCAAAAACAGAAATTTCCGCGACTCCTGCTGGCAATTATGGCCGGATTGGTGTTAATTTCTCTGGTGGCAGCCGCCTTCATTTTGCAGGGCAATTCATCGGCGGAAATTTCAGAAGTTACCCTTCCGACCAACATTGCAGATTTGTTCACACCTACTTTTACCTTTACTCCCAGCCTAACGCCTACGGCAACACGGACTTCAACGCCATTTCCAAGTGCTACCCCGCTTCCTGCAACCTGGACGCCTACCAGTTCACCCCCCTTTGAGACTAATATAATCACCAATACCCCCTGGATTCAGCCGACGCGGACACTGGCAACGGCTGACCCCTCACAGTTTGGAGACACCTATTGGGAAGGCATTGGCGACGGATACACCCTGGAAACCTTCACCCGTACTGGCGGGCGGCATCTGCGCTTTTACGAATTTCCCATCAAAGTGTACGTCGATGGCGGCGACACTGAATGGAGCAGCGCCGTGAATCATGCGATCGTGCAGCTCAGTCAGGTGCTGCTAATTGAACGAATTGATACAGAAGCGGATGCTACCCTGGTGATTTATATCCTGCCGCCAGATGAATACGAATATTGGTCTGGCTGCGACAAAACCGAAACGCTTGGCTGTGCCGTGATTTTAGATTTAGGAGACTTTGGCGGGGGAGATACCTATCACCGTATTTATGGGCAGGTTTATCTCTCGGCGGATGCCTATAACAAAGCTGGTACTGTCCTTCATGAAATGATGCACGCGCTTGGAGTCATGGTTCACAGCCCCGAACCCGGCGACATCATGTATCCTTTTATGCTAGACCAAACGACTTTGAGTCGGCGTGATTTAAACACGCTGCGGCGTTTGTATGCCAATCCTTCGTATGCGGATTAAAGCCACTCGCGCCACGACCACATCAGCCGGTGCAGCAGCCAGCGCCGTACCCGCCGCAGCCCTTTCAGCGTCGGATACGAATAAGGAGCGCTGTACAACCCTTTAATCGTCCCCTTTTGTACCGGAATAGTGGCTTCCGGTTCGCGCACCCGTGCATGGAAAAAGGCTTTTAAGCGCTTCTGGTTATGCCCAAGCAAACTTGACCAGGGTTCAAGCTCCTGTGGGGGATTATTAAATACGGTCAGCAGCACCTCAAACCCAGCTAAATCCAGCGCTTTCTGGATACTCTCCACCGTCATCCAGAATACGAGGCGGCGGTCAAGGCTGCCAATACCTTTGGCATACCCCCGCGTCACGTACTCTAATGCCCGCCCCTGAAACGGCACGCCGTCCAGAAAAACCGTTGTTAAATCGCTGAGATGGTCAACCTGACTGCGTTCCGCCCCTTCAAGAGTCAGGGGAGCAACCTGGGTTTCCATGAGTAAATCTCCTTTACACAGGTTACGAACCCGTTTCAGGTGATTAAACGGATTTTCCAGGTGATACAGCAGGCCAAAATGCAGCACCACATCATATTTTTTTAGACCCACCTCATCAATCTGACGGACATCGTATTTTTCAAACCGTGCCACATGGGAAATATTTAACTGATCGGCTGCCTGCCGTGCCAACTCGACCAGTTCATCGCGCCCTTCGATGCCAAGCGCTTCTTTCGCCCCATGTAGCGCTACGGTATAAGTTTCAAATCCATCTGCACAGCCCAGATCAATAAAGGTTTTCCCCTGAATCCCGGTTCGGTTTTCGATAATTGCTGTGCGATAGGTGCGGTCATGGCGCTGTTCGCCCCCAATATCAAATGTCCGCAGTTTAAAATTTTGCATCTAATATCCTTTAATAACCGTCCGCTACTATAGCAGTTTTGACCCTAATTGCCAGTCCGCGCAAATCCTTACTCCCTTGCCCGCGTTCGCATCTCCACCACGTAGGTGAGGGGCGGCCAGTAGGGACAGGAACAAGCGAACCCCGTGAGCGATGCCTGCCCATTTTCGGGGGAGGAGACAAGTTGCTCCTTACGAAAAAGCCAGCACCAGCACCGTTATCCCGCAGCAGGCAACCAGCCCAGCCAGTGGCACAGCGACCGTAAAAATCGCCTGCGGCCAGCCAAGATGATGCACCGTTTTGACCGCCAGCACTTGCAGGCCAAAACTGTACAGCGTGGTAAAAAAACTCAGCAGCCCAATATACGGCAGGGGGGAAAGCACCCCATTCACCAGGGAAATTGGAGCAGTATAAGCGGCCATCAGATAAATAAGGTCCTCCAGCGTGCCATCTCCCCCGAACAGGCGACTGATGCCATGCAGAATCGCACCCCCTACCAGCACTACCATCACCGCCAGCAGCATCCCCACAGGCACAGCGCACAGCAGACCTAGCCCCAGCGTTTGCCCTTCACTTACATCATCAAAAAGGAAATTAAACAGGGTATAAAAGCTGCTGTCTGTTCCTAAAACCGCCTGAAACAGCGCCCCCAGACTTACCTGAAGCGCGGTAGACAGTCCGGTTGCCGCAGCAATCCACAACAGGGCGCGGGTGATGGATACCTGCGGGTCATCCAGCAGCGTATCAAAGGTTGCAGCAGACGGGCGCAGCAGCGCTTCTCGCCATACCTGAAAGAAATTTTTTTTCATGACCCGTTCCTTTTGGGGAATTATAGCCAGAAAATTTTGCTTTTTCCCAGAAGCCGTTTACCCTTAAATAAAAAAACGGGAACAGGATATGACTACCCTTAAAGAAGCGGTCAGCGAACGCCAGAAACACGTTAAATCTTATTTGATGTCTCACATTCCGCAGTTTTTACATCCTCATTTACAGGCAGCCATTACCAGTTATATTCAGGCTGGCGGCAAGTCGCTGCGTCCGGGGGTGCTGATGTTTTCATGCGGGGCGG
>CAZKZS010000015.1:27203-32975 GCA_964557285.1 uncultured Anaerolineae bacterium | reverse complement strand
GGGGACAAGGGCGGTACGCCCGATACCCGCCCTTTTTCGGGCAGGAACAAGCGAATGCAGTGAGCGATGCCTGCCCCTACGGTACACCATCAACCACTCAATGGGGACTAGCAATCAAGGTATAGTGTTAAATAGAGTCCAGACGAGAATAATTATTGACTATTATCTCTTGCATTGGATCTCGTTTTAGATTTTACAACCTTAAATTTACCTGATTCATATTGTCAAATTTCCAGAAACCGTTATAATGATCTTAGTAAGAAGGCTTTTTAATCATTCTCATAAGCCTTAAGAAGATGATTAACTAATGAACCCTAAAAAATTGAATATAGTTGGCAGTTTACTTGTTGTACTTTTTACTTTCACCCCTTTGCTGCTCCATCTTTCTGTCCACGCGGAAAAACCCATTGCTCCCCTCAGTGAAAGTTATCTTCATTCGGAAGAAACTTCAGCCCTGCCCTTTTATTTTGAGGCCAATCAGGGGCAGGTAGATAGCCGAGTTGCATATATCGCCCGTGGGGAAGACTATACTGTTTATTTGACTCCTCAGGAAACTGTATTTTCTTTGGTACAGGTTTTGAGTGATGAAACCGTATTTCCCATGCCTGGCGAAAATGATTTCCCGGATGTGCGGCTGATTCCCCTGCGAATGAATCTGGTGAACCAAAATGCAGATGCTTCGTTGACCGGAACAGAAAGCATCAGAAGCCGCAGCAGCTATTTAGTAGGAGATGATCCAACTCAGTGGCAAACACAAATTGTTCACTATGCACGGGTTGAGCATCGCAACGTCTACCCGGGTATTGATATGGTGTACTTTGGGAATAATGGGCAGTTGCAGTATGATTTTGTAATTAAACCCAATGCTGACCCCCGTCAAATTCAACTACATTTTACAGCAGCAAACGCGCTCGAAATTGCTCCCAATGGAGATTTATTAATTCACATTGAGGGAGGAATGGTACGACAAAAAGCGCCTTTCGCCTCTCAAACTATCAATAAGCGCACAACCACTGTGGATAGCCGTTTTGTGCTGCTGGATTCTACGACGGTTGGATTTGAACTAGGGGCATATAACCCTGCTTATAAGCTCACCATCGACCCTACCCTGGATTACAGCACCTATGTAGGGGGTACTGATTCCGACTCGGTTTATGACAGCGCTGTTGATAGCAGTGGCAATGTATATGTCACAGGTTATACCCATTCCCTCGATTTCCCCGTCTTAAATGCTGTGCAGACTGTTCATGGCGGCGACTTTAGTGATGCCTTTGTTTTTAAGATTAACCCCACCCTGAACGGCACAGCATCCCTCATTTACAGTACCTACCTGGGAGGCACACAAAATGATCTAGGGATTGGAATTACTGTGGATGGAAATGGGAATGCCTATGTTACCGGAGAAACATATTCCTCTAATTTTCCTACACGGGGGACTTATCAGACTTTACAGGGAGGATTAGATGCTTTTCTGGTTAAACTCAACGCTTCTGGAAATAGTCTGCTCTATGGGACATTTTTTGGCGGAGCAGGTTCAGAATGGACATCAGGGGTTTCCTTAAATGGTACAGATGCCACCATTGGGGGAATTACAAGTTCATTTGATTTGCCTCTACTCAATGCTTACCAGAATGATCCTCCACAGGGTGATGCCTTTGTTGCCCGGTTTGATACGACCCAGACGGGCGCGGCGGCCTTACGGTACAGCACCTATCTGGGTGGAGACAGCACTGAACAGGTGCAGGATGTTGAAGTCGTAGGAACACGGGCTTACGTTACAGGAATGACGTACTCAACAGATTTTCCAATCCGAAATGCTTACCAGCCCACTTATGCAGGCGGCGGAGATGGATTTGTCACTATACTGGATACCTCTCTAAGTGGTGCCGCCTCATTAATCTACAGCAGCTACATTGGCGGCAGCGGCAGAGAAAACAGTCATGCTATTGAAGTGAATGCCTCCGGTCAAATTTTTGTTGGTGGGTCAACCTCGTCAACCAATTTCCCTATCTATCAGGGCTATCAAACAACCTATGGCGGCGGCATAGAAGATAGTTTTATCGCTAAGCTCGCTCCGGTGGGAGGCTTAAGGTATAGCACCTATCTTGGCGGCAGCAGCTTAGATTACACGATGGATCTCGCTGAAAATGGCAGCATTGTTTTTGTAACCGGCCATGCCAGTTCCGCCAACTTTCCCATTTATAACTACTATCAGGCAGACCAACCGGGGACGGACGCCTACGTTGCTAAACTGGATACCAATTTAAGCGGCGTTGCATCACTGCGTTCCAGTACCTATCTGGGGGGTAATTTTTATGAAATGGGGATGGGAATAGATACAACAGGCGGAAATCGAGTGCTGGTTTCTGGGATGACCTCCTCACTGGATCTTCCTGCGATGGATGGCTTTCGCACGACCTCTGTTGGCTCAGTGGATGCTTTTGTAGCTGACATGACACTCAACGACTTGATTCCCAGCCCACAGGTTGTGACAACCGCCTCTAATGCGCTCAATAGTGCAGATGGGGTCTGTTCACTGCCTGAGGCAATCACCAATGCCAATACCAATCTGGCCGTTTATCCAGAATGTGGCGTGGGGGGAATGCCAGTTGATGAGATTCGTTTTAACATTCCCGGTGCGGGGCCGCACACGATTCTGGGAAATATGCCTGTCATTACAGAAGGGGTCAGAATCGATGCTGCCACCCAACCGGGCGCAACCTGCGATGTCAGTGGGCGCGTTTTAAAAATTGAGCTTGGCGGCGCATCTTCGGGAAATGGTTTCACCATTCAGGGGGGAAGTGGCACGCTCATTCGTGGGTTTGTGATTAACAATTTCACAGGTGGGGCCGGAATTTATATTGATAACTCAAGTTACAACAATATTCAGTGTAATTATATTGGAACAGATGTTACAGGCTCGACCGCCAGACCCAATATAACTGGCGTAGGATTTGATAATGGATCATACGATAATTTTGTTGGCGCCAATGATACCAGCAGACGAAATGTAATTTCCGGTAATTTAGCAAGTGGTGTTGGAATCGAAAACAGCCCAACAAATTACATTACAGGGAATTATATTGGAACGAACGCGGCTGGCAGTAGCGCCATCCCCAACCAGTTTGGAATAGCAGTAAGTGGGACCTTGGGCTATTTTCGACTTAACCTTATCTCTGGAAACTCAGAAACAGGGATTGCCATTTTGGGGAATGGAGCGAATGGCAGCCATATTGAAGGCAATTTAATCGGCACGACGGCTGACGGGATGAGCGCCCTCCCCAACAGGGATGGTGTGGCTTTTGCATTAGGCGCACAGCGTAACAGGGTCGGCGGAACTACACCCACTGAGCGTAATATTATTTCTGGCAATACCCGTTCCGGTGTCATGGTTGCTGGCGACATTATCAATGCAGAAACCTATTTTAACGAGATTCGCGGCAACTATATTGGAACAAACATTAATGGTACAGGCGGTATCCCTAACGGCATCGGGGTCATGATAGGTCAGGAACTGGATACGCTGGTTGCCAGTAACTGGATTCTATATAACACCACTGAAGGGCTGCATATCGAAGAAAGCGCAACGCTGGCGGCTGGCTCAGAAAATAACTGTGTTGTGTTTAACGGGGCAGGAGCAAATGTTATTGCAGGAGTCCCCATCAACTTTATCAATAACTGGTGGGGGGCGCCCGATGGCCCTTCGGGAGTCGGAAGTGGCAGTGGTGATACGGTTAGCACCAATGTGATTTACTCGCCCTTTTTGACATCTGCCCCTACTGGTTGTCCTTCGAGAGCCGTTGCTGAAATTCAAGTTTTGGATGGCTCAACCGATGTATCCGACAATACAGGTAGCGTTCATTTCGGAACAACCCCCGAAGGGACACCCGTTGGTAAGACCTTCACAGTGAATAATCTAGGGTCAATGAATTTGACCCTTTCACTGCCAATTTCCATAAGTGGGGCTGGATTTTCTGTCACTGCCGGAATTGGTTTTACGGATGGTTTTATCCCACCGGGCGGCAGCACTACTTTTACCCTCACCTGTGATGCTACATCACAGGGCAGCTACAGCGCTGTGATTTCCTTCGCAAATGGGGACACAGACGAAAATCCGTTTAATTTCACTGCTGCCTGTGAGGTTGCCCCGCCTGCCTGTCCTGTTTACACCTTCCCGGCAACTATAGCCAATGGAGATGTGGCAGGGCTGAAAACGGCGATCAACTATGCTAACGACGAGGACTGCTTTCCAGGCGTACAGACTATTCATCTGGCGGCTGGCGGGACTTATACCCTTACCGCAGCAGACCTGTTGGGGGGAAGCGATGGGCCAACAGGCTTACCCTCTATCACCAATACAGGGTTAGTAACCCCCGGCAACAGTGGCATTATTCTTAACGGTAACGGTGCTTCCGTTTTAAGAGATACCAGCGCGGCCTCATTCCGCATTTTGCATGTGGAAAACGATGGCGAACTGACGTTACAAAATGTACGCATCGGGAACGGTGCTTCGTTTGATCCAGGAGTAACCAGTATTTATGGCGGAGGCATTTTCAACAAAGGCTCGTTGAGGGTTGAGTCGAACAGCATTATCGGCGGAAATGGGACTCCCAACCGGGCTGTTGCCGATGGGGGCGGAATCTACAACACGGGAACTACCACTGTTGATGCCAGTTCAGTTAGTTATAACATTTCAGGGGCGCTAGGCGGCTGGGATTCTTATGGGGGTGGAATTTATAACTCCAGTACCGGAAGCCTAACGGTCCAGAACAACAGTCTTGTCGACGAAAACCGCACAGAGATGGGCGGTGGCGGGATTGGTAGTTATGGAAATCTAACTGTTAGCAACAGCACGATCAGTAACAACCTTGCTCGGAGAGGTGGAGGCGGCATTTTTTTTGAAAGTCGTACAGGTACAGCGACCATCCAAAATGGAACTCGTGTCATCGGCAATAGTGCAACTGGTGCTGCGGGCATTCTAAGCTGGGGGACAATGATTATTGATGCCAGTTTTATTGGAGGGGATAGTGCGTTAGGCGAAGGTAATACGGCTGTTTACGACGCAGGTGGTGTTGCTAACGCTGGAACGATGACCATTCGCGGCGGCAGTGTCATAGCAGGCAACCAGGCTAGCTATTATGCGGGTATCTACAACTCAGGGAGTGGGAGGCTTTACATCATCGATAGTACCGTTGGGGGCGCGGGTACATTTGGGAATGTAGCGACCAACGGGCAAGCGGGTGGTATTTATAACTATAACGGCGCGACACTTGAAATCACCAATAGCTCCATTACTGGCAATAGCGCCAGCTCAAACGGTGGGGGGATTATTGCCGATGGCACAGTAACGATTAGGAATACCACGATTAGTAATAATACAGCTTCTATTTTTGGAGGCGGAATTTACGGGACTAGCGCTACTGTCACTGACAGCGTTATTCAGGGCAATCAGGCAGGCACGAATGGGGGAGGCATCTATTCTTTATTTTCAATGAATGTAACAAGAAGTTGTATTGTTGAAAACTCCTCTACAGCATTTCAAAGCGGTGTTGATCGTGTCACAGCTACTGGAAATTGGTGGGGTGCGCCTGATGGCCCTTCAGGGGTAGCGCCGGGGCATGGTGATTCTGTCAGCGCCAACGTTAATTACTCCGGCTTCTTAACCGCCCCAATTTTGGGTTGCCCCACAAAACCCTCTCCTGAAATTGAAGTCTTAGACGGTGCAACCAGTATTCCTGATGGCACACTTACCCCTGTGGATTTTGGGAGTAC
>CAZKZS010000015.1:19811-27103 GCA_964557285.1 uncultured Anaerolineae bacterium | reverse complement strand
TTGCCAACAGGCTTCAGCCTGCTCACCCCTTTCCCGACCACAATTCCCGCGCTAGGAAATGCCACCTTTGAAATTCAGTGTGACGCGGCGAGTGTCAGCACCTTTTCCGGTACATTGCAGTTTACGACCAATGATGCCGATGAAAACCCGTTTGATTTCCCGATTTCCTGCACGGTGACGGCAACCCCCGTTCCCGAAATTGAGGTGCGGGACGGCGTGACAGACATTCCTGATGGCACACTTACCCCTGTGGATTTTGGGAGTACCACGCAGACCGTACCCATCAGCCGGATTTTCACCGTGAATAATGTGGGCAGTGCTGACCTCACACTTGCCAATTTAACCCTGCCGACTGGCTTTTCACTGATAGGAACGCTGCCAGCATTTGTGCCAGCATCGGGCAGTGAAACATTTGAAGTCCAATGTGATGCAAATACCGTCAATACGTTCTCTGGTACTCTCCAATTTGATACCAACGATGCCGATGAAAATCCGTTTGATTTTCCTATCAGATGTACTGTTACAGCGCCCCCCGCAGATCTCCCGCCATTTGTGACAGGGATCATGCCAGTTGACGGCGCTGTAAATGTGCCAGTCTCGACTCTGATTGCGGTGGATTTCAGTGAAGCGGTCACAGTGGGAACAATCTCGTTTGATTTGACCTGTACAGCCAGTGGTACAAATTTGCCCTTCAACCTGATTGGCACGGGCATGAACTACACACTTGATCCGGCTTCCAATTTGATAGAGGGAGAAACCTGTACCCTGACTGTTTTTGCTGTACAGGTCACTGATCTGGATGGCGTACCAGATCACATGGTGGCGGATTTTGTTTCAACCTTTACTGTCGTCAATCCGACAACGCCGGATGACACAGGCGGGCAGAACAATGATACAGGCCAAACATCAGAGGATTCTCAGCCACGAGTCTTGATTGCCAGCGACTTTATCATCAAAACAGTGGACAAGCCGTTGGCGCAGATTGGGGAGACTGTGACCTATACCATCACCTTCCGAAATCCAACTGATAAGGCAATGGGTAATGCCACTCTCCAGGATGAATTTGACCCACGCCTTGAGGCCATTACCCTTGTTTCTACCACCATCGGGTCAGCTACCCTTGAAGGCAACCGACTGACTATTTCAGGTATAACGCTTGCGGTGGGAGAGCAGGTGCAGATCATTGTCACTGCGCGGATTTCTGGCAGGGCAAAAGCCGGTGATGTCATCCCTAATGTTGCTACGCTGAGTTATAACCCAACCTATATCAGCAATAATGCACCCGTGACCATTTTGCCCAACAAGCTACCGGCTACTGGTGAGGTATCTTCCTCTCGGCGTTCCCTGTTGGGTTTGTTATTGATTATGGTGCTGCTTATCACCGTATTTCTACAATTCCTTTTAAAAGCAGGCCGTCACCGATGGCCTGCTCACCCTGATAAGCGGTGAGGCGGGGCAGCGAGAGATGATTGGGGTCGTAAAAACCAAGATGCAGGTCATACTTGCCCGGCGGCAGATCGTCCGGCATATGCCACAAACGGCGGTCAGGAATTAAATCCGGCGAAGCGACCAGCGTTAAGGGCAGTGCATCGTTACCAATGACTCCATCCCGTTGAGAAACGACTTCTCCGGTTTGCGGGTCAACCAGATGTACAAAAATACTATAATCGTAAGGCGGCGGGCTGATACACTGCCAGTACAATTGTAGATACACATTGGACCCCGCTTTTACCGAAAATGTACCTGTTGCATCGGGTAAAATTTGTTCCGTGTCGTTGGGGATTTCCGCCCGAAATTCCAGCCCACGCAGCGCGATAAACTCCCAATGGACATCCTCAAGAACAACGGGCGGCTGGATGTCCTCTAATTTGTGGTAGCGGTTGGGCGTATAAACTTCATAAACCACAAAGCGGTTGTTTCCGTCATCGGTTTCCAGCATCGGACGGAAAACCATGCCCCAGATGTTGCCTGTTTTATACTCAAGGGTGGGTAAGGAATAGACAAAACCAAGCTGCATATAGGCGGAAATTTGATTCGGGTACTGATGATTCTGCTGCCACAAAAAATCGGCGGTCGAGCCGCCAATCAGCAAATCGGTACTCATATGCAGGTCATTTAACCGCGTAATATTCGGGTCATCCCAGAGAGTCCGCATGTGCGGGAAGAAAAAATTCAGCCGATTTTCGCCAAAGGTGTACACATATAAAAAATCACGCGGGCGATTAGCCAGGGTTTGTTCCATAACTGCCACCACTTCCATCAGCGCGGGATTGGTGGCTTCGTATTTTTCACGGTCATTTTTCAGAGGCTCAGCCCATGTATGCCAGGCGGTAAACCAGGCAGCCACTGTCAGACCGGGGAGGCACAGCAGCACCGTTAATAAAACAGCCGCCCCCTGGCGCAGCCGATTTTTTGCCGCCAGTGGCAGCAGCCAGGTTTCTATCAAAGCGGCAGTCATGGCAGCCAGCACGGGGGTAATAGTCAGCATCAGGCGGTAATGGTAGGAATAGAAAAAAAACCAGACGATGGTAAAAGGAGCAATAAGCACCACCGCCAGCAGAGTCGAGGAACGGGCGCGATCAGAGGTTTTAAGCCATATGCCGCGCAGCGACACGGCCAAAAGCGCGAGGCCAGCTGTTACCAGCATGATTTCTATCGGATTCAACCGTCCTGCAGCGGGACGTGCGCCATTGACCCACCGCCAGAGTGTATCCGATTCCCAGGGTAGGTCGGTATTAAACGCATTGGGCAGCGTTCCCAGTAAAAATAAAATCAGCCCTGCCCATAACATCAGCAAAAAACGAACTTTGCTTTTTCTTTGCGGCCATAAACGATGGGTCGCCAGCCCAACCGTTAAAATGGCTATCAGAATCAGCCAGCCAAATTCCTGACCGGAACGCTGAGCAAAATCATTCCAGTAACTGTCAGGAAAAGTAATGGCCTCATGTCCGTAGGCCAGGTTGCGGATATACCACATTAATCCGATGGGCAGGCTGGACAGCCCAGCTACAGCAGCAACGAGGAATTTTTGCCGGAATACCTGTGGTGGGGCGGGGGTCAAATTTAACCAATCGCGCCAGTATGCCGGAATCAACACCCGGATGCCTGCCAGAATCACAACCAGCACCACGCCAAGCGCAAATGCTCCTGCGGTTGGTTTTGTCCAGGCTGATCCGGCAAACAAAAGCCCACTGATAACGGCATAGCGCCAGTGGTGCGAACGCCAGGCCATGATAAAAAAAACCACCGCACCCGTAAAATACAGCGCTACCGGATGTTCCAGATCACCTGCTGCCGACCAGTACAGCGAATGAGGCATCAATAGCCAGAGCGCGGCTGTTAATAACCCTATAGCACGTTTCCCCCATACCCTCCAGCCCAACAGGTACGCCATCATCACACTGGCAAAAATGAACCAGGGGACAGCCGCCCTTGCTACATGGTCGTTAAATGTGCCTGTAAAAAGCTGCCCATAGGTATAGGTGAGTGGGACAAGTTGCGGGTAATAATCTATCCAGTCAGGGATACGTTCTTGCAGCAAAAAAACACGCGGATTATAACCAAATGTCCATAGGGTATCGTACTGCACAAACGGCCAGAACATCGTAATCCAGATGTGAACGAGCAGGCCAACAACCAGCATACCCACCAGCGTTTTTTCAATCGGAGTCCAGGCTTCCTGCCGCAAACGGGCTTCTCGATAGGTGCTGTAGCGCCGCACCCATGCCGCCGTAATGCCTACAATCATCAGCAGAAAGATACCCGTCAGCACCCGTTCGATTTTAAAAGTTCCCCATGTACCGAGGAAAAACATCCAGGTGGTGGAAAAAAGCGGCCCAAGCGTGATACCAAGCGTAAAAACCGTGACCCGATTGCGCCATTCCTCACGGGGCAGCAGCGCCAGCGCCCAGGGAATCCCAACCCCGAGAAAAAAAAGCGCATAGGCCGGAAGATACACAAAAAACGGGCTTAACCATTCAGGCATAAGAGTGTCCACGTCCCATAGATTGCACAGACCGAGCCAAAAAGTCCAGACCTAATCCCATCAGCAGGGTACATACCAGTATCCAGGGCAGATAATAACGCTGCCAGCCCAACGGCACGGTCAGCACCAGCCCAACGGCGGTTGTCATCAGCCAGCACACAATGATAAGACGGGCAGGGGTGTTGGGCGGCCGCAGCAAAGCTACGACTCCCAGCAGGCATAACCCTATTCCTAAAAAGGATGGAAGATTGACCCCGCGCCACAGGCTTTTTTGATATTTTTTAATTTCCATCTGGATTTGCCTGTCGCTGGCAAAATCAGGTGATTCATAATATTGAATATCTTGAGGGTAGGGATTGAGGGCTGCCCAGCGCTGCCAGAAAGTTTCATAGGTTTCTTCGCTGGAAGCGACCTGTCCCGCTAAAACGTCCTGCCGCAGCCGCGCCGCCAGCATCAGCCGCGCAGGAGGATTGTTCCAGACGGCGGGCGTCAGAAGCAGATAGATAAGAATCGCGGTGAGGGCTGTGTAAATCAGGTTACTATAGGGGTAGGGACACGGCACTGCCGTGTCCCTACTGTCTGTCGGATCATATCTGTATTTAGATTTTAAACTGTATAAGGCCAGCGTTTGGGAAAGAATAATTCCAACCATCACTCCCACGATCGTCAGCAGCGCAGTCGGTTTGCTGGCAAAAGCAAAGCCAATAACCGCCCCCAGAATCAGCCCATTTTTTCGGGTCGGGTTTTCTGCCATGCGGATTCCCTGCCAGACCAGCAGCAGCGCAAAAAACAGCAGTGTTCCTTCCTGCATTACCCGCCGCCCATTCAGCAAAATCACCGGATGCAGGGCAAAAAATAGTGCGGAAAAAATGCCTGTGCGCGGCGCGATTTTTTCAGCCACTTTATAAATCAGCACCACACTGAGCATAGTAAAAAAGGCAGAGGCCAGCCGTCCGCGCCATAAAATTTCTTTTTCCGGCCAGCGTCCGGCCTGCCGATTCAGGTCCACACTTTGCGGGTAAACCCATGCCGACGGCCAGGCTTGGACTCCGGTGTGCCACAGGATAAATCCAGTCATATACGCGGAGGTTGTTCCGGTCAGCAGCCGGATGTGCGATGGGCTGTTCACGGCTACAGGTGGGTCGACTCGCAGCCGAAGCGGGTCATGCAGCACAAAATAAGCCATGTAAACCTGTGACTTAAAGAGATGGTCGGCTTCATCTGCATGAAAAGGAGTCAAAGCGACTCCGGCAAGCACATACAGCATCAACGCTGACAGTATGAGCCAGCGAAATGTAGAAATAAAAATAGGCTGTCCCATAAGACAGCCCATTGTAGTGAGTTTAGACGAAAAAGCGGCGGGCGAGTTCCCTACCACCGCCTAACATCAGGCGATAAACACCAGCGGCTTGTTCTGCTCAACCGAATCGCCCTTCTGGACTTCAACGCGGTGAACTGTACCATCTCGCGGGGCTTTGAGTTCATTTTCCATTTTCATGGATTCCAGAATCACCACCGTCTGGCCTTTTTTGACCTCCTGCCCCACTTTAACCGGAACCTCCACAATCAGGCCGGGCATCGGCGATGCGACCACCACTTCTCCAGTAGGGGAAGTAAGGTGACTGGTTGCGCTGGCGAGCCGCAGAGCGCGTTCATCGGTCACGGTCACTTCATACAAATCCCCGATAATCAGCACTTCATACTGCTCATTATCGCGCTGCTCAACCACTGCCTCAAAGGATTGGTGGTCAATAATCAAGGAGTAAATATCATGTTTACCCATTGATTTAAAATCAACTTTGCGTTCAACCCCGTTGACCAGAACCACATCGCCGTTGATTTCAATTTCATATTTTTCGTCGTTTACCGTTGTAATGTATTTCATGCCTACTCCACACGCGGTTGCAGGAGGGGATAGAGCGCTTCCTCATACAACTGCTGGACAAATTCAGAAAGCAGAGGTGCAGCAATCTGCTGATTATCCTGGGTAAGAACAATCTGGCTAGTAATCACAGCATAACCCTGCTGCCACAATCCTACCGCTTCTACCATCGAACTGCCATCACAACCTTCTACGGTGCGGGTAAACACCCTAAATGGCACTTCCGGTGCATCAGTTTCTGTGAATCCGTCCGTTAGGAGCATTTCCGCCAGCCGTTCATCTTCCAGCGCGGCGGCAGCATCTTCCAGCGACGCATACGAGTCAATTTTGAAGCTCATCTGCTGCACCGGAAAATCCTCCAGATTACACGCGCTATTGGTAACGGACGTAAACGCGCTGTACTGCAAATTGTGGTCGGCATAGTAGGCTTCTGCGGCGGCTTGATTCGCTTCACTCACCAGACTGGCCGCTTCTTCTACCGGAACAACAGTGGCATCGGCCACACTGATAAATTCAGTCAGGCCAGGGAAAAACTTTTCCAGAATCAGCGGCACCAGGGTATTGATATTTTCAAAGGCGGCCTGAGCATCTTCAAGCGTGGGAGCGTCAAAAACCGCTTCTTCGGCTGGCACATTTTCAGGATTTTCGACGATGACAATGGTATAAATCATTGTGCCAGGGCCAAACGCCTGCTGCGGGTCACGCAGACGGATATTTTCGACATTTTCCTGTCCGGCCAGCACTTCGCCAAAAATCGTATGCGCGCCGTTGAGATGTTCAGTGGGAACGGTGGTAATGAAAAACTGACTGCCGTTGGTCGCGGGGCCGGCGTTAGCCATTGCCAGCAGGCCCGGACGGTCAAAGACCAGTTCATCCACAAATTCATCTTCAAATTCGTAACCGGGGCCGCCTTTCCCCGTATTGGTGGGGTCGCCGCCCTGTGCCATAAAATCAGGAATGACCCTGTGGAAATGGGTATTATTGTAATATCCCTGCTGCGAAAGGAAAACAAAGTTGTTCACCGTAATTGGTGTTTGTTCTTCAAACAAGTCCACATAGATGGGGCCGGCGCTGGTGCAGAACACCGCCCGATAATCGACCCCTTCCTGCAAGACCTGTTCTGCCTGTTCAAAGGTGCGGGTTTCAGGCTCAGGGGCAGGAAAAGCAGCAGCGCACAGGTCGGCGGGTGTCGTTGCTTCCTCCTGTGCGGAGGTTAAACCGGGAACAAGCAAAATCAACAGCAGCAGAGGGATAATGAGCTTCTTCAAAAGGTTTCTCCTTAGGGATTTTGTCTTTGGATATTGTAACAACAATCGACATTTTTAATCGAATATTCTCTTGCACACCAGTCCAATTCGCCTATCATAGACATTAATATGAGGAAAATTGTGTGAATCGGGTTGTTGGGCTAATTATTCTACTCCT